>DAIPYL010000010.1:0-30300 GCA_036782755.1 Jeotgalicoccus sp. | reverse complement strand
AATAATGCACATACTATTTTAAACCCGGGCGTCAGATTCCGAGAGTCAAGCTGGACCTGAGGGAAAACTGACTACCGAATTTATTAATTTTATAAACAAAAACACCGCCGCGGACCTTCAGCCAGTCCGGGACGGTGTTTCTGTATTCATTTATTAATTAGCTACAATGTTCACTAATTTCTGAGGTACAACGATGACTTTACGTACCGTCTTCCCTTCCAATTCTTCTTTGATTTTTTCATCAGCCATAGCAAGTTTTTCTGTTTCGTCTTTCGACAGGTCTCTTGCGATTTCAAGCTTATTCTTAACTTTACCGTTAATCTGTACAACGATTTCTACTTTATCTTCTACAAGTTTAGTTTCGTCATATGATGGCCACTCTGCATATGCAAGTGTTTCTTTATTGCCTAAAATATTCCACAGTTCTTCAGCGATGTGCGGTGCAACTGGCGACAGTAGTTTTACAAAGTTTTCAACGTAAGTTTTGCTGACTTCTTTCGCTTTATATGCTTCATTAACGAAGACCATAAGCTGTGAAATTCCTGTGTTGAATAACAGCGACTCGAAGTCTTCCGTTACTTTCTTCACTGTCTCGTTATAAACTTTATCGAGTTCAGGTGTTTCTTTGTCCACAATCTTCGCTGCAGGTTCACCTGTTTCTTCATTAACAAGAAGTCTCCACACGCGGTCAAGGAATCTTCTCGCACCGTCGAGCCCGTTTTCGTTCCATGCAATGGATGCGTCAAGCGGTCCCATGAACATTTCATACAATCTCAGTGTATCTGCACCATGTGAATATACGATGTCGTCAGGGTTTACGACGTTTCCTTTAGATTTACTCATTTTCTCGTTGCCTTCACCGAGAATCATTCCCTGGTTATATAATTTCTGGAATGGTTCTTTTGTCGGAACAACGCCAAGGTCGTAAAGAAACTTGTGCCAGAATCTTGCATATAACAGATGAAGCACTGCGTGCTCCGCCCCGCCGATATATAAA
The DNA here is from genome assembly GCA_036782755.1 of Jeotgalicoccus sp. Taxonomy (GTDB): domain Bacteria; phylum Bacillota; class Bacilli; order Staphylococcales; family Salinicoccaceae; genus Jeotgalicoccus. The sequence goes on along the minus strand of DAIPYL010000010.1, from coordinate 29,303 downwards.
TCTACAGGCAGCCAGTGTTTCAGTTTCTCGGGATCAGCCAGCTGCTCCGTGTTGTGCGGATCGATAAAGCGCAGGAAGTACCAGCTGCTGCCTGCCCACTGCGGCATTGTGTTCGTTTCGCGGCGGCCTTTAACGCCGTCTTCTCTTACAACATTAATCCAGTCAGTATTGTTTGCAAGCGGTGATTCGCCTGTACCTGACGGTTTAATTTCCGTCATTACCGGTAGTTCAAGGGGCAGTTCTTCTTCAGGAACTGTCGTCATCGTACCGTCTTCCCAGTGAATTACAGGAATTGGCTCGCCCCAGTAACGCTGACGGCTGAACAGCCAGTCTCTTAATCTGTAAGTAATTTTCGCTTCTCCGGCATTCTTCTCTTCAAGAAGCTCAATTGCTTTCTTAATACCGTCATCAAGTCCAAGTCCATCTAACGGGCCTGAGTTAATATGTGCGCCTTCGCCGGTAAATGCTTCTTCTTCAACATTTCCGCCTTCGAGTACCGGAATAATTTCCAGATTAAATTGTTTAGCAAACTCATAGTCACGCTCATCATGTGCCGGAACTGCCATAATTGCACCAGTACCGTAAGATGCTAAAACGTAGTCTGCAATCCAGATCGGCAGTTTTTCACCGCTTAACGGGTTAACAGCATATGCACCTGTAAACACACCGGTTTTCTCTTTGGCTAAATCAGTACGTTCAAGCTCACTCTTATGCGCTGCTTTTTCCTGATATGCTTTAACCGCTTCACGCTGTTCGCCGGACGTAATTTTATCGATTAATTTATGTTCTGGAGAAAGTACTGCGTACGTCGCACCGTAAATAGTATCCGGACGTGTCGTAAACGCAGAGAATGATTCATCAAAACCGTCGATTTCAAAAGTGACATTAGCCCCTTCTGATTTACCAATCCAGTTGCGCTGCATATCTTTTAACGATTCAGGCCAGTCAAGATCATCAAGGTCTTCAAGCAGGCGATCCGCATATTCAGTGATTTTCAGAATCCACTGTCTCATGGGCTTGCGTACGACCGGGTGTCCGCCGCGCTCGCTCTTGCCGTCGATTACTTCTTCGTTCGCAAGTACTGTTCCAAGTGCTTCACACCAGTTCACAGGTACTTCGTCAACGTAAGCAAGTCCTTTATTATACAGCTGGATAAAGATCCACTGCGTCCATTTGTAGTATTCAGGATCTGTCGTGTTAATTTCTCTGTCCCAGTCGTAACTGAAACCCAGTTCTTTAATCTGACGGCGGAACGTATCGATGTTTTTATCGTTGAAAGCATGAATATCGTTTCCTGTGTCGATTGCATACTGCTCTGCAGGCAGACCGAATGCATCCCACCCCATCGGATGAAGCACATTGTAGCCCTGCATGCGTTTCATGCGGCTGACGATATCTGTCGCTGTGTAACCTTCAGGGTGACCGACGTGAAGTCCTGCACCTGACGGATACGGGAACATGTCCAGTGCATAGAATTTCTCTTTGCCGATTTCATCTTCAGTTTTAAAAATCTTGTTGTTTTCCCAATGCTGCTGCCATTTCTTTTCGATATCTCTGTGTTTAAACGTCATTAGTTTTCCTCCTATTAAATAAAAAAATCCCATATCTAAAAAAGATATGGGACGATCTATAAGACCGCGGTACCACCCGCATTCACATTAAGTGCAACTTTAAGATGTATGAAATTAACACAGACAAGTTCACTTGACGCTAATACCGGTTCACACCAGCCACCGGCTCGCTTAAAAAAACGTTTCTGCTACTACTTCTGATATTAATAATATAGCTGAATTTCATTAATATAGCAAGGTTATCAGCGGCTCTCGACAGATAAGAGCAGTTTTTTCTTATCCAGCCCGCCGGTATATCCGCCAAGCTTATTATTACTCGCGATTACTCTGTGGCACGGAATAATAATTGAGATTGGATTTTTACCGTTCGCATTGGCGACTGCGCGCGAATAATTGCTCCCGCTGATCCGCTCAGCCAGTGTCTTGTAGCTGATTGTTTCACCGTAAGGAATCTGGCGAAGCTGTTGCCAGACCGACTGCTGAAACGGCGTGCCGGCCTCGTTCGGATTAATCTTCACATCAAAAGTATCGCGTTCCCCCATGAAGTATTCTTCCAGTTCGCGCACACACTGCTCAATCACTTTATCCGGTTCATCCAGCTGTCCCGCTTCATCCGCATAATCGATTCTGATAATCGCATCATTCTGCGATTCAATCCGGAGCCAGCCGATATCAAATTTTTTATAATATACAGTACCCCTCATAATTATCAGTCCTTATACGTAATATTATATCCTTTATCGTACCTCGCACCCGTTTTTCTTAACAGAATTCCATACGATAAAATACTCAAAACGATTAACACACCGATAACCATTAGCATTGTACCGTGTTTCAATACGTATTCCTCACCGTTAAACCCAATCGTAAACTGCGTTAAATAACCCATTAAAAATATAAGAGCAAAAATAGTAACTGAAATAATTACGTTCGCAGCAGTATCCAGACGCTGCGCCGGATTCTTTTTCGAGACGACAGGATTCATCGTGCCGAGCAGCATACCGAGCGGTGCAACAATCAGTACAAGAAGCACTGAAACCAGTACCGCATAAATCAGTGTTGTGACCGGAACATCCAGTATAAAGTAAATAATAATTGTAATCAGAACGTACATCGGTGTAATCGTTATAAAGTTATATAAGTATTTTGCTTTGGCAATATCCATTCCGCTGACCGGCATCATTTTTAAAAATGCATATGTGCGCGCGTCTCTTGCGGTGTTCATTGCTGCGACAAACAGTGAAATCATAATCGAACCTGCGAATGCAATCGACATCATCACCTGATCATCCGATGATGATTCACCGCCGTAAATCAGCGGATTTGAAGTCAGTAAATATAAAAACACAAACGGGAATAAATACTGAGGCAGCACCGCCGACCATTCTTTAAAATCACGTTTCGTCATCGTAATATCTTTTTTTAAGAGCGCCCGAACCGGTGAACCTGTTTCGGCCGACACTGTTTTTTTACGTTCGACTGTTCTCGTATTCGCTGTTCCTTTAACAAAGGCTCCGGTCACATAATTCAGAACGAACCAGATTAAAGCCGCAGCTGCAGCTGCGAACACAATCAGCAGCAGAATATATTTCATTATTTCAGGTTTATATAAAAATCCTGAAAAGATAAAGTCCACATCCGGCATCATTTCAATGACCGTCATTAAATACTGCCCGCCCGCCACAATAATAAAGTAAGGCAGCACGCTTGCAATACCGCCGGCCAATGTCAGTACTTCACCGACGCGTCTTGCCGACGATACTTTCGTGACTGCAAATACAATTGCATAAGCCGCCGCAACACTCACTGCTCCGATAAACAAAAAGTAGACGGCACTGCTTAAAACAAGCATTGGAGCACCGTATCTTGCTGCCAGTGTCAGTCCCGCTGCCAGACTTATAAAGAGTACGACCGGCAGCACTTTAAATGTAAACTGGTAAAACAGTTTTACAGAAAATACAGCTTTCGGTGTGACCGGCAGCACTAAATAGGAATCGATATTTTTATCCATAAACATTTCTTTAATAATGCCGTTCACTAAAAATAATGATAATATCGCAGCGAGAAACAGCGACAGCAGCACTGCAGCTTTACCGATCAGTACTTCTTCTGCGTTTAAAAGAAACAGATTTAAGACCATCCATACTGCCGGAACAATCATCGCGAGCAGTATTAATGCCAGAAATAAGTATAAAATTATCTTTCCGGTACTCAGTGCTTTAAAATAATTCAGTCGGGACTGTGCCTCAACTTTCAGTATGCTCTTGAACATGCACGTCCTCCCCGTCTGTGAGCGCAAGGAATACATCCTCTAAGCTGCGGCCCATCCCCGCCTGTTGACGGAGTTCCTGAAGTGTGCCGAGCGCTTTAATCTCACCTTGATAAATAATACAGATACGGTCTGCAATTTCTTCTGCCAGACTTAATGTATGTGTCGTCAGAAAAACTGTGTTCCCCTGTTTAACGTAGTCCGTTAAATAGTTTTTCAATTCACGGTTACTCTTCGGATCCAGTCCGACGTTCGGTTCATCGAGAAAAATCACTTCCGGTGAATGCATCAAGGCGCCGATTACGACGAGCTTCTGACGCATCCCGTGTGAATATTCTTCCACCAGTGTACCGAGGTCGCCGCCAAGCTCGAACATACTCACCAGTTCATCACGTTTTTCTTTATACGTCTGTTTGTCCATTTTGTATATACTTGCAACAAAGTTTAAATATTCGTTGCCTGTCAGCTTGCCTATAATATCCGGTGTATCCGGTACGAAGCTGATTTTTCTTTTCAGCTCCGTATTGTTTAAATGCATCGGTTCTCCTAAAATTTCAACGGTGCCGTCCGTCGGTTCCAAAAGACCCATGAGCATTTTTATCGTTGTGGACTTGCCTGAACCATTTGGTCCGAGATAAGCAAACAGCTCACCTTTTTTAATAGAAAGATTTATATTTTTAACGGCTGCTTTTGCACCGTAGTTTTTAGTTAAATTACTGGCAGTAATCATTAAAGACCCAACCTTCTTATGATAAAATTAATAGAAATTGAAAGGATTGATATTATGCTGCAAAGAATACTTCCTGCCGGAAAAGATTTCATTAAAGAAATCGTGAGCACAGAAGATAAATTAGTCGATGCCACCTGCGGCAACGGCCACGATACAGATTTTCTTGCCGGCCTTGTACCGGACGGCCATGTGTACAGCTTCGATGTGCAGGCTGAAGCAATCGGCACTGCCCGCGAAAAGTACAGCAAAGAGAATATTACATTCGTGCACGACGGTCATGAGAATATATCCAAATACGTTGAAGCTCCTGTAAAAGCAGGAATCTTTAACCTTGGCTATCTGCCGGGCGGTGACAAAACGATTACTACAGCATTCGATACAACGATTGCTGCGGTAACTGATTTGTTTAAGCTGCTGACACCCGGCGGCCGAATTGTTATTGTCGTCTATCACGGTCATGACAGCGGTAAAATTGAACGCGATGCACTTCTCGATAACCTGTCGGCCTGGCCGCAGGATAAAGCACATGTTCTCCGCTACCAGTACATCAACCAGAAAAACAATGCTCCATTTCTACTCGTTATAGAAAAATTGAAGTAATCACAGTACATATCAGTTAAAACCCGTACACCGGGTTCCATTTGGAACTGCCGGCGTACGGGTTAAATTTTTATGTCAAAAATACTTAATTAATCCATTATGACGCCGATTGAAAACAGCTGTGCATTAAAGAACTGACCCATTAAATAATACGGATATTCTATATTCTCTCTTTGGAATATGCTGTGCTCGTCCGAATCCAGCATGGTAAAACGGAAGTCATCCGACAATGTTCTCTTAATGTACTTCGCAGATAAATAAGGATTGATAATCTGGTTATCATTGCTCATTACCGTCAGTATCGGCACGCCTGCAACTTCTTCCATATTCTCAGACGTCAGTTTCATCTGATTAATAATCGTCTTGTACCACTGGTAGCTTACCCTGTCGACGATCAGTTCGTCAGCTTTATAACGTTCGAGGAACCGTTTATCCTGCGTAAAGTAGTTCATCTTAATTCCGAGATTGAATCTCGCTTCGTCGCTTGTTACGCGTACGCTTGTCAGTATTGTATTTTTGCGGTTTATAAATGACTGTTTAAATGATAAGAGCGGATTCAGTGCAACGATGCCGTCCGACTGAATTCTGTTCTGTCTGTGTGCTTCAAGTGCGATTAAAGCACCGAGACCCTGACCGATTATAAACGTTGGAAGATCGTACTGTCCGGCAAGTTCATGCCATTCAGCGACTCTTTCCACATACTGCTCAAAACTGTTGATATGTCCTTTGTTCACACGTGTCGTCTGACCGTGTCCCGGCAGGTCGCCGATAATGACATGATAGCCGTCACGGCGCAGTTTTACAGTCAGCTCATCGTAGTATTCATGATGCTCCAGCAAATCATGAACAATGACCACGACACCCTTTGGTTCGTTTTCTGTCTCCCACTTCCACATAAGCTTTCTCCTTACAAAAATATGCAAATTTGATATGATGAGTTTATTATAACATTTGAGAAGGGAAAGGATATTTAAAATGATAATAGATTATAAAAATCATACACCAAAAATCAGCGACTCAGCGTTTATCGCACCAAATGCAACAGTAATCGGGGACGTTGAAATCGGGGACAACTCTTCAGTATTTTTCGGTTCGGTCGTCCGCGGTGATATCGCACCTGTACGCATCGGCAGCAATACAAACGTCCAGGACTTATCAGTCCTGCACCAGACACCCGGCCTTCCTTTAACACTCGGAGACAACGTAACTGTTGGACACAAAGTGACACTGCACAGCTGTACAGTGAAAAACGGCGCGTTAATCGGAATGGATTCAATCGTGCTTGATGAGGCTGTAATTGGGGAAAATGCATTTATAGGTGCCGGTTCATTAGTTACCGGCGGCACTGTAATTCCGCCGAACACACTTGCTTTCGGACGCCCTGCAAAAGTGGTCAGGGAATTGACCTCAGAAGACCTTGAGGAAATGAAACGCATCAATGAGACATACGTTGGTCACATTCCCAACTATAAAAACTAAATAAATAAAATATTTTACACCCTTTTTATCTTGAAAGACGATATAATGAATTAAGCATAAAAAGAAAACGCTTTATTTACAGGAGGATTAGCAATGGGAGTAGTTAGGGATATTTTCATCGGTTTATCGGAAAACAAGATTTTGAATAATGCATCAAAACAAATGGGACTTAGATTTGGTGCACAGAAAGTAGTCGGAGGAACGGGTGTTAAAGACACTCTCAATTGTCTGGCCGACTTAAATAATCAAGGTATGAGTGTTACATTTGATAATCTCGGAGAATTCATATCCGACCGCAAAGAGGCTGAGAAAGAAAAAAATAATATCATTAAAATGATTAAAGAGATTCAAAAAGAAGGACTGAATGCCCACGCATCAGTTAAACTTTCTCAAATCGGCTTAAATATTGATGAAACTTTCTGTTATAACAATATAAAAGAAATTCTTGATGCGGCGAAAGAAACGAATATGTTTGTAAACCTGGATATGGAGAACTATTTATCAAAAGAACAGTCACTGACTATTCTTGATAAGCTGCTCGAGGAATACGACAATGTCGGTACTGTTATTCAGGCATATTTCTATGATGCTAAAAAAGACGTCAGAAAATACAAGAATACCCGTACGCGCTTAGTTAAAGGAGCTTACAAAGAGCCGGATACACTTGCATATCAGTCGAAAACTGATATCGATCAGTCCTACTTTGAAATTATTAAAACGCATTTAGTAGAAGGAGATGGTTTCACTTCTATCGCAACCCATGATCACAACATTATCGAGAAGACACTTCGTTTCATTGAAACGCAGAATATTTCTAAAGACAAATTTGAATTCCAGATGCTTTACGGTTTCCGTAAAGACTATCAGCAGGATTTAGTGGCACGCGGTTATAACATGTGTGTGTACGTACCATATGGAACTGACTGGTACGCTTACTTCATGAGAAGACTTGCAGAGAGACCTCAAAACCTTAACCTGGTAGTTAAGTCTCTGACTTCAAGCAAAAAAGTACAGGCCGGTGCTGCAGCGGCAGCTGCTGTCGCAGGACTTGCACTCGTACGCAAAGCAATTAAAAATTAAGTTTAGATTGGAAATTTTATGAATAAATATTTAAGTATAGGCGCAGGTGCGGCACTAGGTGCACTTTTGCGCTTTTTACTATCCATAGGAGCACTGACACTCCAGCTGCCTTTTTTCAGCGGTACTTTAATAGTGAATATGGCCGGTGCACTGCTGATTGGCTTCTTTATCGCAAAAGAATTGAAGCCGTCAATGCACAGCTTTTTAATTACGGGATTCCTTGGAAGCTTCACGACATTTTCGATGCTGAGCTATGAACATTATTTACTTCTTTCTTACGGAGATTATGTAATGTTTATCATTTACCTTGGTATCAACCTGCTGCTCGGGGTCGTTGCTGTATTCCTCGGATTTACGCTCGGAGGTAAAAAATTAAATGATTAATATACTGACGATGATGGTTGCAGCAGCACTCGGAGCCTGTCTCCGTGCGTATGTAAACCAGCTGCCCGTTTTTAAAAATAAAGACATGCCTTACAATACGATGGCAATAAATATCGCAGGTGCATTCCTGATTGGCTTCGTTGTGATGCTGGTGACAGCAAATAATCAGTACTACCTGATTATCGTTACCGGATTTTTAGGCGGCTTTACGACATATTCACAATTTGCTTTAGATCAGTTTAATCTCCTCCGGGAAAAGAAAACAAAATTATTCTTCAAATACTCCTTCAGCACTATTTTCTTCACATTAGTCGCTGTTGCATTCGGACTGATTGCCGGGAGTATGTTTGTTTAAACATCAAAAGCACCTCCATTTCGTATTTGAAATGGAGGTGCTTTTTTATCTGTTTTACGCCGCTATTCCTAACGGAGAAAAGATTATATAACTGCCGACAACAATCGCCAGTACAGCAATTCCTGCGACATATCTGTATTTCCATGGTGTCATATCCACTTTCGAGAAGTTTGATTGTAAATCAAATTCGTTCGATGGATACAGTTTATTAAATACGAGCAGTACTGCCAGATCTATAAAGAACAGTACGCTTAATATATATAAATAATGTACGTCTTCTAAAAACAGGTTTGCTGATGCATATAATATGATATGCGTTATAAATGTTACTTTTGCACCCAGTTTTGATGTCTTCTTCGCAAAGAATCCGACGACTACCAATATTAATACCGGCAGACTGTATATTCCGTTAAACTGCTGCACTACTGCATACAGTCCTGACGGGAACAGTGAAATTACCGGCGCGAGTATTACCACAATTACACCGACAACGATTGTCGTAATTCTCCCGACATATGACACTCTTCTGTCTGAAGCGTTTTTATTAATAAATGATTTATAAAAGTCCAGTGAGAACAATGTCACCGTACTGTTCAATGCACCTACAAATGAGCTCAGTATTGCACCGAAGATAATCGCACCGAATAATCCGTATGCCCATCCCGGTAATATCGTACTGATCAGCATCGGATAGGCGTTATCTGCTGTACCGCCTACATTACCGTTAAAAATATTATATGCAATAATACCCGGCAGCACTAAGAACAGCGCACCGAATATTTTAAATATGCTTAAGTATATCGCGCCTTTTTGTGCTTCTTTCAAGCTTTTAGCTGCCATTGCTTTTTGGACAATCATCTGATTCGTACACCAGAAGAATAAATTGTTAAATAACATTCCGAAAAATAATGTTGGCCACGGTACAATCGTTGAGTCAACTGCACCCCAGGCGTTTAATTTCTCAGGTGTTTCTTTTACAATATGGTCGAATCCCTGAAGATAACTTCCGCTCCCCAGATACTTAAGTGCAAGTATCGTAACGATAAGTCCTCCGACTATTAAGCCGATTCCATACAATGTATCACTGTATGCACTCAGCGACAGACCGCCGATGAATAAATACAGTATGCCTGCAACACCGATAACCGCTGCGATAATAATAACCGCCGTATTATTACTTACATTCAGAAATCCGCTGACATTGAACAGCTGGTTAAAAACAAGTGATCCTGAATATAATACAACTGGCAGAAATGATACCACATATGTGAATATAAATAACATAGATACGAGTCTTTTAGTGAAAACATCATAACGCATTTCGATAAATTCCGAGATCGTACTGATACCGTATCCTAAGTATTTAGGTAAAAACACCCAGCACAGCAGCACTACTGCGACTGCTGCTGTGACTTCCCATGCCATAACTTCCATACCTGCAACAAAGCTCTGGCCATTCTGTCCGACGAGCTGTTCGGTTGATAAGTTTGTCATGATTATTGTTGATGCTACCGCAAAACCGGTCAGGCTGTGTCCGCCCATAAAGTATCCGGATGCACTTTTTTTATTTACGCTTCTTGATCTGAAATATGCATATAGTGCCACGCCGATAATTACTGTTAAAAATATAATAATAGACCAAACACTCAAAGCTAAATCTCTCCCTATTTAATAATGTTAATCAATAAGCAGTTCATTCAGCTTTTTAAATAAAGAATAAGTAAATTTAGCAATGATATCAAACTCCGTTAAAATCCTCGGGTCCATATCTGAAATTTCCACCTCTTTATGTGTAATACAATTCCAAATTGAATACTTTTAATTGTATTATATTATCGTTTTAAATGAAATATTTCAACATTATTAATACGTCACGTTATTTCAGAACAAAAAAACCAGTGTTAAACCTGGTTCTGATAAAGCTTATCCGAGCTTTCTGTACTGCTGCTGATGGGATGATGTCTTTTCAATTGCTTCAACTGAATTTTTCTTCTGTACTTTTTCTAAAAACAGTCGTCCTAAGCTGCTTCGCATTTCCATTTCCAGACGGTTCCATTTATAGCCTTTAAAAAGGTCCTTAAGCAGAAATACTTCGCCCTCTTTTAAGTTCTTCGTTTCCTGCCATGCTTTTTTAATAATCTTTTTCTCATTTTTTGCCATTGTTACCACCTCAAATTTTTGATTAGATTAGTAATACCCGATTTTCAAGCTGACTAACAGTTACAGTACTGCGTTGGCAATCAGCATATCGATTTCCCGGATATCAATTTTCTTATCCAGTTTAATTTTAAAGCGTCCGGTTCTCGTCCACAGTTCGATTTCAGCATTTAAATCAAACATGCCTCTGGCATTTTCCGAAGACCATATATCGATAATTTTGTATGGTATTGAGTAAATTTCAACTTTTTTACCAGTCATACCCTGTGAGTCACGTACTATAATTCGTTTAGTCGTAAATGTGACACTGTCGCGGAATGTTTTGTATGATGCAACCGCTTCTTCGCCATTTACGAGCATCTCATTTATATCTTCCGGCACTGGAATTTCACTGAACAATGTGACTTCCAGAATGTTGTTCATTTCCATAATATAACCCTGCCTTATTAGTTTTATTTAGCGTCAAGCAGTCTCCCTGCTGTAAGCAGCAGTACATTCGCACCATTTACAAGCTGTTCCGGTGACGTATATTCCATCGGGTTGTGGCTGACACCGTCTTTACTTGGTACGAAAATCATCGCTGACGGTGCAATCCTGTTAATCATCTGAGCGTCGTGCCCTGCACCTGATGTCATTAACTTGGAACTCAGTTTTAAGTCCCCTGCAGCTGCAACGATATTTTCAACGATTGTCTTATCAAAGGATACCGGTTCAAATATCGCAAATTCTGTTGCCTGCACACCTATTTTTCCTTCTGCTTTAATTTCATCCAGAGTGTCACGTACCAGCTGCTGTGCTTCATCGAACCCTTTCTCTGACGGACTTCTCATATCCAGCGTGAAAGTAGCTTTCGACGGAATAATCGTTGCCGCATTTGGTTCAAGCTGGATTGATCCCAGTGTTGCTACTGTATCGAGACCATTTTTATTAATATAGTTATACAGCGTCGACATAAAGTGTATCACTGCCTGCATCGGATCTTTACGTAAGTAGTTCGGTGTAGATCCCGCATGGTTCGCTTCACCTGTAAAGGTAATTTCACGTCTCGAGTTTCCCTGCAGATTATGAACTGCGCCAATCTCAAAACCTTCTTTGTCGAGTACAGGTCCTTGTTCAATATGCAGTTCAATATAAGCTTCCGGTTCTATAAATCCAGGTTCATTGTCACCTGCATAACCGATACGCTCCAGTTCATCACCTAATCTGAGTCCGTCGATACTGATGGTATCCAGTGCTTTATCGATGTCCAGATCACCCGAATATACCAGCGAACCAAGCATGCTTGGCGGGAAGCGTACGCCTTCTTCATTCGTAAATGCAGCAATCGTTACCGGTCTGTTTGTTTTAACATTGTTTTCTTTTAATGTCTGCACGGTTTCCAGTCCTGATAATACGCCGTAACTGCCGTCATAAATCCCTGCATCGATTACAGAGTCGATATGCGAGCCGAGCATTAACGGTTTCTCGCCTTTGTTATGTTCTTCTTCCCATGTCGCAAAAATATTACCAAAACGGTCCACTTCTATTTTTAAGTCCAGTTCATTAAACCAGCTGACCAGTAAATCTCTGCCCTCTTTATCTTCATCCGAGAGTGCCAGTCTGATTAACTGATCTTTATCATTTCGTCCAACCTGCCCAAGTTCATTAATTCTGTTTAGTAATCTGTCTTCATTTATTTTTAGATGTTCCACTGTGGATGCGCCCCTTTTAAAATACTTTCTTAATATTTACCCTTAAGTTTTGAATTTATTCCAATATTAATTGGACAACTTCTTCTTTTGTAATACTGCCGAGATATTTTTGTAAGTCGATAGAAGACAATGCTTCGGTTAAATCTTCTTCTTTCAGTCTGACACCTTCAAGCACTTCTTCGACTTCACTGATTTCACAGCTGCCGAAAAAGTCACCGTAAATCTTAGCATGCTGGACGATACCTGAGTCTACATCGAGCGTAATATCCAGAGTACCGATTGAAAATCTGCCGTCTTTTGAATATTTAAATCGCGGTGATTTCCCGAAAGTCCAGTCCCAGCTGCTGTACTTTTCAGCCATTAACTTATCAATTCCGGCCCAGTCTTTATCAGTCAGTTCATAGGTTTTTATTTCACTTCTGTCGGCTGCGTTGAATATTTTTAAAATCATCAGTTCGCAGAATTCAATACTGGACAGATTTTTATATTCTTCATCTAAATATTCTCTTAAGGAAATTACTCTCTTTCTGACAGATTTGATGCCTTTGGATTCCATTTTCTTTTTGTTTGGTTTCAGCGATTTTTCCATCTTCTCTTCATCGACATCAAGCAGCAGCGAATATCCGCTGTATGTCCGGCCATTTACGACATTCATCGCACCGCCTGATACTTTTCTCCCATCTACATGAAGATCATTACGCCCGCTCTTTTCAACATTTTTTAAACCGAGTTCTTTGAGTATTTGAATCGCAGGTTCATACATCCGGTCAAAGTTAATATCCGCACTCACATCGGTATTGTCGCTGACAAAACAGAAATTCACTCCGCCCATATCGAGATAAATCGTACCGCCTCCGGTATCTCTTCTCACCAGATTAATACCGTGTTCTTTCATATATTCAAGATTCGCTTCTTCCCGTGCATTTTGATAGCGGCCGACCTGGACCAGCGGCTCTGTTAAATATGGAAAGACCATGTCTTCACCTAAAAATAAATTTTTCTGGGCATAGACCTGCACAGCAAGAGCGACTGCTCCGTCGTATATGTACTTTCCGTTGCGTTTAACTTCTATAAGATACATTGACTAGTACTCCGTTTCGTAAATTTTCTTTTTAGTAAACCACTTTTCCTTTTGAACATTTAATAACAGTTCTTTAATATCTTCCTGCAGCCATACTGACCGTTCTCTGATTGCAGGCGGTATTCTGTAATCTTTTAAGTTCACAGTCATATATAATGCATTATTTCGATTTTCCGTCATTTGCTGAAACGGATGTTTAATCACCTGCGGTGCCATATAGCCGCAGCCCAGTTCCAGTATTAACAGTTTTTTATTTATATTATGGTCTAAAAAATTATGGAACAGCTTTTGGTCTTTAAAGAATTTATCATCCTCAACCATCCAGTCGGTATGATTGCGTCTGTTCAGTTCCATCGATGCACCGCATTCCGGGCAGTACGGAATCAGCTCATCCGGGACTTTCATGTTCTGCTGCTGTTCTATCATATCTTTCATTAATTCTTCATTGTTAAACCGTTTCGGAGTACATCCCTTTGAGCACTGCAGCAGATTATATTTACCCTGGACATCAAAAACTTTGTCCTGATCAAAGCCTGCGATTTCAAATGCATTGTCTGCATTGGATGTAATAATATGATAATTTCTACCTTCAAGTAATTCTTTAAGACGGACATAGGACCCACCAAGCGGCTGGCTCATATAATTTAAATCAACAAAACGGCTGAAAAATGCCCACTCTTCATTTAGGCTTTCAAACTCAAACACACTTGCCTGAAACATATCCAGCCAGCTGTATTTTTCAATGAAATCCGGAAAATTTTGTGTAAATCTCGGTCCAGCATATGTAAAACCATCAGCCGCAGCCATTCCGGCACCGACACCGATTAATACAGCATCCGCTTCATCAAGCGCCATGGACAATTTGCTTGAAGCAGTTAAATCTTCGCCATTTGACAGTACATGCCATGATGTTTTATCCATATTCTCAATCCTTTAATGAATTCTTAAAAACTTCTTTTAAGACTACTATAACAGATTAAAAACCGCGGTGATTGATATAATCACCGCGGTTTTTAAAAGTATATATTCAGTTATTCTTCCCCGCTCAGTTTAACGAGAATTTTAGCCTGAGACTTATCTTCAATTAATTTATTGAAGCCTTTTTCTATCACTTCATTGAGTTCTATTTCTTCAGTAATCATCAGCGACGGATCAATCTGGCCGCTTTCAATCATTTTTACAGTCGCTTCAAAGATATCCGGTTCATAACCTAAAGAACTTGATATTCTTACTCCCGACGTTGTCAGCATCATCGGATTAAAATCGATTTCTTTTTCAAAGATGGAAACAATGCAGACCATGCCTCTCGGTCTAGTCGACTGAATAGACTGTTCAAGCGTCTGTTTCACACCCGCGACTTCAAATGTCCGGTCGACACCGTCCGGGTAAATCGACTTAATATACTCTACAGGATTTTCTTTACCGCTGTTTACAGTATGTGTTGCACCAAATTCTTTAGCTTTCTCGAGGCGCTCATCCGATAAATCAAAGGCAAAGATATCTTTCGCTCCGGCTGCACGGGCAGCTAATATAGTCACAAGACCGATAGGACCTGCACCGTAGACTGCTACTGTTTCAGAAAACTGAAGTTCCGACTCACGAATCGCCTGCAGTGCAACTGCTGTCGGCTCTACCAAAGCACCAATTTTCAATGACGTAGTGTCTTTCAGTTTAACTATGTTTTCTGCAGGTACGACGACAAAATCAGCAAAACCGCCGTCATCTCCGAGTCCGATAAACGTTCCTTCTTTATAGAAATCGTATAAAGGATTGTCATGCTGTTTATTTGTCAGAACAGGATTGATAACAACCTTATCTCCGGCAGCCAGTCCCTCAACTTCTTCTCCGACTTCTTCTATTACACCGCTGAATTCATGTCCCATAATTACAGGTCTCTCTTTACCTGTCACACCATTCGGCGCGTCTCCCGGAATAAAAATTGGACCCCCGAGATACTCATGCAGATCAGTACCGCATATACCTGTCCAGGCAACTTTTACTTTAACACCCTCAGCATAAACTTTAGGTTCAGCCACTTCTTCGATTCGAACATCTTTTGTGTCATAGTATACTACTGCTTTCATAAACCACTTCACTCCTTGAATGTTTTTCTTACTTATATTATAACCTATTGTGAAAAAAATCAAAATTATAAACTATATTTCTTCAAAAGCTTCCGGCAGAAGTATAAAACCATCTTTATCTAGGCCGAACTTTCTCGCAGCAGCCATCTCTTTATAAATCAGATAAAGTCCTAGAGTACACAGGACAGCATCCAGCTTATCTTCCAGGTGCTTATGATGTTTCCGGTTAATCGCTGCTTCATCCACCATCAGTTTTTCTTTGAATCCGGATATAATACCCCGCTGTTCAAGCAGGCCAATACGTTCTGTCAGCAGCTTCATCTGACCAACTGTTTCTTCAAATGTCATTCCTACTTTACGTTTATATTTAACCGGGTAAATATCCGGGAACAAGCCGCTCACAATTCCCGTTGGAAATGTCTCAATTATACTTGAACCTTCTTCATTAATGCCAATGCTGATATTTGGGAGATGTTCGATTATTAAATTGCTCAACACTTCTCCCCGGATACTTTTAAATGTTTTCGTCAAAAAAGTCCTGTTGGAATTAAAAGCATATACCCGGTGACCGTTAATTCTGCCTTTAAGCAAATCGCGTTCAGCCTGACGCGATCCTGTTTCATTATTTACAACCAGCGGCGCATCGATTGCGATATAGAGTTTTTCATCACCGTATGATTTAGTAATATTAATAATCTCTTCATCGCTGAACACAGCAGATTCGAGAATAAGCACTTCTCCGCTTTCATCCATGACACAAATGCCGCTTTCGTTTTTATATGTCCATGCAAGATCTATTCCGATAAACTTCATTTATATCACTCACTTCTGTATATCATTATTGATGCTGCTCCAAGTATATTATACTAAAAGTAAATTATTAACATGGGAGATGGTATTATTGTCCAAAGCACTTCTTATTATTGACGTGCAGCATGGTTTTTTAAAAGGGTATGAGGAACTGCCGGAACGCATCGCAAAAGTCGCTCGCAAGTTTTTAAGAAACAATGACAAAGTTGTCGCCATTCAGCATATTGATGAAATGGAAGGAAGTCCGATTGAGTTTGGGACCGATGGTGCAAATATACCGGATATTTTAACTGACAGCGCAGATATTCTTATTCAGAAAAAGTTTCCAATTTCGTTTAAAGAAACTGATTTGGATAATTATTTACAAGAGCATCGAATTAAAGAATTGTTTATTGCA
This sequence comes from Jeotgalicoccus sp., assembly GCA_036782755.1. Lineage (GTDB taxonomy): Bacteria > Bacillota > Bacilli > Staphylococcales > Salinicoccaceae > Jeotgalicoccus. The sequence goes on along the minus strand of DAIPYL010000010.1, from coordinate 12,615 downwards.
GGATTTAACATGGAGTTTTGTATTCTGTTCACTTCAATAGCAGCTGCAGACAGAGGTTATGAAGTAACAGTCATAGAAGATTTATGTGGCAGTGCAAATGATGGAAAAACCTATGAGATGAATGATTTGGATATTGTTGACTTTGTCGGTACAGTTCTCGACTGGTCAGAACTCGTAACAAATAGATATCTGGAAGAGACAGAGTATAACGATGATTAACTCACTGAAATCTGAGCTGCCGCTTAATGATATTAAATCTATTTCTCCTTTTAATAAAGGATGGTCTGATGACCGGAAGTTTATCGTTGAAACTGAAGACAGTAAATACCTGCTCCGCGTCGGTGATATTAAAAATAAGGAAAGATATGTACAGCATGCTGCTCTGCTTCGGCAGGCAGAAGAACATAACATTTCCACACACAGCTTAATTGCACACGGTGAATGTTTAGATGGTACTTATTACTGTCTTCTTTTAAACTGGCTGGATGGTAATGATGCTGAAGACGTCCTTGCTGATTACTCCTTGTCAGAGCAGTATAATTTTGGTGTGACTGCAGGTAAAATTTTGATTGAGATTCATAATTTTAAGCCAGTCTCAGTCAGTCCTAAATCATGGGATAAGAGATATAATCGTAAAATTGACCGGAAGATCGATATGTATAACGACTGTAAACTGAAATACGATAACGGTTATTTACTTTTTGACGTAGTTGAGAAATACAGACATCTGATTGAGGACCGTAAAGATGTACAGCATCACGGTGATTTTCATATTGGGAATATGCTTATTGATGCAAATCACAAACTGCATATTATAGATTTTGACCGGCATGATACGGGCGAAGCTTATGAGGAGTTCAACAGAATTACATGGTGTGCTTCTCTCAGTCCTGCTTTTGCCAGCGGCAGAATTGACGGTTACTTTAATCATGATGTGCCCGCTGAGTTCTGGGAACTGCTGCAGTTGTATATTGCATCCAACATGCTGTCTTCGCTGCCATGGGCAATTCGTTTTGGAGATAAAGAAATCAAAACGATGAGACGTTCATATGCTGAAATTCTCGACTGGTATGATGATTTTGAACTGACAGTGCCGAATTGGTACAGAAAAAAGCACTGAAATCATCTGTTGATAATTTCAGTGCTTTTTATTTTATTCGTCCATACCTAAGTTTCTGCGCTTCATTCTGTTCTTTACAAACATCAGTATCGCGACCAGTACAGCCGCAGTCGTAATAATGCCTAGTATTGAGCTTTGAGTCAATCCGCTCATCAGGAATCCTGCGCTTGCTGATAAACCGATAATCATTGCGTATGGCAGCTGTGTACGGATGTGTTCCATATGGTCAGCTGCAGATCCGGTGGATGACATAATACTCGTATCGGATATCGGTGAACAGTGGTCGCCGAATACCCCTCCGCTGATTGCCGCACCGATGACAAGTGCCAGTTCCAGGTCAAGTGCAATTCCCATTGGAATTGCGATTGGTATCATAATCGAGAATACTCCCCATGAGCTTCCGGATGCAAATGCAATCAGACCGCCCAGTATAAAGATAATTACTGGTACTAAGAACGCCGGCAAATAGCTTCCTGCGTAATGTGCAATGACATCGCCAAGCCCCATTTCTGTTGCGACTGTTCCGATAGACCATGCCATGACTAAAATAACCGGTACAATCATGACCTGCATAATGCCGTCTACATATCCGTTCAGCAGTTCTTCAAGCGGCTGGCCATAGCGCAGTTTTGCATAGAGCATTCCGCCAACTGAACCGAGGAAAAATCCTGTCGTAATAGCAAATATAATATCTGCATTTAAAAATGCACCTGCAAGTCCATTTGCGCCGATATCGCCGGTCCAGAATATAACTCCGAAAATCCCTGCAAACAGCAGTGCCAGCGGAATCAGGAAACTGAAAATATCCGCCTCAACCGCATCTGCATCACCAGTATCGTTAATCATTAACTTATCGTGCTCTCCGTATAATTTACCAGTTTTAATCGCACGCTGCTCTGCTTTGTACATCGGTCCGATATCAATTTTCATGTTAACGACCAGCAGCACGCCGACAATCGCAAAAATACCGTATAAATGGAAGGGTATCATCTGAATGAATAATGACCACGGATTTTCTGATAAACTGAGCGCTGCCAGCTGTGTCGCAATCAGTCCTGTAATAAACGGCGCATACACACTGATTGGTGACATGGATGCCACCGGGCTGCCCATCGAATCGACGATGTACGCAAGTTTTACACGTGATATTTTTAATTTATCCGTAATGGGTCTCGTCACAGTTCCAAGTATCAATACGGGTTCTGTATAAGAGAATAAGAATGCGCTGCCCCAGACAAAGTTCTGCCCTTTTTGGCGCGTATTGACTTTCTTCGTCGCGAAATCGCCAAATGCCTGGCCCGCTCCTGTCGTACGGAGCACGTTAATGAATCCGCCTGTAAAGACAACCAGCAGTATCAGTGAGGCATTCCACGGATCCGCAATTGACGGCACCATAATTTCATTAACTGTATATGTAAAACCTGAAACCGGATTCCACTCATTCATTACTGTTGCACCAAACCAGACGCCTAAAAATAATGCGGCAACGGTCTGTTTAGTAAGAATGGCAATAATGATTGCCAAAAGCGGAGGTAAAAGCGATAAAAAACCGTACTCCATATGAACACACCTTCCGTATTTGTATTATTAACAACTTATTAATAATACAACAGTAGAGGACTGTTGAAAACAGCAAAAGGGTAAGACTCATGTCCTACCCTTTTATATTAATTTAAATTTTAATCTTCACCGTTTTGAATTCCGAACTGGTCTACGAGTTCTACAGTTCTTTCTTCACCCAGCATAAAGTCACCGCTTAACTGATACATGCTGACAATCATTTCATCATCTTCCACTTCGTAAATTGCGAAGTTCTGTGTAGATGAATCACGGTTGTTCGAGTGTGAATCATCAAATGCATCTGTGTCCTGCGGCTGGCCGCCAAAACCGAATAAGCTGTTGTAGTGATCCATGTTTTCCTGCGTCATCCAGTTAAGATCAGGTCTCACTTCGTGAAGGTGGTCAAGTCCTTTAGAGTATACATCGTCATACTCTTTAGTACCGCCTGTGTTCGGCAGTACATAAACTGTACCGTCCGGGTCCTCCATATACTCAACTCCGTTGTCTCCGACGAATGTTTCAACATCTTCAACTTCAGCGTTTGAGAAGTTCTCTTCTGTCGGTACATGCGTTAATGAGTGTGTTCTTGATATAACATGGTCATGCCCCTGCAGTGCCAGGTCGATATCCAGTTCATCGATTAATGCAGTCAGTTCTTCTCTTACTTTCTGGACATCTTCATCCTGCAGTGAGTGATACGATTTAGAATACAATGGTTTGTGGTAGTTTAAAACAATCCACTCTGCACCGTTCGCACGTGCCTTTTCAACGTCTTCACGAATCCACTCCATCTGCTCTTCACCGATTGCTTTTCCTTCCGGGTTATCTTCGGATTCTTTGTTATCATTCGTGTTTAATGTAACAAAGTGCACGCCATTGTAATCGAACGAGTAGTAAGAACCGCCGTCGATTTTATTGTTTGCTGCCGGTACGTTCACGTGTTCGTTGAACTTCTCTGTCAGCGGGTCGTCGCCGTATTCAAGAGCATATTCATCGTGGTTACCTGATGCGACTGCCATTGCCGTCTGCATGAAGTATGGTTGTGACTGGCCGAATAAGTCCACCCACTCATCTTCCACTTCAGCTGTTTCAACTACGTCACCTGTGTGCAGAACGAAATCTGCATCGCCTGCAGTTTCGAGTGCATTCATTAACGTGTTCGCACCGAATGCTGCTTCATTCCGTACGTTTTCGTTCCAGAAAGCATTCTGTGTATCTGTGTAGTGAACGAATTTAAATGGATCTCCCGCTTTTCCTGATGTTTTGAATGTTCCTGTTTCGCTGACTTTACCTGATTCACTGCCGACCTGGTAATAGTAATCCGTATTCGGCTCAAGGTCTGTCGCTTTTGCTTTATATGAATACTCCGTCACATCAGTAAGTTCGATATGTCCGTAATCTCCGGACATCCAGTCGTCACCGTGTGCCTGCTGGTCAGTATAGTATCCATTGAGTACAGGTTCACCATTTTCGTCTTCAACCGGCTCCCCTTCCGAGTTTTCTTTAACTTCAGCAAATATGTAATTTCCGTTTTTGTCACGTTCACCGTAACTTGAAGTGACTTTTGTCGCTTCCGCTTTAAATTCTAAAGCATCATCGAAGTTCCCTGATTTAGAAACCCATACTTTAGCATCTTCAAATAAATCAGTTGTATACCAGTTAAAAGCCATTTCCGTTTGAGTATTACCGTTTATTGTCGTGATAATACGGTTTGGCATGTTGTTTACAGGCACTGCCGCCACAGCAGGTTTCTCATCTGAAAGTACCGGAGAAAATTCTTCCTGTTCCGCTGTCTGTTCCACAGGTGCACTTGATTCCGTTCCATTTGGACTGCCCCCGCCTGCACCTTCGGCAACCGGGCTGAATACTGCTGATACTCCAAGTGCTGCTGCCATTAAACCAACTGACAGTTTTGTAAACAGCGGCCTGCTGCTCTGTAATTCGTCTTTCATAAATAAAAACCTCCTGTAATTTTGTCTCTCTTTGCTGCTGCCTTTCAAATCTTACAGAACGAATATTTATATTTGTTTAATATATTGTAAAGGTTGATTAATATTTTAACTCGGGTAATTTACATAAAAATAAACCGGAGCATTATACTCCGGTTTACTGTAATTTAATTATTATTCATGATGACTGTCGTTGTAATTACTGTTGTCGTTGCCATCAGGATGGCCGCTTCCATGTCTTCCACAGTTTTACTGACAGCTTTGCCGTATTCATTGTTCTCAATCAGTTCAATCAGTTTTTTCTCAGCTGCTTTTTTCCGTTCTTTGCCGAATACTTCGGCTGTTAAATCACACGTTTTTATTAAGCTGAGCAGCATCGCAATCTCAGGATCCGGTTCAGCGTTATTAAATACCACATCATTAACGTGTTTGCGGATTTCCTGTTCCGGACGTTCATCAACTGTCGGATAGACATTCGTATTGAAAAAGAAAAAGTATGTCTTATCTTCTTCTTTTAAAATCCCTTTATCCACGAGTGATAAATACACCGGATCATTAATCGCTTTCGTCTTGCCTGCAAAGTGATTAATCCAATGCTCGACTGTCCGTTCTTTATGATCTTCTTTAATTTCATCAATTACAGTATTGAAGTATGAAACTTCGGTTAATGTATCATCGGCAATGACAACTTTGCCTTCTTTTAATTCGATGCGCCCCATCATTGTGAGCTCGGATAATATCGAACCGACCAGCCCGTAATTCAGCGATGATGATGCCGAGGAGACTGCCGTGCCTTTGTCGTCATCCGTACCGAGTAATATAAGTGCTTCTGCTATTGTAAACATTCGAACACCTCCAGAGTCTATATATTAATACCATCAATATCCGGAAGTTAAACAACCCATTTAATTACAGATTTCTAATGTAGCACATGCACTTGTACTTTCTTTCAATCGCATCGAACTGCTCGATGTCACTGCCTGTATACTCTGCGAACATATACAGCGGGTGAAGTGCTTTGTCGTCCGGTTCCACATTGTGCGCCATATCTTCATCAGATAAGTAAAGATGATAATATTCATCAACTTTTCTGTATGCATTCTTTTCAAACCATTCAGCTGAATTGCCCGCGTCACGTGTCCATGCTTCGAGGAACTCAAGGTCCAGCTTAATTGCTTCTTCAACAGCATTTTCCATCAATGCTTTACCGATGCCCTGTCCCTGAAAGTCAGGATGTACCGCTAAATGCCATATCATCCCGCCCGCACCTTCTTCGGAACATACTTTATCGTCTTCTGTATCGTATTCGATATCGATCAGACCGACAACCTGGTCTTCTTCTATCGCAACGAGTTCAATACTCGGATTCTCGAATCTTTCTTTCTCTCTGTGAACATCGTCATAATACGCAGTATCCAGGTAGGATAATACGCGGCATCTGACCCATCCTTTTTCATCAGTTGATTCATACTTTCTAATTTCCATAATAAGCTCCTTCAGTTATCTGTTTTTATTGAATAACAGTCTTCTCTTTCCTATAAACAGCGATGCAAACTGTTCGGCAAACAGTATTCCCACTGCTATCGAACCTGCACTGATAATGACTTCCATAATTATATTTACCGCACCAAAGTAATCCGATAAAATAATGCTGCTTGTTGCATCATATGCCATGCCTCCCGGGACAAACGGAATGATACCCGGCGTTAAAAAGATTGTCGACGGCTCTTTATACACCCTTGCCATTATATGACTCATTATCCCGAGTGTAAATGCACCGATGAAATTCACCATAACGAGCGGCAGATCAAAAACAATTCCAAACGTCTGCCCCATCATCCAGCCGGCGGCTCCGACAATACCCGCAGGGAGAAATAATTTTTTCGGAGCATCGAATACAACCGCAAAAAAGTAAGACGCAGTAAAACTAAACAGTAAATTGAATATCCAATCCATCATTATTCCTCCTTAAACGAATATTAGAACGGAAGATACGCCTGCACCTATCGCAAATGACGTGACCAGTGCTTCCGATGACTTAGTTGTAAACATCATCATATGTCCGCCAAATAAATCCTGAATTGCGTTAGTAATCAGCACACCAGGAACAATCGGCATAACCGACGAAATCAGCATCGTCGATAAATCCCCGCCGGGAATATAATAATGTCCGGTGACGACTGTTAATGCGATGGTAAGTCCGCCGAAAAATTCCGGTATAAACTGGGTTGGCGTCCGTCTTTTAATAATTTCCGTGATACAAATACCAAGCGCCCCGCCGGCAAGTGTCGTGAAAATATCTATCGGAAGACCATCCTGTAAATACAGGAAGCTGAGCGCAATCAGTGCACCCGCTATCGTTTTAAACCAGACCGGATGGTCTTTTGTGGTGATATATATTTTTTCAAGCAGACCAAACGCTTCTTCCAGCGTCAGTTCATCCCGCACCAGTTTTCGTGACACACTGTTCACTTTGGAAATTTTGATTAAGTTGGTGTTTCTTGCTTTAATCCGGTATATTCTCGGATATGACTGGTCATGCAGTATAAAGTTAATCACAGTGTTTGTGACAAAACTGTTATTTTGAATGAAACCGTAATGTGAAGCTATGTAATTCATCGTGTCTTCAGTACGCGTTCCTTCAGCACCCGCTTCAAGCAGTATGCGTGCTGCGAGCATGACAACATCTTTAACCTGTTCCTCATGATCGTTGATATGAAGTTTTTCAACTTTCACTCACAACACCTCCAATGATATTCATATCTCTATAATAATATAAAAAATAAGCTTCAGCACCTGCTAAAGCTTACCACGATTATACATTCATTAACGATTTTACTGCTTCGAATTTTTCTGCTGCATCTTTGTAGCCCAATTCATATAAATTTTCGAGCTTTTCCTTGTTGCGCGTCGTTCTTCCGACACCTGAATCCTCACTTGGCGCAATCACAATAATATTGCCTGTTTTCTCCTGCTCGAAAATATAATCCAGTCTTTCGTTATAATGTTTATATCTTACTTTCATGCGTTCATCGACTTTCGGATACTTTTTATAGTTAATCATTGTCGACATTCTGCTCTGTTTTTTATAATAACCTTTCGGTTTCGTCAGCACGACGACATTTTTCGCATAGCCGTCACTTTCAGCTTTAATAATCGGCAGCGGATCCACAATGCCGCCGTCCAGCATATAGCGACCTTCATGTTCCACAGCATCTGCAAAAAATGGAATTGAGCTTGAGGCACGCAGCAATTTGCCGAGCGTTTTTTCATCGTAATCTTCTTTATAAAAATACATCGGCTCACCCGTCTCGCAATTCGTAGTTACGACAACGAACTCATCCGGCCCGTTAATAATCTTTTTAACATCGAGCGGAACTATATTATTTGGAATCTCATCAAAAATGAAATCCATGCCGAATAATTCTCCTTTTCGTATAAAGTTGCTGAATGATAAATATCTTTTATCATTCACGAAATCAATACTGACCGTACGGTTCCTTCCCTGCTGCTCCGAAAGGTAGGATGCCGCCATACAGGCACCCGCAGATACGCCGATAATATAAGGGAAATGTATATCGTGTTGTGCAAAATACTCAAGAACGCCCGCAGTATACAGACCGCGCATGCCTCCGCCCTCGAGAACAAGTCCTGTGTCATTCATTTCATCTTCTCCTTGTATCTCTTTGTAAAAATGTTTGTATTATATAAAGTATCACAGATTTCAGGCCGTTGTATAATTTACCGATTGATATTATTCCATTTTATTGAGAAAATGATATATAAGAATACGCTTTCAAAGGAGCATTCATGAAAAAAGAGAAAATTATGCGCTTTATATATATGTACATAATTGTGTTCGCCATTCTAATCGGTGTGCAGTATGCATTTCTTGATGAAGTCAGCATTCTGAACTCGCTGTTTATGCCTGCAGTTGTTGCCTTTCTGTCACTGGCTGTCAGATCCAATGTTAAAAAAGAAGAGGAAGAAGTACGCAGAAACGAGTTTATGGGCAAAAAGAAATAGGTATTGAAAAGGAGCGTAGCCAAATCGGCTACGCTCCTTTAGATTTCACTTTATATTTTTATCGATGTTACTTTCGTTTCAGTATACGGCTCCAGTCCTTCCGGCGCACCTTCGCGGCCGATGCCGCTTTCTTTCATGCCGCCGAACGGAATATTTGCTGCACTTGGTGCACCGTTGTTCCAGCCGAGCACCCCAAAGTCCAGTTCTTCTGTTAATCTGATACCTGTCTTGTAGCTTTCAGTGAAGTAATAAGCTGCAAGCCCGTATTCTGTACCGTTTGCTTTCTTAATTGCTTCATCAAGATTCGAATAGCTTTGAATCGGCGCAAGCGGACCGAATGTTTCCTCGCTCATACAGATCATTTCGTCTGTTACATTGGTAATAACTGTCGGCTCAACGAAATAGCCGCCTGATTTGTCTCCGCTGCCGCCGGCAGTTATTTTACCGCCTTTTTCAACAGCATCTTCAATGTGTTTCATTACTTTATCATAACCATCTTCATCAATTAACGGACCGATTTTCACACCGTCATCCATACCGTTGCCGACTTTAAGCTTTTTAACTTCAGCCGTAAATTTCTCTGTAAACTCATCCAGCACATCTTCATGCACATAAAATCTGTTGGCACATACGCATGTCTGCCCTGAGTTTCTGAATTTCGATGCAAGCGCACCTTCAACAGCTTTATCGATATCCGCATCACTGTGAACAATTAACGGTGCGTGCCCGCCAAGTTCCATCGTGACATTTTTAACTGTTACCGTTGCATCGCTCATCAGCTGCTTGCCGACTTCCGTTGAACCGGTAAATGTCAGCTTCATAATTTTATCGGACTGTGTAAACACTTCGCCGGCTTCACGGCCCGATGCATTGACGTACTGAATGATTCCTTCATCGAATCCTGCTTCAACTGCCAGATCGATAAACTTCACCGCTGACATCGGTGTTGCACTTGCCGGTTTAACGATAAACGTATTCCCTGCTGCAACAGCAGGTGCTGCTTTACGCGCCATCATGGCAACCGGGAAATTCCACGGTGTAATCGCCGCAACAACACCAATCGGGTGTCTGGTTACAACAACTCTCGTCTCATCATTATTCGCCGGTACAGTGCGTCCGTATATACGTTTCGCTTCTTCTGCATAATATTTAATATAGCTGTTGGCGTAATCGACTTCACCCATTGCTTCAGCCAGCGGCTTGCCGCCTTCAAGTGTTACAAGTTCTGCGATTTCCTGTTTATTCTCTTCGATTTTTTCTGCCCATTTGAAAAGTAAATCTGAACGGTCCTGTGCATTCATTTTTCTAAAGCTCTGAAATTTTTCGTGTGCGGTATTAATTTTATCTTCAATAGTTTCTTTGCTGTCTTTCTTAACACGTCCCGCTTCTTCCTGAGTCGCCGGGTTCATTACGATAATTTCTTCTGACATTCCATTCCCCTCCAAAATATAAAAAATCGTCCTATAAATAATTATAGGACGATTAGTTTCAATTTACAAAATTACAGACTCTGATCGATTAATGCATTCGCAATTTCATCCAGATCTTTAACAGTGTACTGGAATCTGCCGTGGAATACATATTTCAGGAAGAATGCTTCTAAATCTTCCTGGCCGACCAATACTCTGATTGAAGGATCTTCCGAATAGTTGGTAATTGAATAATTGCCGTTATCTTTCGGATTGAAGTAAATAATCGGTACGATATCGTATTGTAATTTAAATTTGTTTTTAAGTTTTTCAGCAGTTACTTTTGTTTCATCGATAATACCGTTGTAGTGGTTTACCGAAACGTTTTCTGAATCTGCTTTTTCAAAGATTAATGTTTGTTCTTTCTGCTTGTTCAGCTCAAGTAAATCAAAGAACGATTCAACATAAGGTACTTCATCAAACTGGTTTTCATTGATGCCGTGTAAAATATGACCGCTCCAGTATTTAGAATCAATCAGATAAATACCAGTGCGCGTTAACACTAAGTGATCAATTTTACGCGTGTTTGTGTAGTTTCTTGATGGTAAATAAATGTTCGACAGAATAATCATATCCGTCTCACGGATTTTCTCGTCTTTAACAAGTTTGTCTTTTAACTGAATTAAAGAAAGGTCGGTCAAATACTCGCCCTTATCTACAGTAAACTGATGCAGGCTCGAAAGTTTGTTATCGAGAAGTGTCGTATCGTTATGATATTTTTCGTTTAAAGCAGACATTTCTTTCTTGTACTCTAAACGCTCTTCTTCGTGTTCACTTTCGTATTTTTCAACGAGTGACTCTTTTTCTTTCGAATATGTTTGTTCTACAGTTTTCACTTCATTACGGTGTTTAAAGTAATACACTAAAAACCAGATTGCAATGATGAGAAGTACTGCTGCGACCGCGATAAATATCGGATCTGTAAAAATATCAGTATTCATATTTTTCCTCTCTTTCGCAACTGCATGAATTAGCTATTTCTAAGAAGATCTTTCAGCGCATCGACTTTATCGAGTTTTTCCCACGGTAAGTCGATGTCCGTACGACCAAAATGTCCATAACTTGCAGTCTGTTTATAAATTGGTCTTCTCAAGTTTAGCATATCTATAATACCATCTGGTGATAAATTAAACAGTTCTCTGATGACAGATGTAATTTTTTCTTCATCGTATTTCCCTGTTTCAAAAGTATCAACAGCAATAGATACCGGCTGCGATACGCCGATTGCGTATGCCAGCTGTATTTCACATTTTTCTGCAATACCGCTCGCTACGATATTTTTCGCAATGTAGCGTGCTGCATATGCTGCAGAACGGTCAACTTTCGTCGGATCCTTGCCGCTGAAAGCACCGCCGCCGTGACGAGCATATCCGCCGTACGTATCAACGATAATTTTACGGCCTGTGAGACCTGCGTCACCCTGGGGTCCGCCGATAACAAAACGGCCTGTCGGGTTAATGAAATATTTAGTTTCTTCATCTAACAGCCCGGCAGGAACAACTTCCTGCACTACATATTTCAGAAGATCATCATAAATTTGTGTTGCCGGAATATTTTCGTGGTGCTGAGTAGAGATCACAATCGTATCGACTCTAGTTGGTTTGCCATCTTCTCCGTATTCAACAGTTACCTGTGATTTGCCATCCGGACGCAGATAGGAAATTGTATTATCCTTGCGTACTTCTGTCAGTCGTCGTGAGATTTTGTGTGCCAGTGAAATCGGCAGCGGCATGAACTCTTTAGTTTCATTAGTTGCATAACCGAACATTAAGCCCTGGTCGCCTGCACCTGTAGAAACACCTTGTGATTCGCGTGTTTCAAAAGCATTGTTTACACCGACAGCAATGTCTTCCGACTGCTCATCGATACCTGTTAATACTGACATTGTTTTGTAATCGTAACCATATTTTGCATCGACGTAGCCGATTTCCTTCACTGTTTCTCTGACAGTTTTTGGAATATCAACGTAAGTCTCTGTGCTGATTTCACCGACAATCATCGCCAGTCCTGTGTTTACTACTGTTTCGCAGGCAACGCGCGCATACGGGTCACCTTCAAGTATTGCATCGAGAATCGCATCCGAAATCTGGTCTGCAATTTTATCCGGGTGTCCCTCTGTGACTGACTCCGAAGTAAATAATTTACGTTCTGACATTTATAAAAATCTCCTTTTATTGCTCATTTAGCCATCTCTCAAAAAGCAAAAAATAAAACCTTTTTCTCCATAGTAAACAGAGAAAAAGGCTCGCCCTTTTCTCTTATCGGTCAGAATTACTCTGCATTCTTTAGCACCTTTCTTGAAAAGGAGGTTGCTCTGGCTTCACAGGGTTTGAATCCCTCCACCACCTCTTGATAAGAGATAACTTATATACATCTTACATTATAGTGAAATTCAAATCAAGATTAACTGAAGACGTTATATATTTAATATATAGTTGCCATTTAAGATAAACATATTCTTAATTATCTAACTACTCAAGATAATTTTAAC
>DAIPYL010000009.1:14191-49505 GCA_036782755.1 Jeotgalicoccus sp. | reverse complement strand
GCAACCCGGACTGATATGAAGAGCGCTCATCTGAACCCCGGGCGACAACACAGTTTTCTGCTGCTGAACTTCCTGCAAAAAAAAGAGGCAATTCATGAGAATCGCCTCTATGACCTGTCAGATTATCCTGCTATCTTCTTGTATCTTCAATCGCAGCGTCGAGTTCTTCCGAAAATTCTTTTTTAATATCATCATCGAAGCCCAATGTGTCCTGCAGCAGTTTTTCAACGCCGTCACGGTACATCAGCACATCATCGATTTCAAAATACAGCTTGCCTGAACGGCGGACGAAAAAGTCGGTCGGTTTAATTACCATTTCATGCAGTATTCCGTATATCACTTCTGCATACAGGGGTTTCGGCAGTCCGTACTTTTCATTATTATCGTTCGTAATACCTGCATACTGATAAACAGCTTCGACATTGCTGCCGTATTTCATTGCGAGCATATGACCTTCATCTAAAGTCAGACCGTAACTCGGTGCTTTGCGGCTGATATTGTCAACGTAGTTCTGATAACCGACACTGCCGCCGACATTACCGCCGGATACCGGTTCGTTTTTAGTGGACACTTTTTTTACATGCATCTTATGATGTTTTTTAAGGTAATCTGCAACTTCATCCGTAATTTCCTCAGCCATGTGACGGTAGCCTGTCAGCTTGCCGCCTGCGATTGTAATCAGACCGCTTGTGCTGTGCCAGATTTCATCTTTACGGGAAATATCGGATGCATTTTTACTGCCCGACTGTATGAGCGGACGAATACCTGCCCATGAGGATTCAATCATCGAAACATCTGCATTAAGCGCCGGGAACATAAAGTTTATTGCATTGATCAGATACTCTTTATCTTCAGTATCTGCTGTCGGGTTCGTTTTATTTTCGCCGTAAAACGTATCGGTTGTCCCGACGTAAGTTTTACCCGCTCGCGGGATGGCGAAAATCATGCGGCCGTCTTCCTTTGTATCGAAGTAAACTGCCTGAGTTAGCGGGAAGTCTTTCTGTTTAAATACGATGTGAACTCCTTTAGTATGGACGAGATGTTTCTTTGTCTGTTTACCGAGCTGGTCGTTCGCACGCACTTCATCGACCCACGGGCCGGTTGCGTTGACGACCGCTTTACTTTTTATTTCATAAGTTTCATCTCTGAGGACGTCTCTTGCGGTAATGCCGCTTACAGTGCCGTTGTCGTATAAGAAACCTTCAGCTTTTACGTAATTGACTGCATCTGCACCGTATGAAGCAGCTTTCTTCATGACTTCGACAGTTAATCTGGCATCATCAGTTTTATATTCGACATAATGGCCACCGCCGCGGAGTCCGTCTGTTTTAATATTCGGCACGCGTTCGATAACTTCTTTTTTAGTGAGCATGTTGCGGCGTTCATTTTTATCAACCTGTGCAAGAGAATCGTAAACTTTCAAACCGAGACTCGTTGTAAATTCACCGAATGTCCCGCCTTTATGAAACGGCAGCAGCATCCATTCAGGAGTCGTTACATGCGGACCGTTTTCATAAACAATGGCACGTTCCCGCCCTGTTTCGCGGACGACATTCACCTGCATCTGTTTTAAATAGCGGAGTCCGCCGTGAATTAATTTTGTGCTCCTGCTGCTCGTTCCCTGAGAGAAATCCTGCATTTCAACGAGAGCGACATTGAGTCCCCGCATCGAAGCGTCCAATGCAATGCCGGCGCCTGTAATCCCGCCTCCAATGATAAGTAAGTCGTATTCAAATTTCGACATATGATCGAGCTGATGTTTTCTAGTAAGAGCGTTTAACATAATTCTCCTCCTGTATTTTAAGACTGATTAATTATCTGTTTTAAACATTTGAGTTGCACGGACGGCACTCTGCCATCCACTGTAAAGTGACTCTCGTTCTTTTTTATCCATCAGCGGAGTGAATGTTGAATCTGTTTTGCTTAGTTCTTCAAGTTGTTCCTGAGATTCAAAGAACCCGGTGGCAAGTCCGGCAAGATAAGCGGCGCCAAGTGCGGTCGATTCCAGTATTTCTGGACGTTCAACATTGGTCTGCAGTATGTCCGACTGAAACTGCATCAGGAAATTATTTGCTGATGCACCGCCGTCGACACGAAGCCTGTCGATTTTAATATCTGCATCCAGCTGCATCGCATCGAGAACATCTTTCGTCTGATATGCAACAGCTTCAAGTGTTGCACGGCTGATGTGGGCTTTCGTTGAACCGCGGCTGAGCCCGAACATTGCACCGCGTGCTTCTGAATCCCAATAAGGCGCACCGAGGCCGGTAAATGCCGGTACCACGTACACGCCATCAGACGAATCCACTTCCAGTGCATACTGTTCACTGACTTTCGAATCGCTGAAAAATTCAAGACTGTCACGCAGCCATTGAATCGCACTGCCTGCAACAAAAATAGAGCCTTCCAGTGCATAATTCACCTTGCCATTAATGCCGACAGCAATGGTTGTCAAAAGACCGTTGCTGCTTGAAGTCGGCTTTTCGCCTGTATTAAGAAGCAGAAAACAGCCGGTACCGTAAGTGTTTTTTGCATCGCCTTCTTTAAAACATGTCTGTCCGAAAAGAGCCGCCTGCTGATCGCCGGCAATACCCGCAATTGGAATATTATAGCCGAAAAAGTGAGACTTCGTTGTGTGACCGTACACTTCACTTGAAGATTTAACTTCGGGCAGCATTTGAGCAGGAACATTTAATATCGATAAAAGTTCTTCATCCCATTTGAGTTCGTGTATATTGTATAAAAGTGTCCGGCTCGCGTTTGTACAGTCGGTAACATGTGTTTCACCTTCTGTAAACTTCCATATAAGCCAGCTGTCAATTGTCCCGAATAACAGCTCTCCATTCTCTGCCTTTTCTCTGGCACCGTCAACATGATTTAAGATCCATTTTATTTTAGTGCCTGAAAAATAAGGATCGATGAGCAGTCCGGTTTTTTCTCTGAACAGCGCTTCATGGCCCTGTTCTTTTAAATCGGAACAAATATCTGCTGTCTGTCTCGACTGCCAGACGATGGCATTATAAATCGGGAGACCTGTATTTTTATCCCAGATTACGGCAGTTTCCCGCTGGTTTGTAATGCCGATTGAATCGATTTCTGCAGGCGTAATATTATTTTCTATCATTACACCGGCGACGACTGACAGTACGGAACTCCAAATTTCATTTGCATTATGTTCCACCCAGCCGGAGCGGGGGAAGTATTGTGTGAATTCCCGCTGGTTCGAAGCGGCAATCTGTCCTTGCTGGTCGATGAGCACAGCACGTGTACTCGTCGTGCCCTGGTCTATGGACATGACATATTTCTTCATATTAAATAACCTCCACAAAGGTGAATTTGAATATTAAATGACTATACCCGTTTTACGATAAGTTAAAATAAATAAAAAAACCGGATTTCATAATGAAATCCAGCTTAGTGTTCGTCGCCTGCATGAGGATCAGCTGACATCTTAGTCAATCCATCAAGAATGAATATAGCTAATGTGATGATTACAGCTAAAACAACACCGATCCAGAAGTTTAAAGGACCGCCGCCTGCGAGACTGTTTAATATGAAGTTTACCATTTGAGTGAGCATGAATGCCCAAAGAAATGTAACGAGATATCTCATAAGTGAGAAGCCTCCGATTTAACGTATTTTATACATTCATTTTACATTAAAAAATGAGTAAAGTATAGTATTAAAAAAATAATTCATGAAAACGCTTGCATTATTGAAAGCGGTCTCATAAAATAAGTATGCAAGTGATTATGCACGACTGCATATTAATAAATTGCATACATAAAAGTTTGCAATTTTTAGACAATTCATATTGCCTTTTTTACAGTATCTCTATACAATAGAAAAATAAACATAAGAATTTACATAATTCGAAAAAGAGGAAAAGTTTTGACAAAGGGAAAGTTAAGGTGATTTAAGTGGGAGAAGAGCTACTAAGCGTTAAGAATTTGACGACATCCTTTAAAATTGACGGGACATATTATCCCGCGGTTGATGGTGTATCACTAGATATTAAGCCGAATGAAGTGGTGGCACTCGTAGGGGAATCAGGTTCAGGGAAAAGTGCGACGGCGTTTTCATTAATGAAACTGCACCGGAACGCACGCATCGAAGGACAGGTGGATTTTGAAGGCAAAGACCTCCTTAAGCTGAATGAGAAGAAAATGAATAATATCCGCGGCGGAGAGATGGCAATGATTTTCCAGGATCCTATGACAGCACTGAATCCGCTGATGAAAATAAAGCTTCAGATTATGGAAACGCTCAAAATACATAAGACGAAAGCTAAAAGTGAAAGAGAAAGTTATGCAATCGAACTGCTGTCGAGAGTAGGGATTCCAAACCCGGAACGTGTAGGCGAAGCATTTCCGCATGAATTGTCCGGCGGTATGCGCCAGCGTGTCGTTATCGCGATTGCGATTGCGAACAGACCGCATCTGCTCATTGCAGATGAACCGACGACAGCACTGGATGTAACGATACAGGCGCAGATCCTTGATTTAATCAGAGAACTGCAGGAAGACCTTGGTTCCGGAGTACTGCTGATTACGCATGACCTCGGAGTTGTTGCCGAAATGGCCGACCGTGTTGCAGTTATGTATGCAGGACAAATTGTAGAGATTGCTCCGGTCAGAGAATTATTTAAAGATCCGAAACATCCCTATACACGTTCGCTGTTAAACTCACTGCCTAACGAAGAGCAGATGGGCAGCAAGCTTCATGTAATAGAAGGAGTAGTACCGGCATTGAATAAGATGAAAAGAGATTCATGCCGATTTGCACCGCGTATTCCATGGATACCGGCAGAAGCTCACGAACATAATCCGGAGCTGCGTGAAATCAGCCCGGGACACCATGTCCGCTGTACGTGCTATAAAGACTTCTATTTAAAATCAGATTCAAATATCGGGCTGCAGGTTGAACAGCAGCAGATGGCAGCTGATCCAGAAGAGGTGACAGAAGAATGAGCAACTTATTAGAGATAAAAGATTTAAAAGTGTATTACCCGATCAAAGGCGGTTTCTTCAACACAGTTAAAGATCATGTCAAAGCAGTGGACGGTGTCTCGCTTCACATCCCTCAGGGAACTACATACGGTCTTGTTGGAGAGTCCGGTTCAGGGAAAACAACAACAGGAAAAGCAGTTATCGGTTTAAACCATATAACTGAAGGAGAAATTATATTTGACGGCAAAGCAATCAGCGGCAGCGGAAAATCTGTAGAAAACAGTAAAGAAATTCAAATGATTTTCCAGGACCCGTACTCATCATTGAACGTACGTAAACGTGTATTTGATATTGTCAGCGAGCCGATCAGAAACTATCACAAACGCACAAATGATGAACTGATTGCAGAAGTACTTGGACTGCTGCAGAAAGTCGGTCTGCCGCCGGGATCTCTTTATAAGTATCCGCACGAATTTTCAGGCGGTCAGAGACAGAGAATCGGAGTGGCACGTGCAATTGCACTGAACCCGAAACTGATTATCGCAGATGAGCCGGTATCGGCGCTGGATGTTTCAGTTCAGGCTCAGGTATTGAACTTTATGCAGGATATTCAGGAAGAACTTGATTTAACGATGCTGTTTATCGCGCATGACTTGGGTGTTGTACGCCATATGTGCCAGCATATTGGAATTATGTATCAGGGACGTCTTGTTGAAGAAGGTACAGCGGAAGATATTTTCAACAATCCGCAGCACTTGTACACGAAACGTCTGATTGCAGCGATTCCCGATACGAATGTTGATAAAATTGATGAAAATCTGCATATTCGCCAAGCGGTAAAAGAAGAATACGATCAGCATTTTCACGAATATTTAGATGAAGACGGCAGAGCATTGCCGCTGATTGATATATCAGCGACGCACAAAGCGGCACTGCCGGCAAAGGGGTGAAAGGCTGAATGTTAAAATTTACTATTAGACGGTTGATTATATCATTTCCGCAAATTATCTTACTGAGTATTTTAGTGTTTTTCCTGGGTTCTTTAATGCCGGGAGATGCACTCAGCGGTCTGATTGACCCGACAGTTCCAATTGAACAGATTGAACGCTTACGTGAGCAGATGGGCTTAAACAATCCATGGTACATACAGTACAGAGACTGGATGGCGGCAATGCTGCAGGGAGACTTCGGTCACTCATTCTTTAAACAGCAGCCAGTGCTTGATGTTATCGGTGACAGAATGCTTAATACAGTATGGCTGTCATTATTCTCAGCGGTATTAATTTATTTAATCGGTATTCCACTGGGTCTGATTTCAGGCCGCTGGAACGATTCGCCGCTCGACAGTCTGATTACAGGTTACACATATTTAGGATTTGCAACACCGACATTCATTTTCGGTCTTGTAGTACTCTTACTGTTCGGTTACACACTCGGATGGTTCCCTACGGGCGGTTCCGTCGGAGCGGGTATAGAACCGGGAACATTTGAATATGTTCTGAGTAAAATACAGCACCTTGTACTGCCGAGTTTCGCGATTGCCTTAATCGGGCTGGTCGGAACAGTTCAGTATCTGCGGAGCGGTATTATTGAGACAAAACAAAAAGACTTCATCACTTTAGCGCGTGCTAAAGGGGTAACAGAAGGCAAAGTTTATACGAAACACATTTTCAGAAACTCAATCTTACCGATTGCTGCATTCTTCGGTTATGAAATTACTGCGTTATTAGGCGGTTCATTATTTATCGAAACAATTTATGGTTATCCCGGTATGGGACGTCTGTTCCTTGAATCAATTTCAATCCGTGATTTCTCAGTAGCAAACGTGCTTATTCTAATGTACGGAATGCTTGCGATTATCGGTACATTACTATCAGATATTATTTTAAGTATAGTGGATCCGCGTATCCGCATTAAGTAAGGAGGGGTGTTAATTGGCTAACGAAAGAGAAGATAAGAACAGAATGAAAGACAGTGAAAGAGATACGTACAAATTCAATGAAGCTTCAGAAAACAAAGAACACACCCCGCCTGAAAAGGGGGATGCGTTCTCACTGAACGATAAAGACAGCAGTGAGAGTAGAGAACTTGATATGAGTGTCAAAGCAGATTTACCGCACGGTGCAGTAGGACACGGTGCACTCGACATGAAGAACCTGCCGCGCTCGAAGCCCGGCTGGAAGATTATATTTGAGGAACTGATCAGCGATAAGCTCGCATTGTTCTCACTTATTATTCTGATAATTATTACATCATATGTATTCGGATTAACAATGTTTCTGAATCAGGCAGCAATAGTTAAAGTAGATTTATTTTCAATAAATCAGCCGCCAAACGACGAATTCAGACTGGGTACTGACTACGGCGGACGGGATATCTTCGGCCAGCTAATCATTGGAACGAGAAACTCGCTTGCTATCGGTTTCCTCGTAACAGCTTTAAGCGTCGGCTTCGGTATCGTTTACGGAGTAGTGTCAGGTTACTTTGGAGGACATATTGATAATGCAATGATGCGTGTCGTTGACTTCTTCATGGTTCTGCCGTTCCTTATGATTGTTGTTGTATTTGTAACAATCGTTCCATCATACGATATCTGGACGTTCTCATTAATCATGGCAGCCTTCCTGTGGACAGGAACTGCACGGCTGATACGTTCGGTGGCAATGCAGGAGAAAGAACTTGATTATATTAATGCATCCAGAACACTGGGAAGCTCAAATATTAAAATCATTTTCACTCAGCTGATGCCTAACCTGGTCGGTCTGATTATTGTTAACGCAACATTGTCACTTGCAGCGAACATCGGCATTGAATCCGGGCTGTCATTTATCGGCTTCGGTTTCCCTGAAAGTACACCATCATTAGGTACGCTGATGGCATACGCAATTCAGACACAGACACTGCAAAACAGATGGTGGATTTGGGCACCTGCTGCAATTCTGATTCTGATCTTAATGCTGTGTGTCAGAAACATCGGAGAAGCATTCAGACGTGCAGGGGATGCCCGTCAGCGCAATGCTTAAAAAAGACGACACAATTTTCTAAAAATTTATTGTAAAAATGCATAACTATGCTATTATGAATATTAAGAAAATTTTACAAACATATTCTGGAAGAAATTGAATTTTGGTACTAAAGTTCGGTTCGCTGGACTTTGTATATATATCAAGCAGTAAAAAACAAAGGAGGAAATAAAATGACTAAAATTTCTTGGTCGAGGTTTTTATTCCTTATGACGCTGGCACTTGTTTTAGCGCTGGCAGCATGTGGGGGAGATTCTTCGGAAGAAGATACATCTTCGGATGACGCTTCATCAGAAGAATCAGGAGGAGAAGAGTCATCAGATGATTCTTCAGAAGAAGGAGATTCTGCTTCGGGCGATGTTTACAACTATGAAGACTTCCCGAAAACAGTATCTAAAACAGGAGATCCATCAGGTGAAGGCACTTTAAACATTGGTTATTCATCAGATACTCCATTTGAAGGCACACTTAACTGGGCATTCTATCAAGGGGCTCCGGATGCGGATATGATGGCTCATTTCGATGAAGCTGTACTCGCTATGGATGCAGATTTCCAGTACACAAATGAAGGTGCTGTACAGTATGAAATGAACGAAGACGATAACACGGTAACGTTCACTGTACGCGACGGAGTTAAATGGCATGATGGTGAGCCGTTAACTATCCAGGATTACGTTTCTTCATATGAAATCATCGGACACCCTGATTATGACGGTGTACGTGGTTCAACAGACGGCTTTACATTAATCGAAGGTTACGAAGAATATAGAAGCGGCGATGCTGACTCTATTTCCGGTATCGAAATCGTCGACGAACAAACAGCTGTATTTACTTATACTGAACTTGCTCCATCATTAACAGCGGGCGGGTTCTGGTCATACGCATTCCCGACTCACCACTATGACGGAATGGAAGTTTCAGAAATGGCTGCAGCACCTGAAACTCGCGAAAATCCAATCGGTATCGGGCCATATAAAGTTGATTCAATCGTTGCAGGTGAATCAATCTCTATGTCTAAATTCGAAGACTACTGGCGCGGTGAACCTGGACTTTCAGAAGTTACAGTACGTGTAATTGCTCCATCTTCAATTGCGAGCGCAGTTGAATCAGGAGATATCGATATTGCTAAGAGCTTCCCGACTGACCAGTATCCGGATGTTGCGGATATGGACGGCGTTGAATGGTTAGCCAACATTGACGGTGCATACACTTACATCGGATTCAAACTCGGTTCTTGGAATGCTGAAGAAGGAAAAGTAGACTACAAACCGGAAGAAATGAAGATGGGCGACGTTGAATTACGCCGTGCAATGTGGCATGCAATTGATAATGATGCAATCGGAGAACGTTTCTACAACGGACTTCGCTGGAAAGCAACTTCATTAATTACTCCTTACCATGCTAACTGGCATGAAGAAGTAGAAGTTCCAGCTTATGATCCTGAAGAAGCAAACCGCATTCTTGACGAAGCTGGATACGAAGACGTTGACGGCGACGGCATGAGAGAAGACACAGAAGGCGAACCGTTATCAATTAACTTCGCATCTATGTCAGGTGGAGACATTGCTGAACCATTAGCAAACTACTACATCCAGTCTTGGAGAGATATCGGCTTAAACGTTGAATTAACTAACGGCCGTCTGATTGAGTTTAACTCATTCTACGATATGGTTGAAAACGACGATCCAGAAATCGATATTTACCAGGGTGCATGGGGCGTAGGTTCTGACGTAGACCCTTCAGGTCTTTACGGTCCTGATGCTCCATTTAACTACACTCGTTACGAATCAGAAGAAAGCACTGAATTATTAAATGCAGGTAACTCACAGGAAGCACTTGATGTTGACTACAGAAAAGATATCTACAACCAGTGGTCTGAACTTATGGTTGAAGAAATCCCTGTAATCCCAACTCTGTACCGTGCATTCGTTACACCGGTAAACGAAAGAGTAATCAACTACTCTGAAGATTACGAGTGGAATGAAGATCTGTTATGGTACCGCGTCGGTGTTGAAGATGCAGAATAATAAGTCTTAACCAGAAAGGAACCGGAGACAATTTGTCTCCGGTTCTTTTTCTGTTTGCCGGTATACAGTGGTTTGTTTTTAATTGAATAAAGCTTTGAATTATGATAAATTAGTACCTAGTAATATAATGAGACTATAAGGTGTGATAAGCATGACAAATGTAGGGATTCTCGGCATTGGTTCATATACACCAGAAAAAGTGTTTTCGAATTTTGACTTTGAAAAAATTCTTGATACTTCTGATGAATGGATTAGAGAAATGACAGGTATAGAAGAACGTCGTTTCGCCGAAGATATGGAAACGAGCGAAATGGCTTTTTATGCAGCTGAACGAGCAATAGAAAGCTCGGGAGTGGCGAAAGAAGATATCGATTTTGTAATCGTGGCAACATCGACAGGAGATTATAAATTTCCAACAGTTGCGACTATGATTCAGGACCGTCTGGGACTGAATAATATTCCATCCATGGACCAGCTGGCAGCATGTTCAGGTTTTATATATGGATTGTCAACAGCGGAAATGTTCGTTAAATCAGGAAACTATAAAAATATACTGGTAGTTGGCGTAGATAAACTGACTAAGATTACCGATTTTGAAGACCGTTCGACAGCAGTATTATTCGGAGACGGAGCAGGGGCTGTAGTAGTCGGCGAAGTTGAAGAAGAATATGGAATTAAATCTTTCGAACTGGGCAGTAAAGGTTCCGGCGGTAAATACTTATACGGCGATAAAGAAAAAGGCTACATCCGTATGAACGGGCGTGAAGTCTTTAAATTTGCAGTGAGACAAATGGGAGAGTCAAGTGTTGCTGTTACAGAAAAAGCAGGACTTGCCAAAGAAGACATTGATATGTTGATTCCTCATCAGGCAAATATTAGAATTATGAATGCGGCAAGAGAACGTATGGGGCTTCCATATGATAAAATGAGTGTAACTGTCAACAAATATGGAAACACTTCGGCAGCATCGATTCCCCTCAGTATGGATTATGAAGTGAAAAGAAACCGTATTAAACCGGGAGACAATATAGTTCTCGTCGGATTTGGCGGCGGATTAACATGGGGAGCAGTTTGTTTAACTTGGGGTACTAAGAAGGAGGACTCTTAATGACTAGAAGGAGAGTTGTAATTACCGGTGCAGGGGCAGTGACACCGATTGGTAATACAGCAAAGGAAACGTGGCAGAATGCATTAGCGGGTAAAAATGGAATTGCAGAAATTACTAACATCGATACGGAACAGTTTAATGTCCATATCGGCGGAGAAGTAAAAAACTTAAATATAGAAGATTTTATCGATAGAAAAGAAGCGCGCAGAATGGACAAGTTCACACAATTTGCCGTTATTGCAGCTGATGAAGCGGTGAAGGATTCAGGTCTTGAAATTAACGACAGCAATGCTGAGCGTGTAGGAGTATGGATCGGTTCCGGAATAGGCGGAATCCAATCGCTGGAAGAAGGATTTATCGCGCTGACAACTAAAGGACCAAGACGTGTAAGCCCGTTCTTCGTTCCGATGATGATTCCGGATATGGCGAGCGGCCAGGTATCGATCCGTGAAGGTGCTAAAGGACCAAACGGTGCGACGGTAACAGCGTGTGCAACCGGTACAAACTCAATCGGTGATGCATTTAAAATTATCGAACGCGGTCAGGCAGATGCAATGATTACAGGTGGAACTGAAGCACCGATTACGAATATGGGTGTTGCAGGATTCCAGGCGAACAGAGCATTATCAAGTTCGAACGACCCTGAATACGCATCACGTCCATTCTCTGCAGACAGAGATGGATTCGTTATGGCTGAAGGTGCAGGAATTGTTGTTATTGAAGAACTTGAACACGCAAAAGCACGCGGTGCACAAATTTACGCTGAGATTGTAGGATACGGTTCAACAGGAGACGCACACCACATTACAGCACCGGCACCAAACGGAGAAGGCGGCGCACGTGCAATGGCTGAAGCACTTAAAGATGCAGGGATTAAGCCTGAAGAAGTTCAATATATTAATGCACACGGTACGAGTACGCCGTACAATGATGAATTCGAAACACTGGCAATCCGTTCAGTATTTAAAGAACACGCTGACAACCTGCTCATTAACTCGACTAAATCGATGACGGGCCATATGCTCGGCGGTGCCGGCGGTATGGAAGCAATCATTACTGCTTACAGTCTCCGTGAAGGTAAAGTTCACCCGACAATTAACTTAACAAACCAGGCACCGGAATGTGATCTTAACTACGTGCCGAACGGTGTTGAAGAAGCGGATCTTAAATATGCTGTATCAAACAGCTTAGGATTCGGCGGACACAATGCATCACTTGTATTTAAAAAATACGAAGACTAATTTATATAATGAAGCGCGTTTCGTCATTGACGGAACGCGCTCCTTTATATTTCGGCAGGAATTGCGTTGTTTGCTCCGCAATGAGGCAACGTCATTCCCGGGAAAGCGTTGTTCTAATCTGATGAAAACAAAAAAACGGACAGAATCACTAACTTCTGCCCGGTTTGCTTATTATTTTCTGCGTTTACGGCCTAAGCCCATTGCGCGTTCCATTTTCTCAACCATTTTATCTGCTTTCTGTGCTGCTTTGTCGCGGCCGGCATCGAGAATATCATCGAGCTCTTCGCTGTTCAGATAATAATTGTATTTTTCCTGAAAACCGATCAGGAATTCTTTAACGACTTCACCGAGGTCTTTCTTGAAGTCCCCGTAACTTGAGTCTTTATATTCTTCAGTCAGCTGATCGATTGTTTTATCAGTTAATGAACTGTATATAGTAAGGAGGTTTGAAATACCCGGTTTGTTCTCCTTATCGAATTTAATCTCTGTATCAGAATCAGTGACGGCAGAGCGGATTTTTTTCGCTGCCTGATTCGGGTCATCGAGTAATGTAATAAATGATTTCTGGTTATCGTCACTCTTGCTCATTTTCTTAGTAGGTTCGTTCAGGCTCATAATACGTCCGCCGACTGCCGGAAGTTTAATTTCAGGCAGTGTGAAAATGTCGTTGTATTTAGCGTTGAAACGTTCCGCCATATTACGTGTGAATTCAATGTGCTGAGTCTGATCGTCGCCGACCGGTACAACGTCAGCATTATAGAGTAAAATATCGCCCGCCATTAAGGCAGGATACGTCAGCAGGCCGACAGAGATGCCGTCGCGCTGGTTTTGTTTGCGTGCTTTATCTTTAAATTGTGTCATGCGCTCAAGTTCACCGATGTACGAAGTACACTGCAGCATCCATGCCGCTTTGGCATGTGCTGATACTTCGCTTTGGATAAAGAGTGAAATCTTATCGGGATTTAAACCGCTCGCAAGATAAATTGCTGCAAGCGCACGTGAATTTTCACGGAGCTTAAGACGGTCTTGAGGAACAGTGATTGCATGCTGATCTACAATACAGAAATATGAATCGTACTCGTCCTGTAATTCAACGAATTGTTTATAAGCGCCAATGTAGTTTCCGATTGTTGGAATACCGCTTGGCTGAACGCCTGAGAATAATGTTTTCATTAATGTCACCTACATAGTTTTAGTTAGTCTCTTAATATTAATACTCTTTTTGCTGTAGTGCAATCAAGTGACGAAATTAACAGCATTCCAGAGGAAATTAATTGCTGTAACACGGTATTCATCCTCAGTTCGTATATACTTTGACCATATTTGATGTTATAATAAAGATAAGGAACAGATATTACAATCTAATTTCAGATTAATTAATAATTTTTAAGATTATTACAATATTCTCATTTTATTTTAATGTTTGTTGCCTATAATAAGAATTGTCAACAAGAGGCAGAGTTACATACTGATGAGATGTTTAGAGAATGCTCTAAGCGGGTATAGACTCTTGTTAGAAATAAAAAATTGGAGTGTGAGTTACATGGTAGTACTATTTACTTCTCCAAGTTGTACGTCATGTCGTAAAGCAAAAGCATGGTTGCAGGAAAACGATATTCCATACACGGAACGCAATGTATTTTCTGAACCGTTAACTTTAGACGAAGTTAAATCTATTTTAAGAATGACAGAGTACGGGACTGAAGAAATTATCTCGACTCGCTCTAAAACTTTCCAAAAATTAAATGTTGATATTGAAAGCCTTCCTATGAATGAGCTGTATACTTTAATTATGGAGAACCCCGGATTACTGAGACGTCCAATTATTATGGATGAGAAACGTTTACAAGTGGGCTACAACGAAGATGAAATCAGACGCTTTTTACCACGCAGTATTAGAACATTGCATCTAATCGAAGCTAAACGCCTTGCAGAACTATAAGAAATATTTGTATGATAATTAATTTGATATATGTATGAAGTTCAGTACGCCTGCAGATGATTTGCTATCTGCGGGCTTTTTAACATATAATAATAAAACAAATCTAAAATTTGGTATTATATTGTAATCCTTAGTATAATAGGCAGAAATGATGGTAAGGGAGTGAGCAGGATGAGAATTGAGAGAGTGAACGACTCAACCATTAAATTCTTCTTAACATACAGCGATATTGAAAGCCGCGGTTTTAACAAAGAAGATTTATGGATGAACCGTCAGCGCGGCGAAGAATTTTTCTGGACGATTATGGATGAAGTAAACAACGAGCAAACAGATGATTTTGCTATGGATGGTCCATTATGGATCCAAGTGCATGCGTTCGACAAAGGTATCGAAGTCGTTGTGTCTAAGTCCCAGAATGAACATGATCCGTATGGTATGGAGCCGTATGCCATGAATATTGAAAACCGTGAAATTGAATCGTTTATCGATAAAGCCATCGATGAACGTAAAACCGATAACAATAATAATTTTGATGTTCCAGTCATTAGCGAACCTCTGATGGTTCATTTTAGTGACTTTGAAAATCTAATAAAATATTCTCATGAAGTTGAAGTGGATGAAACATTATATGAAGACTTACTGTATGTAATTGACGGTAAATACTACTATCAGGTGTTCTTCGACTACAGAACCCATTTCGACAGAATGGAAGGTATTGAATCAAAGCTGCTGGAATACAGTGAGCCGACATCAATAGCCAGCGCTCTGCTGGATGAATATGGAAAAATTATCATGAGTAATAACGTTCGAGCACAGGTTAGAAGATATTTTCAGGAAAATTAAATAACTTGTACGAAAAAAAAATAAAACCTCCTTTTTGCCTATATATAGGTAAAGGAGGTTTTTTTATGTATATAGCAAATGATGAGCACGGTGTTCAGGTATTAGCACATAATGCAGTAAAAAGCGGACGGTATTTTTGTCCTGTCTGCGAAACACCTGTTGTGCTGAAAGCGGGCAGTATAAAAGTTCCGCATTTTTCTCACCGCCATATTTTACAGTGCAGCAGATATTTGTATAAAAGAGAATCATTGCTGCATTTAAAATTAAAACACGATTTATATCTGGAACTGAACCGGTTTTACGACACAGCGATGGAGTATTACCTTGACAGTATCGAACAGATACCGGATCTGCTGATAGAGCACGACCTTGCTCTTGAAATCCAATTATCGAGAATCAGTCCGGAATTAATACTGTCGCGTACAGCCGGGTATTATAAGCTCGGTATGCGGGTGATGTGGCTGCTTGAGGAAAAAGAAATCAAAACGGAAGGATCGCATGTCTATTTAAATCATTTTCAGCTGTCAACGATGATGAATGATACTGTCTATACGGTAAACCCGGAGACGCTTAATGTTACTGCCTGGCATATCGGGCATACAGCGGGACTCAACCGCTTTACGTATAATAAGGAAAATCTGCAGCTTAACGGATTATTAACGTATAAAAGCAGCGTTCAATGGGAAGAAACATACAGAATGCCGAAATCTGAGGTGAAGCGCCTGATACAGAGAGAAAAGGCTCAAAAGTCAGTGCTGAACCCCACTCTGACTTATATGTACCAGATGGAAATGACTGTAGATTCTTTTCCGGATTTTCTTTATATTACCAGTTTTGAAGAAAGATATATTATAAATTCTCCAATCGAGTGGAAATTATATATTTATTACCATTTATCGAATGGTATTTTTAACCGTGAACAGTTCACAGATTTTATTAAACTGAGAAACGTTTCAAATATTCCGGATAAAAAATCAATCGTTCAATCGCTGTTAGTCTTTTACTTAAAAGTTTTTCGGATTTCGAAAGATATTGCTTGAATAAAGATTAATTTATTGAGAAAATTGTGTTACTAATAAACGGAGGTTTTTATACATGGGGAAATTAATTACAAGAGAAGAACAGCAGTTAGAAAACACTTGGGATTTAACGACAATCTTTAAATCAGATGAAGATTTTGAAACGGCATATAAAACGCTTGAGAATAAGATTGCCAATAATGACCAGTTCAAAGACGGTTTTGATTCTGCAGAAAAACTTGCGGATGCACTTGAACTGGAAAGATCACTTGATACAGAGCTTGGACAGCTATTTGTTTACGCTCACTTAAAACACGACCAGGATACTTCAAACGATACTTACAGTGCACTTGAAAGCCGTGCAAGATCACTTGCGGTTAAATATTCCACAGCGTGGAGCTTCCTCGTACCGGCAATTATGGCAATTCCGGAAGAGACGTTAAAAGAATACGCTGAACACGAGCGTTTAAGTGAATTTAAGTTTGATCTTGAAAAGCTGAACAAACAGCGCCCGCATATTTTAAGCGACAAAGAAGAACAGATTCTTGCTCAGGCAGGAGAAGTTATGCACACGCCGACACAAGTATACGGCATGTTCAACAATGCGGATGTCGACTTTAAGCCTGCAGTGGACAAAGACGGTAAAGAGCACGAACTGACTCAGGGGAACTATGTGGAACTGCTGAAATCATCAGACAGAACTTTACGCGAATCTGCTTATAACAATTTATACGGCGAATATAATAAATTTAAAAACACACTCAGTCAGACTCTTGCTGGTGTTGTGAGCACACATGCTTTCAGTGCGGATGTCAGAGGTTATGACTCAAGCCGTCACCAGGCATTATCGAATAACCATATTCCGGAATCTGTGTACGATAACCTTGTAAACACGGTAAACGATAATCTGCAGCTGCTGCACCGTTATACAGAACTGCGCAAGAAGTTCTTAGGTGTCGATGAACTGAAAATGTACGATATGTATGTGCCTTTAGTCGAAGATACTGACTTCGATATGACATATGATAACGCTAAGAAATGGCTCGTTAATGCACTTGAGCCGCTTGGTGAAGAGTATGTGAATATCGTTAAAGAGGGACTTGAAAGCCGCTGGGTAGACGTTTATGAGAACAAAGGAAAACGTACAGGTGCATATTCATCAGGCACATACGGCACAAATCCTTTCATTCTCATGAACTGGCAGGATAACGTAAACAATCTCTTCACGCTTGCACACGAATTCGGACACTCTGTACACAGCTATTATTCACGCAAAAACCAGCCTGCAAATACCAGCGGCTATTCTATTTTCGTTGCAGAAGTTGCAAGTACGTTTAACGAAGCACTTCTCGCTGATTATATGTTTAATAAGCTCGACGATAAGAAGCAGCAGCTTTACCTGCTTAATGAACAGCTTGAAGGATTCAGAGGCACAGTATTCCGTCAGACGATGTTTGCAGAGTTTGAACATGCAATTCATGTTATGAAAGAATCAGGTGAACCGCTGACTGCGGGAAGACTGAGTGAAGTTTACGGCGAACTGAATAAGAAATATTTCGGTGAAGCGGTAAATTATGACGATGCGATTAATGTGGAGTGGGCAAGAATCCCTCACTTCTACATGAACTATTACGTTTATCAGTATGCAACAGGCTATGCAGCTGCAGCAAGTCTGTCGAAACAGGTGCTGGAAGAAGGAGAGCAGACAGCACAGCGTTATATCAATGAATTTCTGAAAAAAGGATCATCGGATTATCCGATAGAAATACTGAAAAATGCCGGAGTCGACATGACGACGAGCGAACCGATTGAAAATGCACTGGAAGTTTTTGAAGCTCAATTGACGAAATTTGAAGAATTACTTGCTGATTTGTAAAATTAATTTTGTGAATTCGTTTACATTATGACAATAATGTGAAAAACTGTTCAAAGTGTTGATTGAAGCTTGATGCCGTGCTATATTTAACTCATGAAAATTTTATCACTGAAACATACCCCTTTGTTAACAGTGAAAAATTTCTCCCATCCCCTTTGTTTGAGTAGCACATTATAGAAGATGTGCTACTTTTTTTATGCGCATTTTTAACTGAATATTATAAATAATAGAGCCATCTGTGATATATATCACAGATGGTTTTTTTAATTTACTTATAATTGAAGTGAAGAAAGAAGTTCAGGGAGGGACGTTTATGAATAAGGAAAACGAACGTAAAAACCAGCTTATTACCGATGATAAAGAGTCGCTGAAGGGCACACTGTTTGCAACGATTGTATTCGTCGGAGGAGCCATAGTGTTATGGACACTCGTATTGCTCATATTATTTATTATGCGTTTTTAAAAAGAGGGGGATCAGGAAATGAAAATGCACAAATTTGAAGAAATCTGGCTAATTTTATCGGTAGCAGTAATTATTATTGCTATGGGTATTACAGGTTATCAGGCATTTGCTCTCGGTATGGGACCGCCGAGTCATAAAGAAACGATAGATCCTGCACAGGTGGAAACGACAGCACCTTTTGATAATCCGGGAGTATATGAAGTCGGAGACAATGAGTATGAAGTGGTTATGACGCTGGAAGCCTTCCAGTTTGTACCGAATGAAATTACAGTGCCAAAAGGTGCAGAAGTTACATTTATTATGACATCGAAAGATGTGGTTCATGGTGTTAACGTGCCACACACAAATTTAAATACGATGGTCATGCCCGGTCACATACAAAAAATTACACAGACATTTCATGATTCAGAAGAATTCATTATGATTTGTAATGAATATTGCGGTACCGGACATAACATGATGTCCGCCACAATAACGGTGGAGGAGTGATGGCATGGAAAGCTTAAGAAAAGTACAGGTAAGTTCTCTGGCACTAACTAACTTTGCGGCCGCGTTCATCCTGCTTTTGCTTGGCGGATTGTTCGGATTAATTCAAGGATTGAACAGAGCGGGAGTGCTTGAAATTGTCGGCGGGCTGAATTATTACGAACTGCTGACTGCACATGGTATCTTTTTAATTTTAGGTTTTACTACATTATTTATGAACGGCTATCTGTATTCAGCTGTAGATTATGTGCTCGGCGGATTATCTAAAACCGTGAGAGTGCTCGGCTGGCTCAGTTTTTCGAGTTTTGTTGCAGGTGCACTGCTAGTTACAGTAATGGTACTTGCAGGCGAAGCAACGGTACTGTATACATTTTACGCACCGATGGCTGCCAGCCCGTGGTTCTACATCGGCCTCGTTTTCGTAGTACTGAGTATCTGGCTGTCCGCAGCAGGTGTATTTATCAGCGCATTCACATGGAAGAAACGGAACAAAGGCAAACATCTTCCGCTGTTCGCATTCTTTGCAGTCGGGGTATACGTGCTCGTGACATTTGGTTCACTTGGCGTGACGTGGGAAGTATTAATGTTGATTCCATGGGCTTTCGGCTGGACTGAGACGATAAACGTCCTGCTTACAAGAACGTTGTTCTGGAGCTTTGGACATACACTCGTTAACGTCTGGTATCTGGTTGCTGTATCTGCCTGGTACATCGTGCTGCCAAAAGTAATCGGCGGTAAAATATTCAGCGATAGCCTCGCAAGACTCGTTGTGATTCTTATTGTAATTCTGAACGTGCCCGGAGGATTCCACCACCAGATTGTGGACCCGGGATTCACTGAAGGCCTTAAGTTTATGCACTTATTTATGAGTCTCGCTATCGGGTTCCCTTCACTGATGACAGCATTTGCACTGTTTGCAACGCTTGAGCGTGCAGGACGTAATAAAGGCGGCAAAGGTCTTTTCGGCTGGTTCTTTAAACTGCCGTGGAAAGACGTTCGCTTCATTACGATAATGCTTGCGATGATTTCATTTATCTTCGGGGGAGCAGGGGGAATTGCGCAGACCAATAATCAGCTGAATCAAGTTGTTCACAACACGATGTGGGTTGTCGGTCATTTCCACGTCACTGTTGGAGTGGCCGTAGTCCTGACATTCTTCGGATTGATGTACTGGCTTATTCCGCATCTGTCGGGACGTATTATGACTTCGAAAATTCATAATCTAGGTATATGGCAGACGATGTTCTGGACAGTAGGAATGTTGTTCATGACAATCTCAATGTCAGCAGTTGGACTGATGGGGTCACCGCGCAGAACGGAGTATACAACATACGGTGATAGTGCAACAGCCCTCGGCTGGGATCCGTACCTGCTGTTTGTCGGTGCAGGCGGAACGCTGCTCTTTATCGGCGTTGTACTGATGGTTTATATAGTGTTTAACTTAATGTTCTTTGCACCAAAAGGTTATACGGAATTTATGGCAGCTTCTGATGAAGGTCTGCACCATACACCAAAATGGACGGAAAACTGGGGACTGTGGGTCGTGCTTGCAATCGTTATTATATCTATGGGATATGTCGTGCCGATTATTGATATTATCGAAAATGCACCGCCGGGTTCACCGCCAATCAGAACATGGTAATACGGAAATTTTAAAGGAGGATGGATACTGTGAAAAAAGACATTGCTGCAAGTATCGGTATAGTCATATTCGGTATCATCCTCCTGTTTTTTACGACAAACGGGTTTACTGCATTTACAATGGAACAGCAGCGAATCCAGGATTTGCAAACACAGCCGCCTAAGTTTCCGGACATTGAAGTGGTCGATCAGACAGGGGAGTCATTTAACTTTAAAGATTTTGAAGGAAAGCATGTATTAATGACATTCATCTATACGTCATGTGCTGCGGCTTGCCCTGAAATGACGACGAATATGAAGTACGTATACGAGAAGACAGACGATAAATACTTCGAAGAAGACCTGATATTTTTAAGCGTGTCATTTGATATGGAGCGAGATACAGTTGAAGTACTGGACCGTTATGCTGAATATTTCAACGCAGATCCCGCATCGTGGAAAATGCTAAGAGTACTTGATGATAATGACCTTGAAATACTGCTTGATACTTACGGAGTTACAGTAATACCTGAAGGTGATACTGATTATCAGCATAATACGTCATTTTATATTTTAAATCCTGAAGGGCAATTAACAGAAGTCCTTAATTTTAAAGAGCCGGATATCGCAGCGGAAATTTTGACGGAACATCTTGAAGAACAGGAGGAAAAGTAATGAGACAATTTTACTATGGTCTGGCACTCCTTCTGTTTCTCGCACTGCCGCCTATCCGTCATCTCATGGAATCTATTATGGCGATGCACATGCACATGCAGATGATGCTGCTGTTCGTTTCAGGACTTCTCATGTCTCCTTTTATACAGAAGAAAATCCCCGGGCTGTTTGCAAAGTTTAACAAAACGGGGTATCCGGGGCTGCTGCTGTTTTTAATTATTCTCTTTTACTGGATGCTGCCGAGAACGATGGATGAATCATTGGAAATATGGTCAGTGGAACTGTTCAAGTTTATATCGCTGCCGTTTCTGGCCGGAGTACCTCTCAGGGACAGCTGGCCGAAACTGCGTGAAGCGGCACAGGTTTCATTCTTTCTCATACTTGGTGTTATCTTTTCAGCTTTAAGCTATTTGTATGTCTTTTCGGAAAGTACGCTGTGCAACAACTATTTAATGACAGATCAGAAAACTGTAGGTTACGGTTTTATGTTTCTGGCAGTAAGTATACTGATTTACGTATTGCTGATGCTGTTTACCGATCAGCGGCAGTATTTTGAACAGGATAGCGGGTAGTTATTTTAAAGTAATATAATTATTAATTTTTACTGTATTGAGAATAATATAGCCCTCTTTATTTTCATACATTAAACCCAGCTTTTTAAACAGTGAAATATTACGGCTGACTGTTTCCCTTGATAAACCGATCATGCTGCCGATATCCTGTTTGGTTACACGAAGTGTAATAAGCGAATTGTCCTCGTCTATATCCTTACCGTAACTGACGGCGAGTCTTAAAATAGATTTCAGCAGCTGTTCATCGGCAGGATGGAGAATTTTATCATATAGACGGTTTTGCAGGTCGACAATCATCGAACCTAAATATTTAAACATTTTTATCATTATATCACTATGGTTTTTCAGCAGTGTTTCGAAATCTGCTTTTCCAATCATGAGTACTCTGATTTCATTCATCGACACAGCATTGGCGGGATAAGGATCATCACGGAAGATTGCATGATGGGGAACCATTTCCCCGGCGCCGAAAAAATTGACAATCTGTTCACGTCCATCAGCGTTGTATCGGTATACTTTTATGTTGCCATCGATTATAAAAAAGAAATATTCCATTTGATCGTGCTGATAAAATAAATGATTGGATTTATGGAAATGTCTGATATGAGTAATTTTAGCAATTTCCTGCTGTTCCTCATCAGTCAGTGTGTTAAATATAGTGATTTGAGAGATTAAGTCTTTAAGCATAGATTTCTCCCCCCCTTGTTCCTTCCAGTATAATACAAAAAACGTCCCGTATATGCTGTTTTCAGCTGTACGGGACGTTTTTAAGTTTATATTTTAGTCTGGAGCGGAATTGAAGACTGTTTAAGCTGATAAAAAGACTGATTGTCTAAATAGACTTCATCTATCAGACGCTGCAGGCGCAGTTTCTTCAGTTCATTCAGCAGTAATCCGGCACGCCATTCGAAGATAGTTTTCAATTCATCAAAACTGACGAGTTCGTGTGCTCTGATGTAATCGATAATACTCGGAAGCTGCCTTTTTTCGATTTCGATGCCGGCAAGTTCATTAATGATGTAAGTATAAATATGATACGGATAGCAGCCTTCTACTTTAACGCCTTCCGATTTTACATCACCTGAGAAGAAGACCATGGCCGGCAGGTTTTCAATATCCATTTCCCTGAACACTGACAGATCATATTTCAGCATCGCATCAAGTGTCGGTGAATGCAGGTCTTCATGGAATGACTGAAGGTCGATACCTGCAAGTCTTGCACTCTCATCAATCATTTCTTTCGTGCAGATTGTATTCGACGGATTAATCCGGTTAAATATATATCTGATAAAGGCACGGGCTTTTGATTGGCCCTGAATTTCTGCCGCTTTATATGCAAGTGCAACATTATCGTCGCTTGATGTGGACTGTGCCTGACATTTAGTCAGCACTGACAACGATGGTGCCAGTATCTTTTTAATAGTAATATGTCCGCGGTATTCAATCAGCAATTTATTTATTATGGGCTCCATAGCAATACAGTCATTTGAAAATGGATCAAAGAAATAAAATATTTCGACTGTACGATCCGACTGCTCCAATAACAGCATGTCTTCACTATTATTTTTGCTCACGTATTTCACCTCTGTATTTTTGTTGACGGCTGTCAGTCTTCACTGTTTACCATATGCTTTGCAGTGAGAGTATATCGTGCCATCAAATATTCACGCAATTCGTCATCTATACCAACGTCAAGTATTGCCTGATTCATATTTTCAAGCCATGCTTCACCTGCTGCCGGGGTAATTATAAAAGGCATGTGCCTTGCGCGGAGCATTGGATGGCCATACTTTTCATTATATAAATTCGGTCCGCCGAGAAACTGTGTCTGGAACAGCTTCTGCTTGTAGGCAGTTTCCGTAAGATCCTCAGGGAAAAGATGATTGATTCGGTTATCGTGTTTCACGTAATCATAAAAGATATCTATCATTTTATGGAGTTTTTCTTCACCGATATCATTATATGCTAAAGGCATCAATTTACCCCTTTCTGCTGTTTAAGAATATTATAAAAACGTGCACTTTTAACAATTTCTTCTCGTCGTACGATACCATATTTATTCAGTATTTGCGTGAATTCTGCCTTGCCGGTACCGACGTCAGGCGCTTCAAACTCAAGCTCGTAGTCGGTGGTGCCAAGATAGGTGCTTCTGTCGAGCACAAGCAGCCCGCTGTGTGAAGGTTTTTCCAGACGCTCGGTAATAAGCGCGCCCTGGATGGACAGATTATTCACTGGAATGCCGCGTTGTATTAATTGGCCGCGTATATTTTCCGGAATGCTGTTTTCATCTATCAGTACACCTTCTGCAAGATTAATATCAGTAACTCCTGAATATTCGAAGACGACATGACGCTCGTCCGGTATTTTAACAGTCATCAGCTGTTTACCGTCCTGCACCCGTATTCGCAGCATCAATAAATTGCTAATAAGTTCCAGCTCTTCGTTATCTATGTAGTAGTTAGTTAAATACATCGGTTTCTCGCCGGGGAAATGATCATTCTGAATTTTACAGTATTCACTTTGCGTCAATAAGTTTTTAAACTCTATTTCTTTTTCGAACATCATACCCACTCCTTACAGTTATTATCCTTAAATTTTTTAAACCTGTAAAGCAAACAGATTGTCTATATAAGAATTCACCGGATATGGTAGAATAAATTACGTCAGATGTAAAAAATATCGGCCTTTACAGTGGAGTCTGGAGGATGAAATTAATTGGAAGAGTGGAGTATATTTTTAGCACCGTACAGACAAGCGGTGGAAGAGCTTAAAATTAAGCTTAAAGGGATCCGTAAAGATTATCAGATTACGAGCCAGTCCTCACCCGTAGAGTTTGTCACATCGAGAGTCAAACCCGTACAGAGTATAATAGAGAAAGCGAGTACGAGAAATATTCCTTACGATAATCTGCGAGCACAGATGTATGATATAGCCGGTATCCGTATCATGTGCCAGTTTGTTGATGATATTAATGTAATCACAGACCACATCAGGTCACGTGATGATATGAGGGTAATTGAAGAACGGGACTATGTCGAGAATACAAAAGAGAGCGGCTACCGGTCGTATCATATTATTATCGAATATCCGGTTGAAAGTGTGAACGGGAAAATTAATATTCTGGCTGAAATCCAGATCCGTACACTCGCAATGAATTTCTGGGCGACGATTGAGCATACTCTGAATTATAAATATTCCGGAGAATATCCGCCTGAAATTAAAGACCGCCTGCAAAATGCAGCCGAAGCGGCTTATTTACTGGATAAGGAAATGTCGGAAATCAGAGAAGAAGTTCAGGAAGCGCAGAAATACTTTTCCAAGAAGCGCAATATATAAATGAAATCAGGTGATGATATGAGATTTGCTATAGTTTCAAAAGGGGACACAAAATCGAATGCACTGACTGATAAAATGATGAACTATATGCTCGGTATGGATATGGTGCTCGATGAGAAGTCGCCGGAAATCGTCGTTTCAGTCGGCGGTGACGGGACATTGCTGCAGGCGTTTCACCGCTATCAGCATATCGTCGGTGAAGTATCATTTGTCGGTGTGCACACAGGACATCTCGGTTTCTATGCAGACTGGGGACAGGATGAAGTTGAACGACTCATTATGGCATTGAAAAATGATGATTTTGAAGTTGTGGAATATCCGCTTGTCGAAGTAATAATTCATTACGATAAAGTGGGTATGGAAACGAAGTATCTCGCATTAAATGAAGCGACACTCAGAATGACGAACGGTTCAACACTGGTAATGGACGTGGATATCAGAAACCGTCACTTTGAACGATTCAGAGGTGACGGACTGTGTATTTCAACACCATCCGGTTCAACGGCTTATAACAAAGCACTTGGCGGGGCAATTATTCACCCGTCTATCGAAGCGGTCCAGATGACTGAAATAGCCTCGATAAATAACCGTGTGTTCCGTACAGTGGGCTCACCGCTTGTACTGCCGAAACATCATTTCGTGAATGTCAGACCGGTGAACAGTGAAGAGTATCAGATGACGATTGACCACGTAAACCTGGTGCACAAGGGTGTAAAATCCATTCAGTTCTCAGTTGCTGAAGAAAAAATACGTTTTGCACGCTTCAGACCATTCCCGTTCTGGCAAAGAGTGCACGATTCATTCATTTCATAAAAGTTTTTGTGGAGAGTGGTTATGAATATGTCAAGAGACGATAGAGAAATAGATTTCGAAGCAGTAAGACAGACTCTGATTAATTATCTCGATGAAGAAAATCTGGACGGCTTCAGAGAAGTTTTCATGGACCTGCATAATTATGAGCAGGGTGAAATTTATCAGACGATATCAGATGAACAGAGAAATACTTTATATAAGTTCTTAAGCCCTCAGGAAGTTTCAGATTTCTTCGACCTGCTTGAACTTGAAGCGGATGAGTATGAAGAACTGCTGGATAAAATTGATGCGCGTTATGCAGCGCATATTATCGGCGCGATGCAGTACGATAACGCCGTTGATATTTTAAATGAAATATCAAGGGAGAAAATGACTACGTATCTGCCGCTGATGGATAAAGAAGATGCAGCGGAAATCCGCGGTCTGATGAACTACGAAGAAGATACTGCCGGCGGTATTATGACGACGGAAATTGTCAGCATCAACAGTCAGATGACTGTACGTGAAGCAATGCGGTATTTAAAAGAAGTCGCGCCTGAATCGGTAATGATTTATTACCTGTTCGTTACCGATCCGGCTAACCGCCTTGCGGGTATTATTTCTCTCAGGGAACTGATCGTTGCCGATGACGATGAATACATCGGTGATGTGATGACTGAACGCGTCGTGTCAGTCCGGGTTTCAGATGACCAGGAAGAAGTCGCGCAGATTGTGCGTGACTACGATTTCCTTGCAGTGCCGGTTGTTGATTTTCAGGATCACTTAGTCGGTATTATTACAGCCGACGATATTATGGATGTTATTCATGAAGAGGCCGGGGAAGACTATTCAAGACTTGCCGGTATGAGCGATAATGAAAGCACATCCGATACTGCGATGGAAACGGCTAAGAAACGTTTGCCGTGGCTGATCGGGCTGACATTTATGGGAATGATTACAGCATGGATGCTGTCGTTCTTTGAAGATACACTGGCCCGTGTAGTGCTGCTCAGTGCGTTTATTCCCGTAATCAGCGGGATGGCGGGTAACACTGGTACACAGTCGCTTGCCGTGGCAATCCGCGGTATTTCGACAGGTGAAATTAAAGAATCGAGCAAAGTGAAGCTGGCTGGCCGTGAGCTGGGTTCAGGGTTTATTACAGGACTTGTCTGCGGGATTGTTATTTTTCTTATTATTATCGTTATGTACCGCGAACCTGTGCTTGGAATTATCGTCAGCGGAAGTCTGATTGCCTCGATGTCGGTTGCTACGATTATCGGTACTGTCGTACCGCTGTTAATGAATAAAGTGGGCATTGACCCGGCAATTGCGAGCGGACCGTTTATTACGACAGCAAATGATATTATCAGTCTGCTGATTTATTTTGCACTTGCTAATGTATTTATGTCGAGCTTATTATAATGATATTTCTTGCAATACAGTCTAATAAAATGTAGATTAGTAGTAGGTACTAATACTAGGGATGAATTAGGAGGATTTCTGAATGGATTTATCAGGTAAAACATATGTAATTATGGGTGTAGCTAATAAAAGAAGTATTGCCTGGGGTGCAGCACGCGCTCTGGACAAAATGGGTGCAAAACTCGTGTTCACTATTTTAGGTGAACGTTTCCGCAAAGAGCTTGATAAGCTTCTTGTAGAACTTGAAGGTGATCACGATATTATCGTTGAATGTGACGTTACAAGCGACGATGATGTATCGAAAGCATTTAAAGAAATCGGTGAAAAAACTGACGGTATCGATGGTGTTCTTCACGCGATTGCGTTCGCAGATAAAAATGAGTTAACTGGCGGTTACAGCGAAACATCACGTGACGGCTTTAAGATGGCACTTGATATCAGTGCTTACTCATTAACAATTGTTTCTAAATATGCTAAAGAAATCATGAATGAAAACGGCAGCATCGTAACGATGACTTACCTTGGCGGCGAACGCGCAATGCCTAACTACAACGTTATGGGTGTAGCAAAAGCAGCACTTGACGCAAGTGTACGCTACCTTGCTTACGATCTTGGCGAGCAGGGAATTCGCGTAAACGCAGTTTCAGCAGGCCCGATTCGTACGCTCAGCTCATCAGCTGTTGGTGAATTCAAATCAATTCTTAAAGAAATTGCAGAACGTGCACCGTTAAAACGCAACGTTGACCAGCTTGAAGTTGGGAACACGGTAGCGTTCCTGTTAAGCGACCTTTCCAGCGGTATTACTGGCGAAGTGCTTCACGTGGACAGCGGTTATCATATTATGGCATAAAAAAACTCCCGAAAGGGAGTTTTTTTATGCCTGAATTACTGCTGACCTAATTTAAATGTTTCTGTAACATGCCAGATGCCGTTTTCAAGCTGCACGCACAAGCTGATTTTATCTAATGTTTCAGAATGGTCGATTCCAATCATTTGAAGGTGACTTAACGTGTCTTCAAATTTTTGTGCTGTCTCTTCCTGTGCAAGTGTGAAGTGGGGTACGAACGGATGTGAAGCTTCACCGTAGAATCCGCCTTCGTTAAATGCAGCGTGGATTGAGCTCAGTGTTTCGTTAGGTTCAACTTTAAAGTAAACAACCTGTTTTTTTGGAGCAAAGCTTGAAACTTTTTTGATTTCAATTTCAGTAGGCTGATGCTTCGCAGCTACGTTTTTAATAAACTCTTGAAT
The DNA here is from genome assembly GCA_036782755.1 of Jeotgalicoccus sp. Classification (GTDB taxonomy): domain Bacteria; phylum Bacillota; class Bacilli; order Staphylococcales; family Salinicoccaceae; genus Jeotgalicoccus. The sequence continues at coordinate 20,863 of DAIPYL010000009.1, read as the reverse complement.
CTGAGGTTTCTCGCTCTCATCTGCTTCAAAAGCTTCTTTAACTGTAATATGCGGCGCGATATATGCGTATCTAGCATCATAACGCTTGCGATATTGGTTCACAATATCCTGAAGTTTTTTAGATGGAAATAATGCTATTCCAAATTTCATTTAAAATGCCTCCCTAAACGATTTGTTACAAGTATATCATTTTACGAAAAAAAATGTATACGTTTTCTATCCGAAAAAGTGGGTGAGAACATTTTTCAGTTCCGGTTTCCAGGTTTTCCAAATATGTCCGCCTTCCAGTTCGCGGTACGTATATTCCAGCGGTTCATCTTCAAGCGCTTTATTCAGTTCGCGGTTGGGTGTCAGAAAATCGGCCTGTTTACCCATAATTGTTTTAAAATCTTCTTCTTCCAGTCCGATTGTGTGGTATATATTTAAATTAACAAGACTCATGCTGTTTTTAAAACGCTGGATAAATGCATCATCAACGAAAGGACTGAGTGCAAGTGCCTGGCTGAAAGTGTTCGGATATGTCAGCGCCGCAGACAGCGCAAAACTGCCGGCGAGGCTTTCACCCATTAAGAGACGGCTGTTGGCCATCTTTAAAGTTTTAAAATTGCTGTCGATAAAAGTGTTGAGTTCGCGACCCACAAAGGTGACGAATTTTTCATGGTGCTCACCGTTTGGACTCAAGTAGTGATTGCGCCATTCAACTGACGGGTAGGGAATGCCGACAATAATTGTGCGTTCCAGTTCGCCGTCTGTTTCCATTTTTTCTATCAATCGTTCAATTTGCCCGTATTTAAAGAAATCCTGCGAATCGAAAGTAATAATAACATTATATTTATAAAGATCAGAATACGATTTAGGCAGGTAATATTGTAAGTCAAATGTTTCCCCGCAAACCTCCGAGCTGAGGGATGTGTTATGTACTTTTCCTGGTGTTTTATCCATATTAACGCCTCCTTATATTGTATATTACCAATTTGGCGTAAGAGATAACATGTATTTATGATTAAGCGTCTATATAGTATGAAATTAGCATCAGTAGTGATACAATATGAACAAACTAACAGACTTTAGAGGTGCCCCTTTATGACTAATAAACTTTGGTTTCAAAGCGGTATAGCACTTATTATTACCTTTGTTTTAATTCTTCTGGTGATGCAGGTTCAAATCGTTTTTGAACCGTTTATCACGATAATAATGACAATATTTTTCCCGGTATTAATAGGCGGCCTGCTATACTACATAACCGAACCAATTCAGCGTTTTCTCGAGAAACGCAATGCGCACAGACTCGTCAGTATTCTGGCGATTTTTATAATTATATTAATAGTCATTGCGATTATTGCTCTGACAGTAGTACCGATGGTTACAGAACAGGTGCAGAATTTAGTTTCGAGGCTGCCTATACTGCAAAGTGAAGTGCAGAACATAACGAATTACCTGTTAAGCCAGCGTGAACGTCTGCCGTTTGATATTGACCTGCAGTCGATAACGGAAGATGCTCTCGACATGGGGACAAACATGCTGAGCGGCTTTGTGGCGAATGCGATTACGATAGTGACAAGCACAGTAAGTGTGCTGTTAACATTAGTACTTGGACCGTTCTTCTTCTTCTTTATGCTGAAGGACCACAATAAGTTTATTCCGGCAATGACATCACCTTTTGACGGAACATTTAAAAAATTTTTGGTTGGGCTGCTGCATGATGTCGACCAGACACTGCGCTCATTTATTCAGGGGCAGATGCTTGTATCATTTATTCTGTGTATTATTTTATATATCGGTTATACAATAATCGGACTGGACTATGCACTGCTTCTGGCAATATTCGCATTGTTCATGAATATCGTGCCGTTCGTCGGTCCATGGGTGGCATTTATCCCTGCCGGCCTGCTCGCACTGATTCAGGATCCGATTATGTTTATCTGGGTCTCGCTCATTACGCTGATTGCCCAGCAGATTGAAAGTAACCTGATTACTCCAAACGTAATGGGACAGTCACTTGCACTGCATCCGCTTACGGTAATTACGATTGTGCTTGCAGCAGGAAACATTGCCGGCTTTATCGGTATTCTTGTCGCAATTCCAACATATGCGGTAATCAAAACGATTATCCAGAACATCTGGAAATACCGTACAAATCTGAAAGACACGATGCTGACAGATATAACAAAAACCAGCTGATGAAATTTTGACCCCGTCCGGAATCCTGGACGGGGTCTTATTTTGATTGTCCATTTTTGTTCTCCCGTACGATATACAGTTTAGAAGACAAAGGGGGAGTCAAATGGATCCAATCACATATTTAATCAGTCAGGGGTTTAAAGTCACATCCGATCCGGGGAGATACAAAAGCGGCATATGGGGACTCAGAAATTATACAGTCAACGGTTACAATTATGATAATTACTGCGGCGGCTACCACCGCGCTTATGATCTTGTGAAGTACGACCGGGCACCGGTGCCTGCAGTGTTTGACGGGGTTGTTTCTTCAGGAACAAAAAGTTACGGGAATTTCGGCGGCACTGTTGTAATTGCGAATAAGAATCTTGGTGTCCAGGTCATATACGGGCATCTCTCGCGGCCGCTTAATGTACGGCTGGGACAGTATATTAAACAGGGAGATATTATTGGTTATCAGAGCAATACGAATTACCAGAATGTCAGGATGGACAGCCACCTTCATATACAGTTTCAAAATTACGGCTATATAAATTCTGAACGGAATTTTGTCTGTACCGGTATTAATCCTCTTACGATAAATGTGAATCAGCGCGTTTATAATGCATCCTGGCTATGGAGCGGTATGTTCACTGCCAAAAAAATTATAAATATCAGGGATTTTCCATCTTTAACGGGACGTAGAGTCAGTTTTACAGTGGTAAATTCAAAATTTTATTTCGATAAGCTGTATGACAACGATGGTTACTGGTGGATCAGATGCATACATAACGGACGTACTGTGTTTATTGCGTGCGGAAAGAAGGTCCCGGGGAAAGTGTTTAAGGAGACGGAGCTCTACGGGAGTGTTGACAGCCTTGATACGTCAAAAGGAAAAGAATAAAAAAATAAAAAATCCATGCGCACCTGATTAAGGCTGCGTATGGATTTCTTTGTCGTTGGTAATTTCGTGAAGCACCTTGTTGATTTCAACCTGATTGACTGCTTCCATTAAGAAATAAGCAATAATAGCGTATACGATAATACCGCCGATCAAGAGCAGGTTACTTTGAATTACGCTTAACAGTAGAGCCGGAAGGAATACTGCAAGTGTGAAAAGAACAAGCATCATAATTCTGTTTGAGCTGATGCTGCGCTTGGCATCTTCAAGTCTTGAATCATATTTCTGATTCACTTTTTCCATATTTACGTAACGGTCGTCGTTATAAACACTAGTAATATTTACCTTGCCGTGTAAATCGTCTTCTGTGAAACGTAAATCCATATGGCTGTTATTCCACGTGAGTAAATTAAAGAATGACATTAAGTTTCCACCACCTATGTTAAAATTGTCAAATTTAGTATATAATCTAATCATATTATATTTTAGAAGGGTGGTCAATACGGCTGACAGCAGACCCGAAGAATATATTGTCATACTCAGACAGGTGGACAGCAAGTTGACTTCACTTGTAATATAATGAATATATCAGCAAGACAGTTCTTCCTGATTATACCATTAGTGCTGTATTGGTATGTCATTTTTTTTTTACACAAATACTATTATATAAAAACAAAATATTTGTTTTGAATTTATTGGAGGCAGCTTTAAATTGGTAACAACATTAGACAAAGTAGATGTAGTCACAGTTGGGTGCTGGAAGCTACGCTCACATGAGCGGATACAACGCAACTCTTACTGTAGGTGCATTAGCTTACCGCTGTGCAGAAGGTATTATTGAATATTCTAAATCACCAAAAAGACTTGAATCATAAGAATCATGTTTTTTAAAAACTGGTAACAATCTGTGAAAACAGGTTTATAATAAATATATATTAAAATAGGGGGAGTATAAAATGACGAAAACACCAAAAGAAAAAGAGTTTTCAAGACGCGACTTTCTGAAAACTACCGGTGTGGCAACAGGTGGAATCATCGGTGGATCTTTACTTGGCGGGCTGGTCGGTTTTAATCTCGACAGCTCATCCAGTGAGGAAGAAACTTCAACATCTGAAGAGACAGCTTCAGAAGAAACATCATCAGGAAGCAATACAGGCGGACTAACAGATAATTCACGTGTATTTTTCTCGAATGACCTGGATTTCAACACAGTTGAAGCAGCTATGGAAAGAATTTTCCCGGAAACTGAAACAGGCCCGGGTGCTGTGGGATTAGGCTGTGCATATTATTTAGATGGTCAGCTTACAGGACAGTACGGCTTTAACTCTAAAGAGTACATGCAGGGACCTTTCCGCGAACCGTTACCGACACAGGGCTACCAGTCGAACTTAAACAGACGCGAATACTTCATGCTTGGTATTAACAAGCTGAATGAAGAGGCAAATGACCGTCATGATGCAAACTTCCCGGACCTTGAAGATGGTCAGATGGATGAAATTCTGACTGACTTTGAATCGGGAGATGTAGACTTCGGTGTGCCTGCGCATACCGCAACAGCAAGCTACTTCTTCACAATGCTGCGTTCAGCGACAATTGAAGGGGCTTATGCAGACCCTGTATACCGCGGGAACCGCGATATGGCCGGCTGGAAAATGAAAAAATTCCCTGGACATCAAATGTCATATATTCAGTACATTGAAGATGATGAGTTCCATGAAATTGAGCCGGAACCGGTATTCGGCATGGCTCACTAATATATTGGCCAATAATTCACAGACTCTGATGAAATTCATCGGAGTCTGGATTTGATTAAATGACAAATCCAGACTGAGAATAACTGAGAGGATTGTTAAAAGAATCCAGTATTTAAATTTTTTAAGGGGGAAAAAATTATGGTAACAACGTTAGATAAAGTAGATGTAGTAACAGTAGGAGTCGGCTGGACAGGCGGTATTATCGCAGCAGAAGCAACTAAAGCAGGCTTAACAGTGATGGGACTTGAGCGCGGGAAAAAACGCGGTACAGCAGACTATCAGCATGTGCACGATGAGCTGAAATACGCAGTACGTTATGAATTAATGCAGGATATAGCAAAGGAAACGATTACTTTCAGAAATAACAAAGATCAAAAAGCATTGCCGATGCGCCAGCAGGGCTCTTTCCTTTTAGGGGATAATCTCGGCGGAGCAGGAACACACTGGAATGGCCAGACGTGGAGATTTTTACCTTATGATTTTGAAATCAAATCGATGACTGAAGAGCGCTATGGTAAAGATAAACTGCAGGAAGATGACGGGTACACGTTTGAGGACTGGGGCATTACTTACGACGAACTTGAGCCTTATTTTAATACATTTGAAAAAACCGCAGGTATTTCAGGTGAAGACAACCCTCTTGGAGGGAAACGTTCGGAGTCATATCCGACTCCGCCGATGTTAAAATCACGTATGCTCAGAATGTTTGAAGAAGCTGCGAATAATATGGAGCTTAACCCTATTATGATGCCGTCTGCAAACCTTAGCCAGCAATACGAAAACCCTGATGGCGAAACGATTAATGCTTGTCAGTACTGTGCTTTTTGTGAACGTTTTGCCTGTGAGTATGACGCGAAAGCAACACCTGAGATTACAGTAATTAAAACGGCACAGAAAAGCGATAATTTCACACTGCGTACACATGCTAACGTTGTTGAGATAATAACAGATGAAGACGACGATACGAAAGTATCAGGTGTGAAATTTGTCGATACATTGACGGGGGAAGAATTTATTCAGCCGGCAGAAATTGTCGCTCTGACTAGCTACATCTTTAATAACTATAAACTGCTTGCTGTGTCGGATATTGGTGAACAGTATGATCCTGAAACCGGCAAAGGTTCGCTCGGACGTAATTACTGTTACCAGATTTTCGGCGGCGCAACTGGATTCTTTGAGGAGCAGTTCAATACATTTATGGGTGCCGGTGCACTCGGTATGGCGCTGGATGATTATAACGGGGATAATTTTGATCACGAAGACTTAGACTTCCTGCACGGCGGAAACATGGCGATAACTCAAACCGGTGCGAGACCGATACTTAGTAATCCCGTTAAAAGCGGAACAGCATCATGGGGCGAAGAGTTTAAAGAAGAATCTATTAAAAACTATACACGTGTGTTATCTGTTTCAGGTCAGGGAGCAACAAGTCCTCACAAGGATAACTATTTGAGCATGGATACAGAGTATAAAGATGCCTTTAATGTGCCGCTGGTACAGCTGACTTATAATTTTACTGATCAGGACAGAGCCAGACAGAAATATCTTGCTGAACGTGCAGGTGAAATCCTGGAAGAAATGGGCGCGTCCCACGTTGATCTTTCAGCTGAGCTGACAGATTACAATATCGTACCCTACCAGTCAACGCATAATACCGGAGGTACGACAATGGGTGCTGACCCTGAAACAAGTGTGGTAAACAACTATCTGCAGCACTGGGACCGCGATAATTTATTCGTTGTCGGTGCGGGGAACTTCCAGCACAACAGCGGCTACAACCCGACTGCAACAGTAGGAGCACTTGCATACCGCTGTGCAGATGGTATTATTAAATATGCTGAAGATGGCGGACGCCTAGAA
>DAIPYL010000009.1:5114-14091 GCA_036782755.1 Jeotgalicoccus sp. | reverse complement strand
TCAAAAGGTGCGGACATTGTCGTACTTGGACCGTTTGAAGTAATCCGTTTTTACTTAAGAACAGCAGGCGCCATCAGTATCGGGTTTTCAATCCCGTTCATCTGCTGGTTCCTGTGGCAGTTTATGAGACCTGGTCTCGTGGACAAAGAGACGCAGTTTCTGAAAGGTTCGCTGCCGGTTATGCTGGTGCTTTTTGTAACCGGTCTGTCATTCGGGTATTTTATCGTCCACCCGCTCAGTTACTTCTTCCTTATTTCAATGGGGGAGCAGAATTTTGACGTGCTGGTTACCGCAGATGAATACATGTCGTTTCTGTTAATAACGACAATCCCGTTCGGACTGGTCTTTCAGCTTCCGGTTGTTGCCTTATTCCTGCATCATATTGAACTGCTGACAGTCGAAGTAATGACGACGATGCGTAAATATGCATATTTTACACTCCTTGTTATTACAGCACTGATTGCACCGCCTGATGTGTTTACACACATGGTGACGCTTATTCCGATGATTCTTTTATATGAGCTGAGTATTATTCTGATTAAGAGAAAAGAACGGAAATTAGAAGCAAAAGCAGCTAAAGAGGAAGCTGCAGCAGAGAAAAAAGAACGTAAATAAAATAATGTTTAAACGAGCGGATACGGCAGCATTGCCATGTCCGCTTGTTTTTTAATGAAAAACGACATATCTCTATCTTTAAGCGGGTATTTTCATGTATAATTACTTAAGTTGAAAGGTGGTAACCGAGATGAAAACGACAATGCTTCTATCTCTTTTAAAGATAAAAACCACGTACGGAAATTTTCCGGAAACTGTTAAAGATATTACAGCTGATTCCCGGGAAACGCACGAGGATGCTGTATTTGTAGCGATAAAAGGACATCAGACTGACGGTCTCGAATTTATAGATGATGTAATTAAACGCGGCTGCCGTTTTATCATATCGGACCGCTATATTGAACTCGCTTCAGACGTCGGTCTGCTGATAGTAAAAGATCCGTCGAAAACAGCGGCGCTCTTTGCCGAATATATATTTGATTTCCCGCATGAATCACAAACGATGATCGGTGTGACAGGCACGAACGGCAAAACGACTGTCTCGACGATGATTCACAACCTGAGCATGGCGCTCGGCAAAAAAAGTGCGTACCTCGGCACGAACGGCTTTATGATTAATGAGATGCATATGGTATCGCAAAATACGACGCCGGAAACGACCCGGCTTCATAAGCGCATAAAAGAAGCTCACGAAAATGATACAGAAGTATTTACGATGGAAGTATCGTCACACGGCCTGAAGCTCGGACGCACATTCGGCATCGATTTTGATATCGCGATATTTACGAACTTAACACAGGATCATCTGGATTTTCATAACAGCATGGATGAATACGGGCACATTAAAGGCCTTTTATTCTCACAGCTCGGCCAGGATGTTAAGAAACATAAGTACATCATTTTAAATAATGATGACGAATGGTCGAAAGTTTACAGCGATATGACACCATACGAAACGATTTCCTATGGGATGGATGGAACCGCTGATTTTTATCCGACTGATATTAAAGGCAGTCTGGAAGGATTTAATTTCATGCTGAACACACCTGAGGGAAGTTTTGAAGTAAACTCTCCTTTTGTCGGCGACTACAATATCCAGAATCTGATGTGTGCGATTATCAGCGAATGGCTGCAGGGTTACGAAATTGAACACATTCTGTCAGCAGTACCGGATATGAAGCCTGTTGAAGGCAGACTGGAAGTACTGGACCCGACACTGCCGATTGATATTATCATCGATTTTGCACATACACCGGATGCACTCAGAAAAGTGATTAATACAGTGAAACCGTTTGCCGAAGGGAAATTAATCTGTTTAATTGGTATGACGGGGGAACGAGATTACTCGAAAGGTGCAGAGATGGGCGAAATTGCAACACTCGCAGACTACGCTGTATTTACACCGGATAACCCGTCAAATGATGACCCGGAAATGCTGATTAAGCTGCTTGAGGACGGTGCAGCACATAATAATTATGCATCCTACGCAGACAGGGAAGAAGGAATTATTCACGCAGTGGATATTGCTGAACCCGGTGATACTATTATTCTCGCATGCAAAGGGCGCGAACCGTATCAGATTATGGAGAATTACGTAAAAGTGCCGCACAGAGATGATTTAATTGCCCTCGATGCTGCATATCGAAAATACCGGAGTGAAGAGTATGTTGACTCAAACAGTAAAATTTAACGGTACAGACTGTACAGCTTATATAGCAGAATATAAAAAGACATATATTATCAGCATACCGGAATTGGCATTCAGTATGCAGATGGATAATAATTTGGGCGAAGAAGAGATGACTGATGAACTGATCATTCATCTATTTACACTGCTCGATGAAAATGAAAGTGAATATGCCGGAAAAGCAATACAATCAGCAATTAAAGCTGAGCAAGGAGAAAATAATGGATATTAAAGATGAAATACAAAAACGCAAAACGTTCGGTATTATTTCTCATCCCGATGCGGGGAAAACGACGCTGACGGAAAAACTGCTGTTATTCGGCGGTGCAATTCGTGAAGCGGGAACGGTTAAAGGCAAGAAAACAGGGAAATTCGCAACAAGCGACTGGATGAAAGTAGAACAGGAACGCGGAATCAGTGTAACGAGTTCTGTTATGCAGTTCGATTTCGACGGCTATAAAATAAATATCCTGGATACACCGGGACACGAAGATTTTTCGGAAGATACGTACCGTACATTAATGGCAGTTGATTCGGCGGTTATGGTTATCGATGCTGCAAAAGGTATTGAACCGCAGACGCTGAAACTGTTCAAAGTTTGTAAAATGCGCGGTATTCCTATTTTTACGTTTATTAATAAATTGGACCGGGTCGGCAAAGAACCTTTTGAGCTTCTTGAAGAAATCGAGTCCACACTTGAAATTGAAACGTATCCAATGACATGGCCAATTGGAATGGGACCGAGTTTCTTTGGTATTATTAACCGTCGCGAGCGCACAATTAACCCATTCAGAGAAGAAGGAAAACTCACGCTGGATGATGATTATCAGCTGACTGAACCGCATAAAATTGAAGAAGATTCTGCATACAGAGATGCAATTGATGAATTCATGCTCGTAGAAGAAGCAGGGGATGAATTCGATAAAGAAAAAATCGCAGCAGGCGACCTTACACCGGTATTCTTCGGTTCAGCATTGTCAACTTTCGGTATTGAAGAGTTTCTCGATACTTACGTTGACTTTGCACCGCAGCCGACAGGCCGTGAAACGACAGAAGGAACTGAAATCAGTCCAACGAACGAAGAGTTCTCAGGATTTATTTTCAAAATCCAGGCCAATATGGACCCGAAACACCGCGACCGTCTGGCATTTATGAGAATAGTATCCGGTAAATTTACACGCGGTATGGATGCTGTACTTGCACGAACTAAAAAGAAATCCAAAATTACGCGTGCCACGATGTTTATGGCCGATGATAAAGAAACTATAGACGAAGCGTATGCCGGGGATATTATTGGATTATACGATACAGGAAACTATCAGATAGGCGACACTTTATACAGCGGAAAACATCTTGATTTTGCTGCTCTGCCGCAATTTACGCCGGAACTGTTTATGAAAGTTTCAGCCAAAAACGTTATGAAACAGAAACATTTCTATAAAGGTATCGAGCAGCTCGTGCAGGAAGGTGCGATTCAGTATTACAAATCAATGCATACGAATCAGCCGATTCTCGGTGCAGTGGGTCAGCTTCAGTTTGAAGTATTCGAGCACCGGATGAAAAATGAGTATAATACAGATGTTCTTATGGAACCTGTCGGCAAGAAAATTGCCCGCTGGGTTGAAAATGAAGAAGATATTAAAGACTCTATGAACTCACCGCGTGCAAACTTAGTTTATGATCGTTATGACAGACAAGTCTTCCTGTTTGAAAATGAATTTGCGATGCGCTGGTTCTCGGATAAATATCCTGAAATTAAATTATACAGTCTGCTGTAAGAAAATTTCACTTTACTTTTTACATTGAATATCTTATATTTAATAAGAATTGACAAACACATATAACGAACCTGTTTTTAAGGGGAGTAACGAATAGGAAACTATCGGCGTATCGTCACTACGGAGAAATCCCGGTGCGCCGAGCAATATATACTATTGTATCGTGAGACCTTAACAGACAGTCCTGCATAAAGAAACGCAGACTGGCTGTTTAGGTCTCTTTTTGTGTTTGATATAAAAAAGGAGGAAATAAATATGGATACAGCTGTAATATTGGAATATGCATGGGTCCTTATCGTACTGATTGGACTTGAAGGACTGCTTGCAGCGGATAACGCAGTAGTTCTTGCAGTTATGGTACGTCATCTGGAACCTGTTAAAAGAAGAAAAGCTTTATTTTACGGACTGCTCGGAGCATTTGTGTTCCGTGTAATCGCGATTTTACTGCTTGTTTGGTTAGTGCAGTGGTGGTGGGTTCAGGCACTTGGTGCACTGTACTTATTCTACGTATCAATTTCGCACTTAATTGCAATTTACAAACATAAAGATAAATCAGCAGATGATTTAGTCGACGAACAAAAGGATAAAAAACAATCAGGTTTCTGGATGACAGTGTTTAAAGTGGAGCTTGCGGATATTGCTTTCGCAGTAGACTCTATTTTAGCTGCAGCTGCAATCGCACTTGCACTGCCTGCAGTGGGCGGAGATTTCTTCGGTGTCAACGCAGGCCAGTATACTGTAATGCTTGTCGGAGGTCTTGTCGGTGTAATCATTATGAGATTCTTTGCGAACTACTTTGTTGAACTGCTTGCACAACGTCCGTCGCTTGAGGCAGCAGCGTTTGTAATCGTCGGCTGGGTAGGTGTTAAACTTGCTGTACTGACACTTGCTCACGAAGCGGTGGGTATTATTCCTGCTGAATTCCCGCACTCGACAACATGGAAAGTAATCTTCTGGGCAGTTATGGTCATCATTGTTCTTGTCGGCTGGTTCGGCGGCAGTAAAAAAGATGATGGTTCAGTAAAAGCGAACTCATAACGGTTATAATTGGAAAGAATTCTCTAAAGGCATTATAATTACCTCATAGAGCATTGAGATGGAGTGATTATAATGAGCGATGAGAAAAAACATCCGATTGACAGAGAGAAATACAGACGGACAGCAAGAAATTTCGCGGATAAAAATCAATCATCGGAAGAAACGGAAAATCAGTTTGAATTTACAAGGGCACGTGAAGAACAGCGTGAATTCGGTCCTGATAATGATGTTCCGGATAACAGGGCAGAACATCCTGAAACCGAAGAAGTAAACAGTTCATCTGCGGATGATACAAAGGAACGCCAAAGAAATTCCGGCGGAGGGGGCTTTAAGTCATTTTTACTGCCGCTTCTTGCAGGAATTATCGGAGCGCTCCTCGTACTTGGGGCATACATGTTGTTTACCGGAACTGATGATGCCGGAAATGACACAGCTGAAACTGATGAAGAAACTGCCTCTGAAGAAGAATCAAATCAGAATCTGTCTGAAGTGAAAGAACAGCTTAAAGAAGATAACGCTGATAAAGTGATTACAGATACAACAGCAGCGGTTCAAAAAGCGAAACCTGCAGTCGTATCTGTAATTAATATGCAGCGCATTCAGTCAATTATACCGGGTATTAATAATACATCCGACGAAGCAGAAGAAGCGGGCAGCGGTTCAGGTGTAATTTATAAAACTGAGGGAGACACTGCATATGTAATAACAAACCATCATGTTGTCGAAGGTGCTGAAGAGATTAAAATTAATCTTGAAAGCGGAGATTCAGTTGATGCAGAACTTGTCGGGACTGACATCTGGACAGATCTTGCAGTGCTGAGTATTCCATCAGACGTTGTGGAAACAACGATTGAATTCGGCGACAGCAGCAACTTACTTGTGGGTGAACCGGCAATTGCAATCGGTTCGCCGCTTGGTGAAATATTCTCAGGTTCGGTATCGCAGGGTATTATTTCAGGTCTTGACCGTTCTGTACCTGTCGATCTCGACGGAGACGGCTCAACAGACTGGGAAGCGAGCGTTCTCCAAACTGACGCAGCAATTAACCCGGGGAATTCCGGAGGCGCTCTAATCGATGCTAACGGGCGTTTAATCGGTATTAACTCTATGAAGATCGGTATTGCAACTGTGGAAGGCATCGGTTTTGCTATTCCCGTCGATGAGGTGGAGCAGGTTGCGGCGCAGCTTGAGGAAAATGGTGAGGTTACGAGACCGTTCCTCGGTATTACACTGCAGGATCTGCTTACTGTGGCATCATCACCTGTGTACGATCAGCTGCAGCTTCCTGAAGATGTTAAAGGCGGCGTTATAATCAGCGGCGTGCAGGAAAACTCTCCGGCTGCACAGGCTGGACTGCAGGAACTTGATGTTATAACACATCTTGACGGAGAACCGATAAATAATATGGTTGAGCTGAGACAGCATCTCTACTATGCAAAATCATCAGGCGAAGAAATGACAATAGATTTCTACCGCAATGGTGAACAGCAATCAGCTACAGTGGTGCTGGAATAATATAAAATTAACGGAATCCCGAAACGGGATTCCGTTTTTTTAATCAGTGAAGTATTTTTTATTGTATAATGTGGCTATAATCTTTTAATAAGCAATTTATGGATTGGGGATAGTTTTTTGAGAAAATTACGCCGGTGGTTTACAAATCTCAGCCCGCAGCGCGGCATACTGCTGTATTACTTCCTAGCATTGGCTGCAGCGACGCTGCTGTTAAGTCTTCCGTTTTTTTATCAGAATGACGGGATTCCATTTATCGATACGCTGTTTGTTGCGGCATCAGCTATATCCGTAACCGGTTTAAGCACGGTTACGATCGTTGAAACGTTCAATATACCCGGATATATACTGCTGATGTTTTTAATGAACTTGGGTGGAATCGGTATTATGGCAGTGGGGACACTGCTGTGGATTATACTCGGCCGGAGAATCGGGGTCAGAGAACGCCGGCAGATTATCACCGATAATGCACAGTATAAAATGTCCGGGGCAGTAAAACTTGTACTTGATATTATTACTCTCCTTATCGCGGTTGAAATTGCAGGTGCAGTTATTTATATTACTTATTTTTATATGCAGTCGGGTGACATAGCCTATGCGCTCCTGCACGGTACATTTTTATCAGTTTCGGCGACCACTAACGGCGGTCTGGATCTGTATAGTAATTCATTAACCCATCTTCAGGGGAATTTAATCATTGAGATTCCCGTTATGTGCCAAATAATACTTGGTGCCATCGGTTACCCGGTGTTGATTGAACTGAAGCATTTTTTCAGCAAGCATTCACCTGGATTCCGTTTTTCATTATTTACGAAAGTGACGACATCGACATATGGTATTCTGCTATTGGCCGGTGCAGTTTTAATCTTTCTGCTGGAATCAGTAAAATATTTTGCCGGGAAAAATATTCTGTCATCGATTATGACGAGTCTATTTTTATCGGCGAGTACACGGAGCGGGGGCATTACAACTGTCGGTCCTGAACAGCTCACTGAAGAAACACAGCTGATTATGAGCGTACTGATGTTTATCGGGGCGTCACCTTCCAGTGCGGGCGGAGGAATACGCACAACGACATTTGCCATATTGATATTGTTCCTGATTTCATTCTCAAGGGGACGCCAGCATATCAATGTGTTTCACAGAAGAATTGCCAAAAAAGATATTGAACGTGCATTTGCCGTATTTACTCTTGCAGTCGGACTTGTTTTTACAGGCATACTCGTCGTTTTGATTGCAGATGGTCATCAATTTACACTGACACAGATTATTTTTGAAGTTACCTCGGCTTTCGGTACAACAGGTACGTCGACGGGAATTACCGGTCAGTTATCCGATATCAGTAAAGCAGTTATTATGATTTTTATGTTTATCGGCAGAATAGGATTTGTTTCTTTCCTTCTGTCAATTGCAGGCAGGCAGCGTGAACTGACTTATAAATATTCTGAAGAACGCCTGATGGTAGGCTGAAATCAGCGGGGAGTGAACAAAATGGTATCTGAATTTTTTAATGTAAAGCTGTATATTACGCAGCATATGAATGAACACCTCGGCAAGAAGGAGGGCGTGACGTTCGGCAAGATTTCCAGTGCGGTGAACAGTATGAATATAAAAGAATATGAACGGCCGATATTTTGTGATCTTGGCGGCGCGGTTGGGAACTCTGTAAATATACGGGGACCACAAAATCCGCATATAATGAGTATGAATCACCTGCACTACAAATTTGCGACACTCAACAAGCACGACCTTGAAAACATCAGCGGTACAAGCAAAGCGATGAGAACATCGTATTTCCCATGGATCAGCACAAATATAGTGCAGAAATTTACGAATGAGCCATTTTACGGCCAGCCGTACAGAATATTTAATATGAACAGAATGAAATTGGCAGTAGTTGGAGGATACGGCGGTCCTGCGGAAGACAAAACAGACCAGATTTCAGCAGTAAATCTGCAGGCATCGTT
Organism: Jeotgalicoccus sp.; assembly: GCA_036782755.1. Classification (GTDB taxonomy): domain Bacteria; phylum Bacillota; class Bacilli; order Staphylococcales; family Salinicoccaceae; genus Jeotgalicoccus. Next base: position 5,554 of record DAIPYL010000009.1, on the reverse strand, counting down.
AAAGAAATGGCTGCGTTTCATGCACAGTAAAGAAAATCCTGATTATGTCATTGTTTTTGTTTCAAATTTCACACATGATGAGAAAGAGATTGAAGAACTGAAACACAGTCTGGAAGGTGTAGGTATTGTTATAACAGGTTCGGACTATGAAAGTGACTATAATACACAAACTGAATCATTCAGTACAACGCGTGTGCACGGTGAAAAAGTTCCGCTGTATCATCATGTTCATAACGGTCATATTATGGAGCTTAATATCAGATTTAAAACGAGAGTTAATACGTTCGAATACCTCGGGCACAGTATGGCTGTAAGAGATAAAGAGTTTTCTAAAGTTGCGGAAGATATTGAATATCTTGACCTGGTGTACAGGTATTTATGATTTTTCAAGTAAAAAAGTGCCTGCAGACTTTTGTTTGCAGGCACTTTTAAGCCTCAGT
>DAIPYL010000009.1:0-5014 GCA_036782755.1 Jeotgalicoccus sp. | reverse complement strand
AAAAAAACCATCTGCGTCTGCAGATGGTTTTTGATTTATTCTACTCCAAAACCGTCACCGTACTGATTTGAAGCACCGTCTTCCGTATAGGCAGGCGGATTATCCAATGTAAAGTTCTCAAGTAAATCCTGGCTGATTTCCTGAACAGGCTGAACCTGTTGGCCGAGTCTGATGCTGATCAGATCATTGGCTGTTGAAGGGTCGAGGCCGAGTATACCGCGAATAGTGTTGGACAGTGCGAAGATATGTTCTTCGTCCGGCCAGGCGTAGTATATACCGTTTGACTGTGCTGTAAATCCTGTGCCCTGCAGCTGTGAAGATTCGAATGCTACATCATTGAACAGATAATAAGATGCGAGTGAACGGATATCGCCTGTTGCAAAATTATGGCTTGTGTTGCTCGTAAAGATGCTGATTAAATCATCAACCTGGGACAATGTGCTGAATGATTGGGCCTGTTTGAATACTGCTTCAATCAGATCCATCTGGCGGACACCGCGTCCTAAATCAGAATCGACACTGCGGTTTCTGATTACTGCAAGCGCCTGTTCTCCGCTTAAGTGCTGAACTCCAGGCTGCAGACCGTTCATTTCGTACGGAACTTCAAAATCCACACCGCCGATTGCATCGACGATTTCCACTACCGCGTTCATATCAACGCGGACAAAATGGTCGACCGGTACATTTAATAATGATTCGACGGCATTCATTGCGCCGACAGGTCCGTTAAATGCGTGAGCATGGTTTATCTTGTCGAAGTAATTCACCGATTCGATATATGCGAGTGTATCACGTGGAACGCTGACCATTTTAACATCGTCGTTATCGCGGTCAAATGTTGCTAAAATCATCGTATCCGAACGGAAATGATCTGCGTTAATCTCGCCGTCCTGTGTTCTTTCAGCATCGGCATCGATACCGAGAATCAGCACTGTGAAATTGTCGTTTGATGCATCGACATCGTCAACACGAAGTTCCGAACGTTCGCGGTCAATCTCTTCATACGAATCTGACACTCCGCTGTTAAAAGCGTTAAAAAGATAAAGAATATAGATGACCGCTGCGAGAAGCACGACACCTAAAATGATAAAGATGGTCCATAGAATTTTTTTCATATTAATAACCCACTTTGGAAGATTTTCAATGTTAATGTAAATATATATTTAATGCACATCTGTTGTCAATGAAACGTATAAAAAAAGACAAATGGCCAAAGCCACTTGCCTGATTTAAATATTAATCTGTGGAGTCATCAATAATTTTGTATCTTTTATGATTAACTACAGTTTTTTCGAACATTTCATGCTCGTCAAAATTATCATTAATAGTAACATCAACAATTACCGAGTTATCATTAATTTTTTCAACTTTTCCAATCATGTCGTCGAATGAAACAATATTGCCAACTTTAACGTCTAACTCTTCTTTTTCTTTCTTCTTTGCGTCCATGTAAATTCCTCCACTACAATAGCGATAATGACTGACATTATACTATAAATACAGAAAAATACAAGCGGCAGCCCTTATGGTGTGAATGAATCACGGAGTTTATCCCGCGCACTTTTACGGATATTTTTTGCAGTGGACGGGCTGACACCAATCAGAGCGGCACTTTCAGCCAATGAATAACCTGACAGAGTCAATGTAAACCAGCGGTATTCACGTTCATTTAATACATTGGCTGCTGCGTCTTCAAGGTTGTATGTGTCGTCTGAAGCTTTATGACTTGCATTCTCATCTTCTGTCAGGCTGTTCCTTTCCTGGTAGCGTGAAACTTTCCGTATTTCATCTATCAGACGCTGGCGGATTAAAGTATAAACAAACTGCGATTCACTGCACGCCGTCTTAGCCGGATCGAACTTTTTCACGGCTTCATAGACTGCGATACGTCCCACCTGCATATATTCGTCTTTGTCGTATAAAATATTCAACTGCTGTATAATGCTGTGAATCATCGGTTCATAGGAAGTGATTTTATCGTTTACTGTCATTTAAGCAGTCCTTAAATGAATCGATTCATATTAATGTATTTCCGGATAGCATTAATATATGAAAAATTAATCAAAGCATAAACTGGCTAAAACTATAAAATTCATCATTAAATACAACTTAAACACTAAATTTGTTAACAATAGTTTAAAATATATTAAATAAGTTAACTTAAGGTTATAATAAGAATAATTAGTTAATTTGATGATGAGGTGAGAATATGCTGACTGTTCCTGAGCTGACTCCGCAGGTACTCTATATTGAACCGGTAGTTCATCCTGAGTACTTATGCCGTGCTGTTCATACTGATGGTGTAATATACTGTAGAAAGACGTCCGAACGATGGATTGATGAAACGCTTGTGTACTTTTATTCAAGCAGTATTAAAGTGAAACGGCAAAACGTTAAACTGATACATAATATACACAGGCTGCAGCCGATTATTATTGATGAGAAATATCAATTTGTATTGTTCCCGCTCGGGAGCTGCAAATATAAAAATCCATTTTTTGTTAATCTTCGCCAGCTGATCGATTTTAAGATGGTCGACGGCAAACTGATTATTATATTTATAGACGGACGGGAAGTGGAAACAGATTTTGATTACCAATTTTCCAGGAAACAGTACGAGAAGACCTTATTTATACTGGACAGAACGGTAAAGCATCAAAATGCATTGAGAAAGTACTACAGCGACAGGGAGGGATAATAATGGCGATACTTACAGCCGGCGGAATATATAAAAATAAAGAAGACGTGCTGACCGGCGGCCATTTGATATCCGCTCTTACAGCGCAGCATACATATGATGAAGTATATATTCATACGAATTTCAGCTCGGAAGAAACAGCGTTGACTTCCAAATTGAAGGAGTCACTCAGGAAAAAAGGAGTGAATCACCGAAGCGGACAATCGGTCTCAGCACCGTATGGCGTAATTTGTGATGAAACATTTACAGGGAACTCAAACATTTACGATACATTTCATCAGAAAGAAAAATATTTAAAGAAAATTGATAAAGTGATTATAACGACCGACATCGGCGAACGAGACTTCAGATATATTTTAAACTTTGCACGGAGAAACAAACTGACAACACTCGTATTTACTTGCGGTGAATACATTCCTCAGCATATTGCTGAAGAAAATCTCATAATACTGGAAAACAGCGGTATTCCGAATTACCACGCGTATATTAATGAAATTAAAAGAATACTGGTTGAACGGGAGTTTATCAGCATTACAGAGGTCAAAGACAGGGATATACCTGAAACAGGTGCACAGCGGTCCGGCAGAACAGTCATTCAGCTGCTTTTGCTTGCTGCAGTAATAGTGCTGATGTTTACAGGCGGATTTAAGCTGCTGGAGTATATCAGCAGCGACAGAGCAACTTTTGAAGCGGATATCGACTGGGCACAGGAAGTGGAGCATAATGACTGTGACACAGTGGAAACATGTGCAGTACTTGGTGATGAATATTTGAAAGAATTGAAAACGTATGTTGATCTGCAAGACGAGCCGCATATCTTTTTTGAGAACAGAACACGGACAACTTTCATTAATTATGAAATAAATAAATTTGAGATTGCCGCCAGCGAGCAGGAAAATCCGCTGCCGTTCGGTAAAGAAGAAACGTTCACAGCAATATGGGATGTGTTTCAGTATGTCTTTCCGCACCGTTATTTAGAAGAAATTGATGAATACCGTCTGTTTTCTGACGGTGAGGGAAATACATCTGCCTACGTATCAATTCAAAGAGAAGGTACAGTGCTTGCGATGGATGTGCGTGACAATACACATAAAGCAACACAGTATCGTAATCTGATACATGAATTCGGACATATTTATTCACTTCCCATTGAGGATTTTGATGAATCATGCGACAGTACGGATATTTCATGTGCGAAAAAAGACACGATTATTGATAATCACAGGGAACGTTTCTGGTCGCAGTATGACGAGAACTGGCATGAAAATTCCGAAAAGAGCAGGTTTCAGCTGGAAGGATTTTATAATAATAATGTGACGGATTTTTACGTGCCGTATCAAGCAACTAATGTCAAAGAAGATTATGCGATAACATTTATGAAGTTTATTACAGAAAAAATTCCTGCAAACAGTTCTCAACTGCGCGATGTTAAAGTACAATCAATGTATGAAGACGCTGAACTCGTGGCGTTGAGAGTGGATATCTTAAAATCATTTGTTCAGTTTGAGAAGGAGAGAGCAACTTGAAGCTAAAAGTTAAAGTGAGAGATTACGAAAGCGGGATATCAATTACGAAAATAGATGTGCCTGCTGAATCAACAGTCGATCTGCTGCTTGGAAAACTGGTGCAGGAAGACCTGCTGTTTGATTCATACTTACCCAACATTAAAACAATGGGATATACATATGGGGAATTTCATAGATTAAAAACATCCAGCCTGTTTCACGGTAAGGAAAAAGCAGTGCTGACTTCTGATAAAGTTGAAATTACAATCACTCAAAAAAAATCGACAGAAGGACATAAAGCAGGGCAGCTGCTGCTCGATTACTCGCAGCTCGTCAACGTAGTGGATAAATTCAAAGAACTTGAAGGAGATTCGAACGTTGAATACGGAACAGTATTTTTTGTACAGCAGGAAAAACATCAATATTTAATCAGATACGAAGAACACGGTTTTGAACTGTATCACTTTAAACTGCAGTATGACAACGCATTTAAAGACGAAGACAGATTCCCGTTCCTGATACTGGAGTTAAAAACTAAACAAGAACTGACACCAAGTGAACTGAAATGGATACGGACAATAATGTTCCCTTCGAAAGAACGTAAAAATCCGATTATTCATCTGGAAGTATCCAAACTGAATCAGGATATCATCGATGAACTGACAACACTCGTACATAGAATTATGGTCATCATCGGTAAATTCCAGGTAAGCAAAACATCACTGGAATCAGACGGCAAACTGCCGTCTTACGTTCAGCTGGATGAGAAAAATTCAATTGGGTTTGTGGAAATTGAGCAGCTGAAGCGGAT
>DAIPYL010000008.1:28250-49579 GCA_036782755.1 Jeotgalicoccus sp. | reverse complement strand
CACCGATGACAGCAGTTATTCAAAAAGATATTATGAAAGATATGCCGGAAAAAGGTACTGAAGAATACGACGCAGCATTTACAGCAGTTAAGAAAGAAATGAAAGAAAAATTCATGACTTCACCAGAACTTTGGGATGCTGTGGAAACAGATTTAAAACAAACATTAGCAGTAAAATAATAAAAAGAATCTCCTTTGAAGCCGCAGGCTTTTGAGGAGATTTTATTTTTATCTCTGAAATACGTTTATCCGTTCAAAAAATTATATGCTAAACTGTAAATCATAATTATGAAAAGTATTACGACAGGAGATGTTTTTGTGAGTGTGACATATAAAGAGCATGATAAAGGAATTATAGAATATATTCTGACGAACCACAGCGGAATGACTGTGAAAATAATCAATGTCGGATGCAGTATTACTGAAATATTTGTTCCTGACAAAAACGGCGATTACAGCAATGTGGTACTGAGATATGAAATGCTTGAAGAATATTTCAGCAATGAACATTTCCTGGGATCGGTCATTACACCAGTTGCCGGCAGAGTGGAGAATGGAGAATTCATAATTAATAATGAAGTGTATTCATTTACACCTAATGAAGGGGAGAACCTGCTCCACAGCGGTGAATTAAATCCGTACAACAAAATCTGGGACAGTTCAATAGAAGGTAACAAAGTTATCTTCCAGTATAGAACCGATAATGAATTCCCGGGCAGCCCGCTGTTTAAAGTTATTTACAGTTTGACTGAGGCCAATGAACTGAACCTTGAATATGAAGTGATTGCTGAGTCGGAAAGTGTCACAATACCGACGAACCATACATACTTTAACCTCAGCAGTGAACCGGCTGAGGATACAGGAAATCATGTAATTAAAAGCAATACTGAAAGCTGGCTGAAGATGAATAAGGAACTGATTCCGGTGAGTATTGAGCAGTCTGAAGGGCTGTTTGACTTGAATGAGAGACGTTTGTTCAGCGATGTTTTCTCAAGTGATGATGAGCAGATTGAAATCGCAAATGGGGGCTTTGATCACTATTTTATTTTTAATGAAGATGATAAGTCTGCTGTGATTAAAGATGAAAGAAGCGGACGGATAATGACAGTGACGACGACTTTCCCCGGAATGATTCTGTATACAGGAAATAATATGGATGAGTCTGTAAATCTGAAGAACAGAAAGGCACAAAAATACGCAGGATTCTGCGTGGAAACACAATGCACTCCTGCAGCAATGAAGCTTCCTTTAAACCAGGATGTCCGAATATCTGCGGGTGTTCCTTATAAGAAAGAAACAGTATTCAGTTTTGATACGAAAGTATAAAATTAAAAAGAGTCAGCTCAAATTTTGAGCTGACTCTTTTTAGTTAATTAATCATTAACATTGTAACGGTCCCGGTAAAGATATTTTCTTGAAATAACAAAGCCCATACCTTCAATCGTTGTATGGCTTTCTTTGTCTATGAATAAAACTTTGGACCCTTGAATTTCATCGTATATATTTAAGTATTCTTTAAAATGTCGGAGCTTATTACCGATGATGATGTAATCCGGACTCATTGCGCGTGCGACATTTTCCAGACCGATATTCATATATGACGACAATTCTTCAATCGCTTCAATCGCTGCAGGGTTTTTGTTTTCCAGTTCTTCAATGACTCTTTGTATATTCTTTTCCATCTTCAGACCTTTTCTCTCAAGAGAGTCGTAGAAAGCCTGTTCGGATGCATATGTTTCCCAGCACCCTTTCCTGCCGCAGTGGCATTGTCTCCCGTTTTCAACAATGACGTTGTGTCCGAACTCTCCGGCAAGGCCCATTTTTCCTCTGTAGAGATTGCCTGAAATAATAATACCTGTACCAATACCGATACCGGCACTGACGTAGACCAGGTTTGTATTTTCCGGATTCGTAATGTGATGTAATGCGCCCAGAGCCCCGGCATTCGCTTCGTTAAATGTATTTATTGAAATGCCTTGAAATACATCTTTAAATTCTTCAGACAGATCGATATTCTTCCAGCCGATGTTTGGTGCGTGTATTATTAAGCCGCTAATATCTACAGTTGCAGGAACTGCTACGGCAACTTCGATAATATGCTTTATCTCGATACCGAGCTTCTTAACGGCGTGATTAAATGACTCCTTAAGCAGTTCTGCAATTATTCGAGTATCGTTATTGTTTATTTCAATTCTCTGCGTAAAAACGTTCTCGAGCTTCATATTCATTACTGTAAAGTAAATATCGCTGCCGCCGATTTTTATGCCGACAATATATTTTGCATCCGGGTTAAATTTAAGCAACTTCGGTTTTCTGCCTCCGCTGGACATACCGTATCCAAGATCTTTAATCAGGTTTTCATTGAGCAGTTCGTCAGTAATTTTTGATACTGTCGCCTTGTTCAGACCGGTCTGTTTAGCCAGTTCTGCTCTTGAAATCATTTCAGTCGAAGTGAGCAATTTCAAAATTTTATTCGTATTGAATTGTTTGATTGATTGCTGGTTAACTATACTTTTATTCATAGCGGTCTCCTATGTCTTTTTGAATGAGATTTCTTCAAAGTATAGCACAATTTGTAAATTTTATTTGACAGCGATTTCAAATACATGTATTCTTTGTTTATCCAATAAACAAAGTATTTTCAGGAGGAAAAAGCATGACTTATTTCAATCAGAAACAAATTAACTACGAAGGACCATATTCAAATAATCCTTTAAGTTTTAAATATTTTAATCCGCAAGAAGTAATCGGCGGCAAGACTATGGCTGAGCATATGAAGTTCAGTGTTGCTTACTGGCACACATTTACTGAAGACCTGTCTGACCCGTTCGGCGGCGGTACAGCTAAACGTAACTGGGATCACCTTGAAGGAATGGACAAAGCTAAAGCAAGAGTTGAAGCGATGTTCGAACTGCTTGAAATCCTTAACGTTGATTATTTCTGTTTCCACGATGCAGATATTGCACCGGAAGGTAAAGACTTAAAAGAAACAAACGAAAACCTGGATGAGATTGTTGCGCTTATTAAAGAAAAAATGGCTGAAACAGGCAAAAAACTGCTTTGGAATACAGCTAACAACTTCTCACATGAACGTTTCGTACTGGGTGCAGCGTCATCTTCAAATGCAGATGTATTTGCATATGCGGCAGCTAAAGTTAAAAAACAGCTTGATATTGCTAAAGAACTTGGTGCAAGCAGCTATGTATTCTGGGGCGGACGTGAAGGCTACGAAAGCCTGCTTAATACAGATATGAAACTTGAAACAGACAACCTGGCCCGATTCTTCAAACTGGCTAAAGCTTACGCAGATAAGATCGGCTATGAAGGACAGTTCCTGATTGAACCTAAACCGAAAGAGCCGACATCTCACCAGTATGACTTTGATGTGGCAAGCGGACATGCATTCCTTCAGAAACACGGTCTGGAAGATGTATTCAAATTCAATATCGAAGCTAACCACGCAACGCTCGCAGGTCATTCTTTCCAGCATGAACTTAGATACGCACGCGACAATGACATGCTTGGCTCAGTAGATGCCAATCAGGGTCACCCGCTTCTTGGATGGGATACAGATGAATTCCCTACAGATGTGTATGAAACAACTATGGCAATGTATGAAATTCTTAAAAACGGCGGACTTGATAAAGGCGGTCTTAACTTCGATGCGAAACCCAGACGTACTTCATTCGAACAGGAAGATCTGATTCTGACTCACATAGCAGGAATGGATGCATTTGCACTTGGATTGCGCGTTGCACACCAGATGATTGAAGATAACTTCTTTGAAAACATCGTTGATGAAAAATATAAATCTTACACTGAAGGTATCGGCCGTCAGATTGTAGATGGTGAAACGAGCCTTGAAGAACTTGAAGCGTATGCTTTAGACAACAGTGATATCACTAATACTTCTGATCATCTTGAACTTATTAAAGCGCAAATCAACCAGTACATTCTTAATATCAACAGAGGTGTCTAACATTGGAATACGTAATTGGCATTGATATCGGCACGAGCGGACTGAAAAGTATTATAGTCAGCGGTGACGGAGAAGTCGTCAAAAGTGATAAAGTAAAATACGATACTATTCACGAGAAAACGGGCTACAGTGAAATGAATCCCGAAGACTGGTATGAAGCGGCAGCTGGCAGTCTCGGCCGCCTGCTTGACAGTGAATACGGCAGCAAAGTTACAGGCATCAGTTTTTCCGGACAGATGCACGGCCTGGTTATTGTCGACAAAGATGGAGAAGTAATCAGACCGGCAATACTGTGGAATGATACGAGAACATCAGAAGAGTGTAAGGAAATTATCGCTGACATCGGTCTCGATAATCTGCTCGGTCATGTACAGAATACAGTTCTGGAAGGTTTTACACTGTCTAAACTGATATGGGTTAAAAAGAATGAACCTGAAAATTATAAAAAAATCGATAAATTCATGATGCCGAAAGACTACGTCATCTACCGTCTGACGGGCAATGTGTTTGCAGAGCCGTCTGATGCAGCGGGTACAGTGATGTTTGATGTGAAGAAGGGTGAATGGTCAGAGACTCTTCTGGAACAGCTCGGGTTAGATAAAAATATCTGTCCTGAAGTGATTCCTTCACATGGTAAATCGGGCATACTTAACAAAGAGCTGTTTGATATTGAACAGGATATTTCAATCTATCAGGGCGGCGCAGACAATGCCTGCGGTGCACTTGGTGCGGGTATTACCGATTCATCGAGACAGCTTGTAAGCATCGGCACTTCAGGTGTTGTACTTTCTTCGGAAGAAGAAGATGATTATATGAATGACGGATCAGTACATTACTTCAACCACTGTGTCAGCGGTCAGAATTATGTAATGGGTGTGACATTATCAGCAGGATACAGTCTTGAGTGGCTGAAAAAAATGCTTGGTGATGACCAGACATTCGGTGAATTTATGGAAGAAGCAAAAACGTCTCCGCTCGGGGCGAAAGGGTTGTTATATACTCCATTTCTTCTCGGTGAAAGAACGCCTTACAACGATGCAGAAATCAGAGGGAGCTTCATCGGTCTTGATGCGAATACGAATGCTGCCGATATGAAGAGAGCAGTCATCGAAGGGATTACATTCTCGCTTAATGAGAGTATTGAAATTATGCGTAAAAACGGCAAGAATATCAGCAGTATTGTTTCTATCGGAGGCGGTGCAGGGAACCGTCAATGGCTGCAGATGCAGGCGGATATTTTCGATGCAGAGATTTTGACGCGGACTGAAGAACAGGGACCTGCCTACGGTGCTGCAATGATTGCAGCGATAGGTGAACAATGGTTTGGAGATTTTTCAGTGATTACTGAAAAATGGATTGATTACAAAGAGACATTCACTCCAATAACTGAAAACAAAGTGCAATATAAGAAATTATTTGAATTATACAGAGAAGTTTATGAGAAGACGCAGGGGCTTACAGGAAAACTATTGGAATTTAAATAAAACTTTGGGGGTGTCATGTGATGGAACCGCATTATAATGTGAAGTTTTTAATCACTATGACGTTAATCGCAACACTGGGAGGATTATTATTTGGTTATGACACAGCTGTTATATCCGGAGCAGAACAATCCCTTCAGCAATACATAACAGCCGACTATAATTCATTCATACACGGGGTAACAGTATCGAGTGCATTAATCGGGTGTGTAATCGGTGGACTACTTTCAGGTAAAATTGCAGGAAGTCTTGGAAGAAAAAGATCACTGCAGCTTGCAGCTGTTCTCCTTGCAATTTCAGCGTTACTTTCAGCGTATCCTGAACTCTTATTCTTTGAAGTGGGAGAAGCAAGTCTCGGACTTTTGATTATGTTTAATATTTACCGTATTATCGGCGGTATCGGTGTCGGGCTGGCATCAGCTGTAACACCTATGTTCATCGGGGAAATGGCACCGTCAGGCATCAGGGGAAGACTCGTTTCATGGAACCAGTTCGCAATTATTTTCGGTATGCTGGTCGTTTATTTTGTTAACTACGGCATCGCTTTTGGGGAATCTGCAGCATGGATTGAAACTATGGGCTGGAGATACATGTTCCTGACAGAGGCAGTACCGGCACTTCTGTTCTTCCTGCTGCTGTTTGCAGTGCCGGAAACACCGAGATATCTTGCGCTTAACAAACAGGATGATAAAGCGATGGCTGTATTAAACCGAATTTATCATTCTGCAGATCACTCTAAAAAAGTGCTTGCAGACATTGTTCAAACACGTAATCTTGAGAAAAATATAAAGAAAACTCCGCTGTTTGCATTTGGTAAAACAGTGATTATTGTCGGTATTATGGTGTCATTCTTCCAGCAGTTTATCGGTATCAACGTTGCACTTTACTATGCTCCAAGAATTTTCGAAGATTTGGGTGCAGGTGCTGATGCATCGATGGTGCAGACAGTAGTAATGGGACTTGTAAACGTAATTTTTACACTTATTGCTATTAAATATGTTGATAAGATTGGAAGAAAACCGCTTCTGATTGTCGGTTCAATCGGTATGGCAATCGGTATGGGCGGGGTCAGCATGCTGTCAGCGTTTAACGTAATCGGTATATCGACACTAATCTTTATCGTAATATTTACAGCATCGTTCATGATGAGCTGGGGACCAATTGTCTGGGTTGTATTATCAGAAATATTCCCTAACAGAATCAGAGGTGCTGCTATGGCAATCGCAGTTGCGGTACAATGGCTTGCAAACTTTACCATTACTTCATTCTACCCGTACATGATGGAAGTCAGCGGTGCGATGACATACGGCTTCTACGGTCTGATGTGTGTACTGTCAGGACTGTTCGTCTGGAAGTTCCTGCCTGAAACTAAAGGTAAAACTCTTGAGGAACTTGAAAAACTGTGGAAGAAAAAAGAAGATACTTCAGAAGCACTTTCTGGCGAAGCTGCTTTGGAGACTAAATAATAGAAATAAAATAATCCGTTCCCGTTATGGGAGCGGATTTTTGCTGTTCATTTAATGTTGCGCTGTTTCGGCTTTTCTTGTACTGATAAATACCCCGACCCCGAGAATCAGAATAATACCTGCAGCCTGATACATGCCGAGGCCGACATTTAGGAGTAAGACAGATGTCAGTACTGCAGATACCGGCTCCAGGAGACCAAGTATGCCGGCTTCTGTTGAACTGATGTATTTCATGCTTGTTATATACAGGTAGAATGCGAGTGTTGTACCGAGCAAAATGGACAGTGCAAGAATAATAACCTGCATTGCAGTCCAGTCAAATGAGAAATCGAACACCCAGATCGGATGAATAAAGTTCATTAGAATACCGCCTGTCAGCATTGAACCGCCGACGAGCTGGAGCGGATGGATAACCTGCAGCAGTACCGGTGCATGGAGCGTGTAATACGCAAGTGCAACACCGGATGCGAGTCCGAACATCAGTGCAGCAGGTGATACAGCGAGATTCGTCAGATTGCCGTTTGTCGCTATCAGGATCACGCCGATAATCATTGCAGCGATAATCAATGCTTCGGCTTTCGTCCAAGGTTTGTACTTTTTCATTACTGCATAAAGAATGATATAGATTGGTCCGGTACACTGCAGCACAGTCGCAATTGCAGCGTTTCCAAAGCCGATTGCAGCCATAAATGTATACTGAACCATCGTCATGCCGAAGATGGAATAGACGGCAAACATTAAGACAGTATGCTTATTCCACACCGTCCGATGTTTCCGGCGGAAAAATAAAGTGTATATAGATAATAAGATAATACCGCTGATAGTCAGTCTTGCGGTGACGTACCAGTTTACATCGACAGGTGTCGCTGTAAAAATATAGTCGGACGCAGTGCCCCCGATACCCCACAGAGAAGCACCGATAATAACAAATATTAAACCTTTAATATGAGTAGGATTTTTCATAGCAGTCCCGCCTTTATTCATTTTTTAATCCCGTATACTGCAGACGGCTGTTAAACAGTTTCGGATATGATAAATAACCGACCATCACAGAAGCGGCAGTTGCGTTTGTAAGTATTAAAAATAAGATGAGCAGCTGATACATGACTGCCTCCATCGGCGCAGCACCGCCTATAATGAGTCCGCTCATCATACCGGGCAGCTGCACGAGACCGATTGTTTTCTGTGATTCTATCGTTGGTATCATACTTGTCTGAATTGCCGACTTTAAACTGCGGGAAACAGCTTCTTTCGGTTCACCGCCGAATGATAAAATGAGTTCAATCATTTCTTCGCTGTTTTCAAGTTCATCGGTAAATTTGCTGACGAATAAAAGCGACAGCACCATACAGTTGCCGATAATCATGCCGCTGATCGGAATAATCTGTTCAGGTTCAAAATCGAGAATGCCGAACAGCAGCATAATTGCCATGGAGACAACTTCAACTGCCGTCAGTGTTAAGATGATAATCCATTTGATACCCGGAATGCGAGTCCCTTTTTTAATGACGTTCTGACTGGCAGCACCGATCATGACAATAATCATCAGTATCATATAAATACTGCTGTCACTGTCGAAGACAAAAGTCAGTATCATGCCGACGATGAGCAGCTGCACTATAGAACGTACTGAAGCGATAACGATATCTTTCGTAAGCCCCAGTTTCAGTACAACCGCAATAACGAGAGGAATAATAACGAACACTCCGGAGAGCAGCAGTTCCTGAAAACCCATCAGCGTTCACCCCTTAAAAATTGCTGTATAATAGTATTGTCCGAACTGTAGAGTGAATCTATGGGACCCTGAAGCAGCAGCTCGCCCCGGCTTAAGAACCAGATATCATCGCTGACACGTTCTGCCTGTGCCAGGTCATGCGTAATCCAGATGACGGTCAGATTGTGTTTCTGCTGGAGTTTTCTGACGAGCCGTTCGATTTCTCTCACCAGAGTATAGTCAAGGCTTGAAGTAATTTCATCGAGCAGCAGCACTTCAGGTTTTGATACGAAAGTGCGTGCGAGTGAAATCCTGCTTTTTTCGCCACCGGATAATGTATTGATTTTACGCTGTAAAAAACTTGCATCGAGCTCGACCATATCGAGGAGCTCGAGCGCATGTTCACGGCTCAGTTCTTCATTAAATATTTTAAGCGGCAGATTTAAATTATCGTACACGGTGCCGGCAAGCATCGGCGCACTTTGGAATGCCATTCCGGCTTTCTTTCTGAGCGCGACTACATCTGTTGAATCGATATTTTCACCGCGGTAAAAAACATTGCCGGTGTCGGGAGACAGAAGTCCGTTAATATGTTTCAGGCACGTTGTTTTTCCTGCACCGCTCGGTCCGATAAAGGTCGTAATCTTATTTTCACGGAAATATCCCGAGATATTATGAAGTATTTCCCGATGGCTGACATTTTCAAATTCAATAATCTCCATGATTAATATCCTCCAATGTAAATGTGCTAAAATGAAGTAAGGTGATTTAATGATTTATATAGGACTGACAGGGTGGGGCGACCACGATTCGCTGTACACCGAACTATCAAATAAAAAAGATAAATTAATTACATATGCTTCACATTTTCCAATCGTTGAACTCGATTCAACATACTATGCAGTACAGCGTCAGTCAACAGTGGAAAAATGGTGCGATCAGACACCCGAAACGTTTAAGTTTGCAGTAAAAGCCCATCAGTTTATGACGGGGCACAGCGACTACAGAGAACATTATGATTCTATCCGGGATGTCTTCGATGCCTATAAAGAAATGCTGATGCCTATGTATCACAGAAATAAACTTGCATTTGTACTGCTGCAGTTTCCGCCGTGGTTTGACTGCACCAGTAAAAATATACGCTATGTAAAATTCGCAGTGGAGCTCTTAAAGCCGTTTAAAGTGGCAGTCGAGTTCCGCAATCAGACATGGTTCATTGATGAGTATAAAGAAGACACTCTCGAATTTCTGCACGACAGCGAAGTCATTCACAGTATCTGTGATGAACCGCAGGCAGGAATCGGTTCGGTGCCGTTTGTAAACCGCGTTACTGATGATACCGCATTTATCCGTCTGCACGGCCGCAACGTTCACGGCTGGACACAGCAGAACAGAACGTCGGAAGAATGGCGGGACGTGCGCTATTTATATGATTATAACAGACAGGAACTCGTGTGGTTACAAAAACAAATCAGCATATTACAGCATAAAACGAAAGATATTTATATCGTGTTTAACAATAACTCAGGAGGTCACGCAGCTGACAATGCAAAACAGTTAATCAGCATGCTTGATATAGAATACAGCGGACTTGCGCCGAAGCAGCTGAAACTTTTCTAAGGGGCTGGTGTTCATGGAATTTATCGTGCTTATACTGATTGGTTTGCTATCTTCTATACTGGGCTCGCTCGTCGGAATCGGCGGGGGTGTTATAGTCGTTCCCGCATTAATGTTTTTCGGGCTGACACTCGGATTACTGCCTGCGATTACACCGCAGACAGCAGTCGGGACGTCGAGTATGCTGCTGATTTTTACCGGTATGAGCGCGATGATTTCCTATGCCCGCAATAAGCAGGTGGACAGGGAGAACGGTATTCTCTTTCTGATCGGCCTGATGCCGGGTGCATTCGCCGGATCATACGCCAGCAGTCTGTTTACAGTGGACAGTTTCAATTTATACTTCGGTATGTTTTTAATCTTTATCAGCATCCTGCTGGTTGTAAGAAATAAAATTAAACCGATGAAAGTATTCCGCAATCCGAAGTATTTAAAGCCGCACCGGGACAATATGGGTAACGTTTACCATTACGGTTTTCCGCCTTACCTTGCCATTATGATAACGTTCATTGTCGGTTTCATTACCGGATTGTTCGGTATCGGCGGGGGTGTGCTGATGACACCGTTAATGCTGATGGTGTTCCGCATGCCGCCGACTATTGCTATCGGTACAAGTATGATGATGGTGTTTTTCTCAGGTGTATCGTCCGCATTCGGTCACGTGCTTCAGAATAACGTTGTCTTTATGTATATACTGATGCTCGTTCCGGCAGCGGTGCTTGGTGCGACGATCGGTGTGAAGATTAATCAGCGGTTCAGTTCGGACGGATTAGTTGTACTGCTCCGTACTGTTCTGTTTATACTGGGTGTATACTTGATTTTACAAACAATTCTTTAAGGAGTGCTCGTATGGAAGTGAAAATTTATCACACGAATGATATACACAGTGCATTACATAACTACATGAAGTTTACGAGCTTCATTAAAAATAAAAGACGCCAGTACAGAGATAATATGCTTTATGTAGACATCGGCGACCATGTCGATCGTTCGCATCCATACACTGAGGCGACACTCGGAAAAGGTAATATCGAATTGTTGAACAACGCAACTTGTGACGTGGCAACGCTTGGTAATAATGAAGGCATTACGCTGACTAAAGAGCAGCTGAAACATTTATATGATGGAGCGGATTTCGATGTTATCTGTGCAAACCTGCGTGAAGTAGGGAGCAAAAAACCGTATTTTGAACCTTACACTATTAAAGAAATAAACGGTATAAAAATCGGTTTTATCGCAGCGACAGTTGAATTTACACCATTCTATCTTGCACTGGATTGGGAAGTTGCAGATGCCTTTGACTGGATAGAGAAATATTTGCATGAACTTAAATCAAAGGCCGATGTGATTGTTATGATGAGTCACCTCGGGATGTATGATGACGAGACGCTTGCCAATAAATTTCCTGAAATCGATTTAATATTATCCTCGCATACGCATCACCATTTTGATTATGGTGAGCGTGTTAATGGCGTACTGCTTGCAGCGGCCGGCCGGTACGGTGAATATATCGGTGAAGTAACGCTCGAATTTGAAGGCCGGAAACTCATCCGTAAAAAAGCGGCGCTTATAGAGTCGGACATATTATCACAAGTTGAAAACGATTATTATAATAAAGGCAAGGCGATATTAAAAAATACAATCATTAAAGAAGATGCGCTGCCGATCGACCGCAGATTATATTCGGCGGGGCGTTTCAGTTCGTTTCTTGCATACATTCTGAAAGATTTTACTGACAGTGATGCGGGACTCATTCATACAGGTCTTATAGCAAGTCCGTTTGACGGCGGTGAACTGACGGAGTATTCACTCCATAAAGTGCTTCCTCATGCCATAAATGCGGTGCAGATAGAATTGACCGGACGCGAGATGAAAGAGATATTCACGCAGGCAGCCCGTCATGAATACAAAGATGAAATTGTGCGGGGACTGGGCTTCCGGGGGGATATTTTCGGCTGTTTTGTGACTCATAACATACAGTATATCCAGTCGGAACGAGAGTATTATATCGGCGGTGAACTGATTGGAGACCAGCGGAAATATAAGCTTGGAACACTTGATATGTATACGTTCGGCAGAATTTTCCCGCAGTTCAGATATTCGAAGAAAGAATACATTATGCCGGACCTGCTCCGCGATATCGTTAAAAATTATCTCAATGAGCTGTAGTCTTTTCTCTTATGGATATGCTATAATGAAAATTAATTGAATAAATAAAAAGTAGAGGTTGCACTTTTCAACAGTAAAGTATTTTAGCAGGCATGCGTTTAAAAGATACTTAAAAGGGAATAGTGCCGAAGAATGATGCCGGCAGGTATTAATTCTGGGGTTCAGTTTAACAGGCTGGGCACTGTCAGTTACATGATGCGCTACATTTAATAAATAAATCATAAATGCGTGCACTGTTAACGTATTTGTGATTTTTTTATTGAAAAAATTAGGAGGAAGAAAGATGGAATCATTTTTAAATTGGGAATACATGCCTTTAATTCCGCCGTTGCTTACACTTTTACTCGTTGTCGTAACGAGAAAAGTCGGAATTAGCTTAGGTGCAGGGATTATTACATCGGCATTCGTTATTGCAAACGGTCACTTTGGTGAATTTTTCACGCTGCTTCTCGACTCATTCCTCGCAATTTTTATTGAGGACGGCGGATTAAACACGTGGAATGCTTACATATTGATTTTCTTAACACTGCTCGGAATTATGACGGCATTTATGAATATGTCAGGCGGTGCGCGTGCATTTACAAACTGGGCACTGACTAAAGTTAAATCCCGCCGCGGTGCAGGATTAATGACAGGTGTTCTTGGGATTATCGTCTTTATCGATGATTACTTCAGTGCATTAATCGTCGGTCAGGTCGCGAAACCGATTACTGATAAGTATAATATTTCAAGAGCAAAACTTGCTTATTTTGTCGATACGACAGCATCACCGGTTGCGGTAATGGCGCCTGTTTCAAGCTGGGGTGCCGGAATTATGGGTCTGACAGCACCGCTGTTAATCGGTGCAGGCATGACGCATATTTCACCTTTCCAGAGTTTCATGTATATGGTGCCGATGAATTTCTATGTCATTGCGGCACTGATTATGATGTTTATTGTTATTATCTTTAAATTCGATATCGGACCGATGAGAAAACAGGAAGACTTAGCGATTAATGAAGGGATTCTGCGCGACAAAGTGCCTGAATTTGCAGAGCAGGATGAAGACCTGCCTGTACATGAAGGATCAAGTGCGAGTGCTTTAATCGTGCCGATTGCCGGTCTTGCTCTGACAGTTATTGTTGCAATGTATATTACAGGTGCAATGGAAGGCGGAGACTGGAGCATCTTCACTGTAATGGAAAACACGCTGATTACACATGCACTTCTAATCGGCGGTATTGTCGGTCTGGCGCTGACATTGTTCTACTATTTCAAACAGACGAAAAATGACGATGATTTCAGCGGCAGACATATTCTTCTTGGGATCAAAGCTGGATTCCTTGCGATGTTCCCGGCAATACTGGTATTAACTTTCGCATGGATGATCGGTGCATTAATCAGTGAACTGGGTACCGGGGAACTGCTTGGTGCAATGGTTGAAAGTTCAAACCTTCCGGTTGCACTGCTTCCGGCAGTAATCTTTATTGTTGCTTGTATTATGGCCCTTGCGACAGGTACAAGCTGGGGTTCATTCGGTATTCTGATTCCGGTTGCAGGTGAAATTATTATTTCACTTGGTGAAACGGATCTGTTACTGCCGAGTGTTGCAGCAGTACTTGCAGGAGCGGTATTCGGAGACCACTGTTCACCGATTTCCGACTCGACGATTCTGTCATCTACGGGGTCTGGCAGTGATCATATCGTTCACGTAATGACACAGCTGCCTTACGCGATTATTTCAGCGTTAATCGGACTTGTCGGTTTTGTTATTCTCGGTCTGACAACAAGTGTTGTCTGGGGCCTTCTCGGAGTTCTCGCGGGACTTCTCGCAGTGTTTGCGGTCGTTAAATTTATGTATCGCCCGGTGGCTAAACAGAACGCATAATGGTAAAAAATGTGATATCATGAATGTATCAGTTTGATTAAAGGGTGTGCGTCTGTGATTACAATTGATCATATGAACTTTGAACTCGTGGAGAACTACCGCGATGCATTTGATGAAGAAGTTTTTATTGAAAAATACAGTGAACTGCTGAACAAGTACGATTATATAGTCGGTGATGTCGGTTACGAAAAACTGAGACTTGCCGGATTTTATAGAAACTCAAAACGTAAAGTGGAACCGGACAAACGGGTCAATGCCATCGAAGAGTATTTAAATGAATACTGCAACTTCGGCTGTGCGTACTTTATCTTAAGAAAAGTTTCAAAGCATGAGTTAAAAGAGCAGACTGAAGAGTCTGCTGAAGAAGTGAAGGAAGAGACCGGGTCTTAAAACCCGGTTTTTTTCGTTTATGATATGATAAGAGAGAATAATAATGATGAGGTGTAGAAATGTATTTTGTAGATAAAAATCTTTTAAACACGCGTCTCGACTACATTGAGGGACTGGCGGAAACGATTGATACCGGTAATAACCTGGCGCTCGAGCGGGCATGTCATATGCTTATAGAAGCGACGGTGGATGTCGGCAATATGATTATCGATGCATTTATTTTAAGAGATCCGGGAAACTATCAGGATGTGCTGGATATTCTTGCTCAGGAAAAAGTTATCGGAGCTGAAGATGCGGAGAAATTTAAAAACACGCTTGCCTGGAGAAAAGAACTGACAAGAAATTATCAGTCAATCGATCACGATGCAATGCGCGCTGAGTTTAAGCAGAATATCGATGCTTACAAAAACTTTAAAGCGAGCATCGAACATTTTTACGAGAATGACCCGCAGGCTGTAACGGCGTTCAGCGGAGAATCGGATGTATAAAGGATATTTAATTGATCTCGACGGCACGATGTTTAACGGCGACGCTGTTATCGACGGTGCCGTCGATTTTATTGACCGGTTAAACAGTGCGGGGATTCCTTATTTATTTTTGACGAACAATGCAGCGAGACATCCGTCGGAAATTCTCCGTAAGTTTGAAGCTATGGGATTCACGACAACTGAAAGCCATATTTATACGTCAGCTGCAGCGATGAAAACCTATTTGGAACACGAGTTTAACACTCCGTCAGTCTATTTAATCGGCACAGACAGTTTCAGGGATACATTGACCGGAGACGGAAGTATTGTGTTAAATAATACAGCACCGGATGCCGTTGTCATGGGGCTTGATACGTCGATCACATTCGATAAAATTATGACTGCATGCAGACTGATTCAGGGTGGTGCGCGTTTTCTTGCGACAAATCCTGATATAAAGATTAAAACAGACTTTGGTTTTTCTCCGGGGAACGGTTCATTTGTTAAACTGGTCAGCGAAGTGACCGGAATAGAACCGCTTATTACAGGAAAACCAAATCATTATATATTAACCGGTGCACTTGAACGATTACGTATGATGCCCGGCGATGTTGCAATGATTGGCGATAATTACGATACCGATATTCTGACCGGTATTAACGGCGGTCTTGATACGATACACGTCGGTACAGGTGTGCATTCAAAAGAAGAAGTTATGAACAGGGAAGTACCGCCTGTACATACAGTCGATACACTTTTTGACTGGCACTTATAAATGAAAACTTCCGCGTTAACCATTTATATTTATGGGTTAACGCGGGAGTTTTTTTCTGTTATGATATAGCTAATCAAAAAGACTGGAGCAACAATATGAAAACTAAACATCTTGTTTTTGCTGCATTATTTACAGCCATGATTGCTGTCGGCGCACAAATCAGAGTGCCGCTTGGACCAATACCGTTTACGCTGCAGGTGCCGATGGTGCTGCTCGCAGGTCTGCTTCTTGGACGGCAGCTTGGTCTGGTTTCAGTTACAGCATATATATGTATCGGCTTAATCGGTATTCCGGTATTTGCGGGCTCCGGTGGACTCGGTTCTCTCGTGTCACCGTCATTCGGTTTCGTGCTCGGCTTTATACCCGGGGTAGTCATTACAGCGATGGGAGGAAATGAACAGCCGATCCGCATGGTCACTTTTACCTTGCTCGGCATGGGTGCAATATTTATATGCGGAGTCTTTTATTTCTCCTTCATTATGAATACGGTTATCGGTACGCCGATGTCACTCGTTGAAATATTAATGGCTGCTGTCGTGCCGTTTTTAATTAAGGATATTATACTTGCAGTGATGACGGTAATGTTTGCGAGAACATTAACGGCGAGAGGGCTTATGCTGGCATAAAAATAGGACTTTCAAATGATGGATTTTTAAGTGTATTTCTATTATAATGTACTGTATACGAAGTAATGCTCATAAATTGATTGGAGTGAACTAATATGGCAGTAAGTCAGGATACAATGTACGAACAAGTTGAAGAAGTATTAGATAAATTACGCCCCTTCCTTCTGCGCGATGGAGGAGACGTTGAACTCGTAGATGTTGAAGACGGTATTGTGAAGCTAAGACTTCTCGGAGCATGCGGAACATGCCCAAGTTCAACGATTACACTTAAAGCCGGTATCGAACGTGCACTTCTCGAAGAAGTACCAGGTTTTGTTGAGATCGAACAAGTGTTTTAAATTGCAACTAGAGACGTGCCGTCTCTAGTTTTTTTAATTTATAAAGTAAGGAGAATGACCAATGTATACAATTGTAGAGTTTTGTAACGCCAATATGCAAAAAGGAACTCACGATGTGTATGCTCAGCTGGATGAAAATCCGGGAATCGATGTCGTCGATTATGAATGCACAAATAATTGCGGTTTGTGCAGTAAAAGTTATTTTGTTCTCGTAGACGGGGAAATCGTAGCTGCGAAGAACAGCGAGCAGCTGCTTGAGAAGACTTATAAGCGGATAGACAAAAATAATCAGGCATTAGATGAGTGAACTCATCGTTGGTGCTAATGTTTTACGTGTAGTATAATTAGGATATTGAGAATTATGTAACAAAGTATTAAGAACAGGAGTGATTTTTATGTCATCAGTAACACTGACAGAAAGTGCAGCGTACGAAGTTAAAGATATGCTGGAAGCGAATGACATGGTCGACGGTTTTCTGCGTTTTAAAGTTCAGGGCGGAGGCTGTACAGGATTAACTTATGGCATGGCGGCGGAAAATGAAGCAGCTGAGCGCGATGAAATCTTTGAATATCACGGTGTGAAAATGCTTGTGGACAAGATGGATTTGCCTGTTGTAGACGGTACTGTAATTGATTTTAAACAGTCGCTTATCGGCGGCGGTTTCACGATAGAAAACCCCAATGCAAGCCTGTCATGCGGCTGCGGTTCATCATTTAGAACCAAAGCAAATTCAGGTACTCCAGGTGACTGTTAAAATTAGTGAAAACGCTTGAAATATTACCATTTAGTGCTAATATAATACTTGGTATAGAAACTGAAATAACAGTTTATCAATATATAAAACTTATTTGCAGGAAGGGAAATAAATTATGAGCTATGAAAGAAAGAAAATCCTAGTACTAGGCGCCGGTTATGCAGGTCTGTCTACAGTTGCGAAACTGCAGAAAACTATCGGAGTACAGGAAGCGGACGTTACTTTAATCAACAAAAATGAGTACCACTATGAATCTACATGGCTGCACGAAACTGCAGCAGGTTCGATGAACTGGGAAGAGGGCGTGTATCCGATTGCTAAAGTAGTCGATAACATGAAAACGCGCTTTATCCCTGCAGAAGTAACTAAAATTAACCGTGACGAACAGACTGTTGAAACGACTCAGGGTGTGTTTGAATTCGATACGCTTATCGTAGCGCTTGGATTTGAAAGTGAGTCATTCGGCATTAAAGGAATGGACGAATTTGCAACGACAATCGTCAGCCCGCAAACTGCTGTAGCAACTCGCGAAGAAATTGAAAAGAATTTCATCAATTATAAAACTTCAAAAGATCCTAAAGATCTTTCTATTCTTGTCGGCGGAGCAGGTTTCACCGGTGTTGAATTCCTTGGTGAACTTGTTGAAACATTACCGGTACTTTGCAAAACACACGGAATTGACTACAACGATGTTAAGATTACATGTGTAGAAGCAATGCCTTCAATGCTGCCAATGTTCTCTGATGAATTAACTCAGTATGCAGTTGATTTCCTGGAGTCACGCGGTGTTGAATTTATGCTTGGTACTGCAATTACTGCAGCAAACGAAAATGGTTTCGTTGTTAAAGTTAACGACGAAGAAGTTCAGCTTGAAGCTTCAAGCGTAGTTTGGACAGCAGGTGTGCGCGGTTCACGTCTGATGGAAGAATCATTCGAAGGCGTTAAACGCGGCCGTATCGTAGTTAAAGAAGATTTAACTATCGACGGTTATCCTAACATCTTCGCTATCGGAGACGTGGCAGCTGTAATGAACGGCACTGGCGAAAACGCTCGTCCGTATCCTACAACAGCTCAAATTGCAATGCAGTTAGGTGAGCACACTGCTAAAAACATTAAACTTCAGTTAAACGGTGAGAAAATGGAGCCGTTTGCTTACGATGACAAGGGAACTGTATGTTCACTTGGTGCTAATGACGGAATCGGTGTAGTATTTGGCCGTGAAATCAAAGGTAAATCAGCAGCATTTATGAAGAAAGTCATCGATACACGTGCAGTCCTGAAAATCGGCGGCGTTGTATTAGGTGCAACAAAAGGTAAATTCCTGTAATTTTAAAAAAATCAGCATTATGCATGGGTATATATAATGCCCATGCTTTTATTTTTTGGAGGAAACAATTATGGCAATGAATATCGTCCAGCTGTTTATATCTGTGCTGCTGTATTTTGTCTTGTTTTATGGAATCAGTTTTATTCTGAACATGATTTTAAAAATGACATGGATTATGGCGTTCGTTTATCCGGTAATAGTGTTATGGATTATCGGCAGAGTATCATTATTTGACTACATAGCAAGTCCCGGTGAATCCTTCGGTATTTTATGGGATAATATCATCGGTATATCAATGTTTGATGTTATCATTTTAGGCAGTGGATTTATCGGAATTATTTTAGCAGGCATGACAATACGCTACTTAAGAAAAGCAGGCTATCAAATGTTTTAGGGGGAACGCATTTTGATTATTAAATTTGAAGAGAAATACATTGCCGACGATTCGGCAATTGTAATCGGCTTACCTGAAAATATTAAAGAACTGAAGAATTTCGACGAACTTGATACGTTATTAAACGGCTTAACTGAAGAAATAATTTCAGCAAACGTGCTGTCCGACAAGTACGGCAAAGTGACGACAACAGGTGTGACGATTCAGCGTAAGTACCGTAAAGTGATTGCTGTCGGTCTTGGAGACAGCAGCGAGCTGACCGCGCTGAAAGTACAAAAAGCTGTCGGCAAATTGTTTCAGTTTATGGCCGGTGAAAAAGACACTGAAGCACAGATGATTTTAGATACATTTGCATTTGAACCTGTGGAAGTCGCTGATGCAGTTGGTATGATGGCTGCAGTCAGCAATCACGGTCTGACAGGTTACGATTCATCTGATAAAAAACAGTTCCACGATGAACTGAATATTACACTGGTAACAAAAGCTGATGTAAAAGCAAGCTTTGAACATGGTGCAGCACTCGGAGGCAGTATTACACTTGCAAGAGATTTCGCAACTATGCCGCCGAATCTTCTGTATCCGGAGAGCTTTGCTGATCAGCTGGCAATACAGTTTAAAGACCGTCCGTATGTTAAAGGTGAAGTTAAAGACTTTGATACGCTGATTCAGGAAGGCTTCGGTTTACTTGCTGCAGTCGGTAAAGCTTCTGTCAGAAAACCGAGATTAGTCACGATTGAATATAAACACCCTGATGCAAGAGACGATGCACCGATTGCTTTAGTTGGTAAAGGTATTACTTACGACTCGGGCGGTTATTCGCTTAAAACACGCAGCGGCATGCGCTCGATGAAGTATGATATGAGCGGTGCGGCAAACGTTGCCGGTATGATGGATGCTATTACAAAACTTGAACTGCCTGTTCATGTTGTTGCAGTGCTTGCACTGGCAGAAAATATGGTGGACGGCAACGGTATGCGTCCTGATGACGTGTACAAATCACTGTCAGGTAAAACTGTTGAAGTATCAAACACTGATGCCGAAGGCCGTCTTGTACTTGCAGATGCGGTCTATTATGCATCGACTAAATACCGTCCGAAAGTAATGATGGACTTTGCAACACTGACAGGTGCAGTAATACAGGCGATCGGTGAAAACCGTACCGGCGTTTTTACGAACCAGGGCAGGAAGTTCATCAACAATCTGTTAATCAGCAGCAAAGTAACAGGAGAAGATATCTGGCATCTGCCGATATCTGAACTAGAAGACGACAGAGTTAAGAAGTCTGATATTGCAGATCTTCTGAATGCTGACTTTAAACCCGGCGGTGCATCATTTGCCGCAGCGTTTATTAATCAGTTCACTGAAAATACACCGTGGGTTCACTTTGATATCGCGGGGACAAGCAATACATCAGTATCGACTCCATTTGCTAAAAAAGGTTCTACAGGCGTAATGATCCGTACGATTATTGATTTAATCGAATCAGGTACGCTGTATGAATAAGGGAGTATTGAAAACACTTGGTATTACAATTACAGTCGATGAGATTGGTAAATGCGCAGTAGAGATGCCGATTACCGAGAAAGTACTTCAGCCGTTCGGCTACGTCCATGGCGGTGTTAACGTTCTGCTGGCAGAAACAGCGGCAAGCATGGGCGCATTTAAGATGATTTCCGATGATGAAATTGCCTTCGGCATGGAAATCAACGCCAATCATCTGAGAGCAAAACAGGAGGGTGTGTTAACTGCTACAGCACTGTTAAAGCATGGCGGTTCAACATCCCAGGTATGGGAAATCGAAGTGACTGATGAAGAAGATAAACTCGTAGCATTGAGCAGATGTACAGTCGCGATAAGAAAGAAAAGATAAATATTAACAGGAACAGGAATCCGGAGACGGGTTCCTTTTTTTGTGTAAATAAATTATTAATGTAGACGGACTGGTATGAGGGGGTGTCATATGAA
>DAIPYL010000008.1:17519-28150 GCA_036782755.1 Jeotgalicoccus sp. | reverse complement strand
CGGACTGGTATGAGGGGGTGTCATATGAACCCAAAAGGTTCCGGACTGGTATGAGCGGGACATGACAAACTCACGCCGAGGGTCAAAGCCAGTAAAAAAATCTCCTTCCGGTTTAAACCGGAAGGAGATTCATATTGATTAATCATCAAGTTCTTTATCCTTGCTGCGTTCGATTTTCAATCTTGCCGTTTCTTCTGTTTCCAATTCAGATCCAGTCTCATCACGCTTCAATTCATTAAGAATTGTCAGTTTGTAAGGTTCTACATCCGAGTGGAAGGCACTTCTTGCGATAAAGTGTGCACCGACCGGAGCGGAGATGAAGATGAACACTACAGCGAGAAGCAGCTGTGTATCGACTTCGGCATGGTAGTAAGCAAAGTAAATGAATACTCCTATCAGCGTCATGCCGACACCCAGAGTCGAACTCTTCGATGCTGCGTGCAATCTTGTATATGTATCCGGAAGACGGATAACACCGATTGCTGCGACTACTGTGAAAAAGGCGCCGCCGATTAAGAAAAGTGTGATCAGACTAACTATTATTATCTCTATCATTTTCAATAATCACACCTTTCTCGAGGAATTTGGCGAAGCCGATAGTTGCGATAAATCCTATCATACCGATCAGCATAATGACAACGAGCAGATATGATGTATCAAGTACCATGGATACAAGACCAATCATACCCATCAGCGTTACACCGAATGCATCAAGTGTAATTACTCTGTCATGCAATGTCGGCCCTTTAAGCACTCTGTAAATCATGCCGAGCATCGAAAATGCGAAAGCGATGATACATATAATTACGAGTATATTAATAAAGTTTGTCATGGTTTAGCCACCTCTTTTATAACATCTTCGAAGGCAGTCTTAATATTCGCAATTTCGGTATCCGCATCATCCATATCCAGTCCGTGGATATAAATTATCGAATAGTCTTCGGAAATAGCAACTACTACTGTACCAGGTGTTAACGTAATCAGTGTAGACAGCAGCGCGACTTCCCATTCTTCTTCCAGATCGTTTGGATATGCGTAGAAGCCGGGATGGATATCAATTTTAGGGGCCATTACAATACGTACTACTTCAATATTGGCCTTTACCAATTCAATGATAAAGATGAAGAACAGACGTATCATCCAGTACAGACGCTTTAAGTAAAAACGTCCGGGCAGAAAGTTGCGGAGAATATATACCGCAACCAGCCCGATAAGGTAACCGGTAACGAATGTACCGACTGTAAAATCACCATTCATAAACACCCATAAAAATGCTAATACGATATTAATCATAAGTTGAAATGACAATTATTCCACCCCCATCAAATAGTTCGAATATGATGACGGGTTATAGAATGATTCAGCCGCCATTTCAAAAACCGGGAATAAAAAGTCAGCTGAAAGACCGAATATTACTGAGACGATAACGAGACCAACAGCTGAAAACAGCAGTTTATCCGATTTAATATTCTTGAGTTCAACCGGCTTTGCCGGTTCTCCCCAGAATACTTTAATAAATATTTTCATAATGCTGTATAACACGATTAAACTTGATAGCAATACGATGACAGCAGCAGCGGCATGTCCGTTGTCGAAAGCAGACTCGACGATAAATAACTTACCGAAGAATCCCGGGAACGGCGGAACACCTGCAAGTGAGAGGCTGGCAACAAAGAACATCCAGCCGACAACAGGGTGCTGTTTAATAAGTCCGCCGAGATCGGCGGCGTCATTTTTACCTGTCCGGTAAATAATGAAGCCAATCAGCATGAAAAGTGCTGCTTTAATTATCATGTCGTGAATCAGATAATAAATACCACCCACAGTTCCGGCATAATCCATCATTGAAAACCCGACGATAATCACACCGATTGCAATCATAATGTTATAAATAATAATTTTTTTCATATCAGTATATGCAAGTGCTCCGATACAGCCTGCTATAATAGTCAGCAGCGCCATAAACAGAAGGACCTGATGTGTAAATGCAGCATCATTTGTGAAGAACAGAGAAAATGTTCTTGCAATCGAATAAACACCGACTTTGGTAAGCAAGGCTCCAAACAGAGCAATAACCGGAATTGGCGGTGCGCTGTATGAACCGGGCATCCAGAAGTACAGCGGGAACAAGCCGGCTTTTGTAGCAAATACAAAGATGAATACCACTGCAATAATAGTCATTATTACAAGGTTGCCATCATAGTTTGACAGTTTAATATGAATATCAGCCATGTTCAGTGATCCTGTTACCGAATAAAGATAAGCAAGACCGACAAGGAAGAAGTTGGAAGATACTATGTTAACTACAAGGTATTTAAATCCTTCCTGAAGCTGAATTTTACGGCTGCCAAGTGTAATCAGTACATAAGAAGCCAGGAGGAACACTTCGAAAAATACGAACATATTGAAAATATCTCCGGTTGTGAATGCACCGTTTATCCCTGTAATCATAAATAGAATCATCGGATAGTAGTAATATTTTTCTCTCTCATAACCGATGGACTGAAAAGAATAAATCACAGTAAAAAACATTACAAGTGATGTCGTAAACACTAAAAGAGCAGCAACCATGTCATAAACGACACTGATACCAAAAGGTGCCGACCAGTTGCTGATGAATGTCACCATTGTACCGTGAGCGTATACATAATAAATGTTATAGCCCGCAAAACCAATCATAATAAGCCCAGTGACCGCCGAGATGATTCTGTGCGGCATCGGTCGTTTTCCGATAAACAGCATAATAACACCGGCCAGAAATGGAAGAATGATCGGGAGCATAGGTAATACGTTAGTCGCCATGTGGAACTCCTTTCATATCTTCTGTATTATCTGTGCCGAGTTCTTTGTAGTTTCTGAGAAGCAATACCAGACTGAATGCAGTCAGGGCAAATGAAATAACAATTGCAGTCAGAATTAAAGCCTGCGGCAATGGATCGGAATAGCTGCTGACAGCGTCATCCAGAACAGGCACGTTGCCGCGTTTCAGCTGTCCCATAGTAAGAATCATTAAGTGGACTCCGTGAGACAGAATCGAAAGTCCGATGATAATGCGTAAAACACTCTTTGACAGAATTAAATAAGTTGCAGAGGCAATCAAAATGCCTGATAAAATAATCGTGACCAGTTCCATTAGTCTTCTGCCCCCCCAACCAATGTAACGATCAGCAGTGATGTCCCGGCAACTGTCAGAAAGACACCGATATCAAAAAGTACTGCTGTATGGAGTGCAACTTCTCCGAACACCGGTACGTTAATGTATGTATGCTGGTGTGTGAAGAAAGGAACACCGAAGAAAAACAGCAGTGTCGGTACGACAATTGCAAATGTAAGACCGAGACTGATCATGAGATGAAAGTTCACCGGAATCATTTTGCGTACAGTTTCATAATCGTAAGCCATTAGTAACAGTATGACAGCTGAAGCAGCCAGGAGTCCCCCGACGAACCCTCCGCCCGGTGTGTAGTGTCCTGCCAGGAATAAATTAATTGAGAACAGCAGGATGATAAGAAATATCACTTTGGAAGTGAACTGTATAAACACATCATTCATCTGGCGTTGTACTTTACTGTAACCAGCTCTCTTAAGCGTGCTCTTCATTATCATCATCCTTTCTAGATACTTTTGCTTTCATTAATGCGTAAATTCCAATTCCTGCGATACCGAATACGAGTGTTTCCATCAGCGTATCGTAACCACGGAAGTCTACGAGTATAACGTTTACCATATTACCTCCGGCTGCAAGATCGTATACATTATCAATATGATATTGACTGATCGATTCAAACAGTCGGTTTGAATATGCTGCCAGTCCGAAAAGTATAACGATTATCCCGACACCGACAGATATGATAAAGTTCGTGAATTTAAATTGAATGCTCTCTTCATGCTTCGAGCGTTTCGGCAGGTGATAGAAACATACAAGGAATAATGTCGTTGTAACTGTTTCTATCGCAAGCTGAGTCAGTGCGAGATCAGGAGCTCTGAAAAATGCGAAGAACAGGGCCATTGAGAAACCGACTGCCCCGAGCATAATAATCGAAACCATGCGTGAGCGTGTCATCATAATAATTGCGAGTGAGACTAAAATAATGAGTACCAGTGCCATGTCCTGAATCCCGACATCTGCAAAATCATCGAATACAATCGGCAGTCCTGCATAGAACGTCGTAATGACTCCAAGAACAACGAAGAATCCGAAAATATATACCATGTAATCTCTCAGGAAACCGCTCATTATACCGTCGGTTGCTTTAGCTGAGCCAAGCTGACTGTATATGAGTCCCTGATCATATAAGTGATTCAGCGTAAACTGTTCTTTATGATAATCGTAAATGAACATCCAGCTGTTTCTGAATAAATACAGTGCCGTACCGATAACTATTATTGCAACTGTTGCCCACAATGCAGGGTTATTAAATCCATGCCAGTGTGAAATTTCAGTGTTTAATGCTGTGTCTGTCGCAAGTATACCCATTGCTGCAGGATCGATAATACTGCCTGACAGCAGGTTGGGGAACAGCCCGAAAATAATAACGAGTGACGATAAAATAATCGGTGAAGCAAGGAGCAATTTTGGTGCTTCATGCGGTTCTTTAGGTGTGTCGTGTGTACGTTCGCCGAAGAACACGCCGTGTATTAATTTAATTGAATAAACAAATGTGAAAATACTGCCGGCGATTGCAAGAATCGGGAACAGTACGCTCCAGTCGGCAAGTGCACTGAAGTTTGCATTGCTTATTTCAAACATCGCCTCAAGGAATAATTCTTTCGACAGGAATCCGTTAAATGGAGGAATACCCGCCATCGACAATGAAGTAATAATCGTCATAGTAAATGTAATCGGCATCAGCGTCATCAGACCGCCGAGCTTTCTAATGCTGCGCGTGCCTGTTTCGTGGTCGAGAATACCCGCCACCATGAACAGTGCGCCTTTAAATGTTGCATGGTTAATAATGTGAAACACTGCAGCAACAACTGCTACTGTGAAAATCTGTTCATTGGCACCGGTTGCAACTGCAAGTGCGCCGACACCAAGAAGACTCATAATCATACCGAGCTGTGACACGGTTGAGAATGCAAGCACTGCTTTTAAGTCATCCTTTTTAACAGCATTGAACGATCCCCAGAACAGTGTAACGAGACCTGTGACCAGAATCAGCCAGACCCACAGTTCGCTGAATGCGAAGACCGGTGTGAATCTTGCAACTAAGTAGAGTCCTGCTTTAACCATCGTAGCCGAGTGCAGGTAGGCACTGACCGGTGTCGGAGCCTCCATTGCGTCCGGCAGCCAGATGTAAAACGGAAACTGTGCTGATTTGGTAAAAGCACCAAGCAATACCAGGACAACTGCTAATGGAGCAAGCGGACTTGCTGTAATCAAATCAACGTCGGCAATCATTTCTCTGATGCTGAATGTACCGGTAATAAGAGACAGGACAATAAATCCGCCGAGCATCATAAATCCGCCGAAGAAAGTGATAAGCAGTGACTTTTGTGCGCCGTAAACTGACTTATCTTTAGTAAACCAGAATGCAATCAGCAGGAAACTTGAAATTGAAGTGAGCTCCCAGAAGAAGTAAAGCATGAGCACGTTATCACTCAGTACCACTCCAAGCATTGCTGTCATAAAGATAAGAAGATAAACATAAAAATTACCAAGTCTTTCATCTTTTGATAAGTAACCAATAGAATATAACACTACCAGTGCGCCGATACCTGAAATCAGTATTGCGAATAGTAAGCCGAGACCATCTATGTAAACGTCAAAATTCAACCCGATACGGGGCATCAAATTCAATGTATGATGGAAAACTTGATTATCTGCAATAGAAGGTATTAAGCTAAATAAGTATGCAGCTATCACAGCCGGAATAGGTAAAACAAACCAACCGAGATGTACATCTTTAACATACCGGTATATTATTGCGATTGCGATCGCAGCAATAACAGGTAAAAATATTGCGAAATGTATCAATGTCAAAGTGTATCCTCCTCTTAATGTTTTATATTTAACCATTATACATTAATATTAATTGTAAATAAACGCTTACGGTTTGAAATTTTAGTCTATTCTCGTATACTGTATATATAGTAATAAGTAGTATTAGATTTAGAATTTTTAAGTTTTAATTTCAATATTACTATTTCTAAAATGAAATTAATAAAATTTTTCAGGAGGCCAAATTTATGGCATATTCACAATTAACAACAGAGCTTTTAGAAGGCGAAACAAAAGCGGTAATCAAAACAAACATGGGAGACGTAACAATTAAGCTGTTGAACAACGTCGCGCCTAAAACTGTAGAAAACTTCGTGACACACGCAAAAAATAAATATTATGACGGATTGATTTTCCACAGAGTCATTAAAGACTTCATGATTCAGGGCGGAGATCCGACTGGAACAGGCATGGGCGGAGAAAGTATCTGGGGACAGGCTTTTGAAGATGAGTTCTCAACAGATGCATTCAACCTTTACGGCGCACTGTCTATGGCAAACGCAGGACCAAACACTAACGGTTCACAATTCTTTATCGTACAGCTTAAAGATGTACCTGCAGATATGGTCTCACAGCTTGAAGGTGCGGGCTATCCGGCTGAAATAATCGAAAGCTACAAAGAAAACGGCGGTACGCCTTGGCTTGACCAGAGACACACTGTATTTGGTCAGGTTATTGAAGGTATGGATATTATTGAAAAAATTGCAGATGTTAAAACTGGCAGACAGGACAAACCGGTTGAAGATGTAATCATCGAAACAATTGAAGTAACTGAAAAATAAAGTTTTCTTATGTACACAGTCTGATAAAAAAACAGGCTGTGTATTTTTTTATGTAAACTGCAAGATATACATAATATTGGAAATAATTTCTGAAAAAGCGCGGAAAGTATCACAAATTAGTCATTATTATAATATTTAAACTGCAAAACACTCTGATATACTTGGGTGTGTAAAGGTGAGTGATTTAAAAATGATGCCGTTCCTTTATTTCCCGGAAGATAAGACGGAATACATTCCAGCTTTAATCATGTTACTTCTTTTTATATTACTTGCGTTTATCGTTTATAAACTTATTAGAAAATATTCGCGCAATGAAGAAGAGAAGATGAGAGAGTTCGAAGAAAAAGTTCTCGAAAGACTCGAACATGAACATAAGGACGAAAACACACGGAAATAATGATTTAACAAAAATACTCAATCTGTTATTTCTGTGTGCGGCCTTAAAGTACTGCAGACTTACATAACTTATATGAAAAATATGCACACATATGCCGGACCGGTATATGTGTTTTGCTGTGTGATTATTTTGGTTACTTCGGATAACTGTGTTAAAATAGTGATGGATTTAATAAGAAGTAAAATAAGTAGGGATAACATGGCAAAAAAATACCGGATCGGCCAGTTCGTTAAAGTGAAAATTACTGGTATTCAGTCGTACGGTGCTTTTGTCAAAACTCCTGATAATCGTGATGGTCTGATCCATATATCTGAAGTGATGAACGATTACGTACACGATGTGAATCAATATTTATCAAAAGGCCAAATAGTAAAGGCTAAAATTGTCAGCATTGATGAAAACGGCAAAATCAGTTTATCGCTGAAAGAAAATGAATACTTTAAGAGCGAAGAGAAAAAGAGAGACAAACGTTCTGTATTGGAGAAGATTAAAGATACCGAGAAACACGGCTTCCAGACATTGGCAGAAAGAATGCCGCTCTGGATAGAAGAGGCAAAAGAACGTATGAGAGAATAATGCCAGTAGCAGAACCTGTGAATTTCACAGGTTTTTTGTTTTTTTACATGTGAATATATATTCATGATAAATACATTATTAACTTGATTTCTCACTTATCTAAAGTATAAAACACCGTTTTTATGTATACGTTTCCAAACTTAACAAACCGCATTATCACGCACTTTAACAAAAACCTTGAAAATAATGGAATTTCCAGTCATGATGGTTATGAATACATAATTAAAAATGTATATTTTAATGAGTTTTTAAACAAAAAGAGGGGGAGAAATTAATGAGAACTGAAGAAATTATTAAACAGACAGAACGGCACGATACGGATATTTACAAGCCGCTGCCGATTGTAATTTCAGAAGCGGAAGGTGTCTGGGTAAAAGATCCGGAAGGCAACAAGTATATGGATATGCTGAGCGCATATTCTGCGGTGAATCAGGGGCACCGCCATCCTAAAATTATCCAGGCATTAAAAGATCAGGCTGATAAAGTGACGCTGACTTCAAGATCGTTCCACGTGGACTGTCTCGGTGACTGGTTTGAAAAGCTCAGTGAAATATCAGGCAAAGAAAGAGTGCTGCCGATGAACACTGGAGCTGAAGCGGTCGAGTCTGCAATTAAAGCGGCGAGACGCTGGGCTTATGAAGTTAAACGTGTACCTGACAATCAGGCGGAAGTTATTGCGATGAAAAATAACTTCCACGGCAGAACGATGATACCGATGTCAATGTCATCGGAACCTGAATACCGCAGAGGGTTCGGGCCGCTTGGAGACGGCTTCCAAATTGTGAACTACGGGGATCCGGAAGCACTTGAAGATGCAATTAACGACAACACA
Organism: Jeotgalicoccus sp.; assembly: GCA_036782755.1. GTDB lineage: Bacteria > Bacillota > Bacilli > Staphylococcales > Salinicoccaceae > Jeotgalicoccus. The sequence continues at coordinate 19,562 of DAIPYL010000008.1, read as the reverse complement.
GCAGCAGTTATATTAGAACCGATTCAGGGTGAAGCAGGCGTAAACATTCCGCCGGCAGGCTACCTGAAACAGGTTAGAGAAATTTGCGACCGCAATAACGTATTGTTTATTTCAGATGAAATTCAGGCAGGGCTCGGCCGGGCAGGAAAAATGTTTGCAACAGACTGGGATGAAGTAGTACCTGATATGTACATTTTAGGAAAAGCACTGGGCGGCGGAGTATTCCCGGTATCAGTCGTTCTTGGTGACGATGAAGTGCTCGGTGTACTTAATGAAGGATCACACGGTTCGACGTTCGGAGGGAACCCGCTGGCAGCGAGAGTATCTGAAGCGGCACTGGATGTGCTGATTGACGAGAAGCTTGCAGACCGTTCATTGGAACTTGGAGAATACCTGCTTAATGAATTAAAAAAAATTACGCACGAATCAATCGTCGACATTCGCGGCAAAGGGCTCTTTATCGGCCTGGAACTGAACAAGAGTGCACGCGGATTCTGTGAACAGCTTAAAGATGAAGGGGTGCTCTGCAAAGAAACACACGGCACCGTCGTGAGATTTGCACCGCCGCTTGTAGTTACTAAAGAAGAACTTGACTGGGCCCTCGATAAAGTTAAAAAAGTTTTTAACAAAGATACTTTCTAAAAATAATCTTTATGATACAATATGAGATGAAAACAGTTACAAAAAGAGGCGGATAAAATGTCAGAAGAAATTAGTTTAGTTGAATCTACACAGCGCATCATCAAAGAAGCGCTCGATAAGCTTGGTTATAATGATGATATGTACCAATTAATCAAAGAACCTTTACGCTCACTAAAAGTGCGTATACCGGTGAAGATGGATGATGGTTCAGTCAAAGTATTTACGGGATTCCGTGCACAGCACAACGATGCAGTGGGTCCTACTAAGGGCGGAGTACGTTTCCACCCGAGTGTTTCGGAAGATGAAGTTGTTGCATTGTCTATGTGGATGACACTTAAAGCAGGTATTGTTAACCTGCCTTACGGTGGAGGTAAAGGCGGAATCATTTGTGATCCCCGCGAGATGAGCATGGATGAAGTTGAAAGACTTTCCCGCGGTTACGTACGTGCAATATCTCAAATCGTTGGACCGACTAAAGATATTCCTGCACCGGACGTATTCACGAACTCGCAGATTATGGCATGGATGATGGATGAATACAGTGCGATTGACCAGTTCAACTCACCTGGATTCATTACCGGTAAACCATTAGTACTCGGCGGGTCGGAAGGCCGTGACAGAGCGACAGCACTAGGTGTTGTAATTTGTCTTGAGGAAGCACTTAAGAAGCGCGATATGAAGATGGAAGACATCCGTATTGTTATTCAGGGATTCGGTAACGCAGGAAGCTTCCTGTCTAAATTCCTATTTGACAAAGGTGCGAAAATCGTCGGTATCTCAGATGCTAACGGTGCACTTCACGATCCGCAAGGACTTGACATCGATTATCTGCTTGAACGACGCGACAGCTTCGGTATGGTAACGAACCTGTTTGACGATGTTCTTTCAAACGATGAGTTATTCTCACTAGATTGTGACGTTATTATTCCAGCAGCAATCGAAAACCAAATCACAGAAGCCAATGCGCCTAACATTAAAGCACAAATTCTATGTGAAGCAGCAAACGGACCAACTACAACTGAAGCTACACGCATCCTGACTGAAAGAGACGTTCTGATCGTTCCGGACGTACTTGCATCAGCAGGCGGAGTAACAGTATCTTACTTCGAGTGGGTACAAAACAACCAGGGTTATTACTGGAGTGAAGATGAAGTTAACGAGAAGATGGAAGAAAAACTCGTTGCTGCATTTAACGAAATCTATGACCTTCACGAAAACCGCCAAATCGATATGAGACTTGCAGCATTTATCGTAGGTCTTAAACGAACTGCAGAAGGCTCACGCTACCGCGGTTGGGCATAAACTGATTATTTTTAAAAACAAAACCTTTCGGGGTTTTGTTTTTTTTGTTTATTGGGAAGACTGTCTCACACATGAGCGTTGTTCATATCAGAAGTAACG
>DAIPYL010000008.1:0-17419 GCA_036782755.1 Jeotgalicoccus sp. | reverse complement strand
TCAGAAGTAACGGCCTGTCTCACATTTGATCGCGTCTCATATCAGAGGTAACCAGCCCTAAATAAAAAGTTTCTACAAAAATTTATTACATTCATCAAACTCAGTCATACCAGTATGTCTGCAGTATTATTAAGACTTAATTTTCAGACAAATTGATTTTAGTCCTTGCATTTATATTTTTAAGTTGTTAGTATTAAAATCAATTCGAAAGAAGAGTAGTAACATATATCGATTTCAAAGCGAGCCGGTGGGGGTGTGAACCGGTACTTCATATATGCGAATGGACTTCTTTATTAAACAATTTAATTAATATAACTTTTAATGAGTGGACCGGCTTTAACCGGTCAATATAGGTGGCACCGCGGCTCTCCGTCCTTAATATATTTTTATATTAAGCATGGGGAGTTTTTTTATTACACTAATTTAATATCAGCAATTGGATTGAGTAGCAGCAGTTTTACGTTCCACAGAGAGCCGGATTTGGTGGAAGCCGGCAGCGTCTTCTGCAGTGAATTGGGTTCCGGTTTTAATAATTGCTCGGGTAATGCCGTTATGCATTAGAGTGAAGCTTAGTCTTCAACAGAGGTGGTACCGCGGTAAACATCGTCCTCCATGACAATTTTGTCATGGGGGATTTTTAATTTTAAGGAGGAATATATTATGACATTAAATATCACAACAGTAACTGAATCGGCAATTATGAAAGTAAAAGAAGGCACTGATTTAACTTATAAAGAAATGCAAGATTTTTTCACAGAAGTATTAAACGGTGAAGTGACAGATGACGAGCTGAGCGACTTCATTGTTGCTTTAAGCGATAAAGGTGAAACAGTCGATGAAATTACAGCGATTGCCGAAGTGCTGAAGTCATATGCGAAAGATATTCCGAACGTACACGATAAAGTAATGGATAACTGCGGAACAGGCGGAGATCGCTCGCAGAGCTTTAATATCTCAACAACATCAGCGTTCGTCCTTGCGAGCTGCGGCGTAACGGTTGCAAAGCACGGCAACAAGAGTGTCACAAGCAGGACCGGCAGCTCGGATGTACTGCAGGCGCTTGGAGTGAACTTAAACTTCGATGCTGACAGAGTTGCAGACGAACTGAACGAATCGAACATTACATTTTTAAGCGCACCGCATGTACATCCTAAAATGGGACAGATCATGAGAGTGAGACAGACGCTGAAACGCCCGACAGTATTTAATTTTATCGGGCCGTGCATCAGCCCGATGAACCTTGATTATCAGTTCCTTGGTATATATGACCGTAAAAAACTGCTGACAATCACACAGGTGCTGAAACGTCTTGGCCGTGAAAATGCAGTAGTAATAAACGGTGCAGGACATATGGACGAAGCGACACTCCTTGGAGACAATCACCTCGTATTTTTACGCGGCGGTGAAATAGAAGAAGTCGTTATCGATCCGACGGACTACGGCTTAACACTGTGCGATAAAAGTGATATTGCAGGCGGCGACGGAGTTGAGAACAAAAAAATACTTGAAAACGTACTGCAGGGTACAGCAACAAGAGCACAGCTTGAAACGGTACTGTTAAACGCAGGCATCGGATTATTTGTAGCAGATAAAGCAAAATCAATAGGCGCAGGCATTCAGGCAGCGAGAGAAGCAGTCGAATCCGGCAGAGCATATGCCAAGCTGCAGGAAGTTATCCGCAATAATGAGGAGGCAGGAAAATGACAATACTTGATGAAATCGTTGAAGTTAAAAAAAAGGAGCTGCTGGAATATCCGGCGGAAGTGGAATTAATTACAAGAGAAAAACCGCTGGACTTTACAGACAGCCTTAAACGCGAAAACGGCATCGCTCTGATCAGTGAAGTGAAACGCGCTTCACCGTCACAGGGCGACATCAATGCAGTCATGGACCCGCCCGAACAGGCAAAGTCATATGTAAGAGGCGGAGCAGATGCTATCAGCGTACTGACGGATCAGCAGTTCTTCAAAGGCAGTTTTAATGATTTGGAACGCGTGGCCGAGACAGTTGATGTTCCGGTACTGAACAAAGATTTTATAATAGATAAGCGTCAGATTAACCGGGCATACAATCACGGTGCAGACATCGTTTTGTTAATCGTAACAATACTCGATGATGAAACACTGTCTGATTTATATAATTACGCAGCATCGCTTGGTTTAAATATTATCGTTGAAGTCCACGATGAAGGAGAACTGAAACGTGCTTTAAAAATATCTCCTCAAATTATCGGCATTAACAACAGAGACTTAAAGGCGTTTACCGTCGATATCGGCAACACAGAGCGCCTGCTTGAGAAATACGGCACGGATAATATTCATTTCATCGCTGAAAGCGGCATTCATACAGGAGCAGACGCACAGCGCATGAAGCTCGCAGGCGCATCGGGCATGCTGGTCGGGGAATCGTTAATGCGTGCAGACAGCATCGAAGAAAAAATTCGGGAACTGAAAGCAGGTAAAGTGTATGAAAGTTAAAATCTGCGGCATTAAAACAGTTGAAGAAGCTCAGCTTGTGGCGAAAGAAAAACCGGATTTTATCGGTGTAGTCCTTGCACCGAGCAAACGGCAGATCAGTCTTGAAACGGTAAAAGAAATTACTGAAAGTCTTAAAGGAACCGGTATTAAAACAGTCGGTGTTTATGTTAATCCGACAAAAGAAGAGGCGGCTGCCGGATTAAATGAAGGAGGACTCGATTATATACAGTTTCACGGTGATGAAGACAAAGATTTAGTTGAACATTATAAAGGTCATGCAATTAAAGCTTTTCCTTCGAACTCGGAACTGTCGTATGAAGAACGTTTTGATTTCTCTGCAGATTATATACTGATCGACAGCCCCAGAGAAAAATATTACGGCGGCAGCGGCGTGACGTTCAACTGGTCGGAACTGCCGCTCGAGACAATCGATAAATCAAGGCTCGCTCTTGCCGGGGGATTAAATCCTGACAACGTTGGTAAGGCGGCAGCAACAGCAGGACCTGCATTAATCGACGTATCCAGCGGTGTTGAGACAGACGGCGAAAAAGATCCGGAAAAGATCGCAGCATTTATAAAAAATATCAGAGGTGGACACAATGACTGAAACATATAAATATCCGGGTGCGGACGGCAAGTTCGGTGAATTCGGCGGTACTTACGTTGCGGAATCATTAATTAATACACTTGAAGAATTAAAAGAATCATATAAAAAAGCGCAGCAGGATCCGGAATTCCAGAGAGAATTTGATTATTTAATGAAAGAGTATGTCGGCCGTGAAAACCCGCTGTACTATGCACAGCGTTTAACAGAAAAGCTCGGCGGTGCAAAAATCTATTTAAAACGCGAAGATTTAAACCATACCGGTGCACATAAAATTAACAATGCCATCGGTCAGGGGCTTTTAACTAAATATATGGGTAAAACAAAGATTATTGCGGAAACCGGTGCAGGACAGCATGGTGTTGCAACAGCAACAATCGCAGCGCTCTTAGGACTTGAATGTAAAATCTTTATGGGTGCAAAAGATGCTGCACGTCAGGAACTTAACGTTTTCCGTATGGAACTGCTTGGTGCGGAGGTGGTTAAAGTCGAACAGGGGACTGCAACGCTGAAAGATGCAGTTAACGAAACGATGAGATACTGGGTCCAGCATATGGAAGATACGCATTACGTTCTCGGTTCGGTTTTAGGACCGCATCCCTTTCCGCAAATTGTGCGCGACTTCCAGAGCATTATTTCAAAAGAAGCAAAAGCCCAGATTCTAAAAAAAGAGGGACGTCTGCCGGATAAAGTCGTTGCATGCATCGGCGGCGGAAGCAACGCTATGGGAATGTTCTATAATTTTATTGAAGACCAAGATGTTGAATTAATCGGTGTTGAAGCAGCGGGCAGCGGAATCGACAGCGGTAAAATGGCAGCTGCAATCAACCGCGGTTCGGTTGGTATTGCGCACGGCGCAAAAATGCACATGCTGCAGGATGACAACGGCCAGCTGCAGGGCACGCACTCGATATCTGCAGGACTCGACTATCCGGGAATCGGACCGGAGCACAGCTTCCTATTCAACACAAAACGTGCAAGCTACGAATATGCAACAGACGAGGAAGCATTAAATGCATTCCAGGAACTGTCCAGAACAGAAGGGATTATTCCGGCGCTTGAAAGTTCGCATGCGATTGCGCACGTTATAAAAATCGCACCGAAACTTCCTAAAGATGAGATTATAATCGTGTCACTGTCAGGAAGAGGCGACAAAGATGTTGAAATGGTGAAAGCAGAACTGGAGGCGAGAAGAAATGACTAAAGCCCGTATCAATGAAATGTTTAAGAAACTTAAAGAGACTGATGACAAAGCATTTATTTCGTATATTATGGCGGGAGACGGCGGACTGGATAAACTGCCGCACCAGATTAAAACACTGGAAGAAGCGGGAGTAGATCTGATTGAAATCGGCATTCCGTTCAGCGATCCTGCAGCAGACGGTCCTGTCATCCAGCGCGCGGGTATCCGTGCACTGGATGAGAATGTCAGTCTGCGTGGGATTCTTCAGAAACTGACTGAAATTAAAGATGACATCAATGTGCCGTATGTACTGATGACATACTATAATCCTGTGTTTCATTACGGACTGGAAGATTTTGCTGAAGATGCAGCAGCAGCCAATGTCAGCGGATTAATCGTTCCGGATGTGCCGCTTGACGAAGAATCGGAACTTAAAAACGCACTCGCTGATACTGAACTTGCGATTATCCGCCTTGCGACACTGACAACGGCAGATGACAGATTGGAGAGCCTTGCTGACGGCGCAGAAGGATTTATCTATGCAGTCACTATTAATGGTGTCACAGGGAAACGTACAGGATACAGCGAAGAGGTTTACGATAATCTCAGCCGTATTAAAGAAAAAAGCAAAGTACCGGTCTGTGCAGGATTCGGCATCACTTCAGCAGAAGCGGCAGAAGCGCTTTCGGTACATTGCGACGGTGTAATTGTCGGTTCGCAGATTGTTGAAATGTTTCATCAGAACGAGGAGCATAGTATTAAAAATCTGATTCCTAAAAAGCATGCGGCACGTACTAAATAACTATAAATCGTCACTACTCATGTTATAATAAATAAAAATAATTTGATATTCTATACTAAAAGACTATATTACAAATATAGTCTTTTAGTATTTTATAATGAGGGGAAACACTTGAACGAATTTATCGAACTACTAACGACTGAACAAGGGATAGAAACACTCTTTCAAAAATTTGAAGATTTAGGTTTTATCGCAGGATTTTTGCTCGTACTAGCCGAGGCATTCCTGCCGTTTTTACCGCTTGTAGTCATCGTTATTTTAAATATTAACTCATACGGCATCATTGTCGGATTTTTGATAAGTTATATTGCCAGCGTTGCAGGAAGCTACCTTGTGTTTCTGACTGTCAGGAATATATTCCGAAACCCGGCCCAGAAGTACATCGATAAGCATGAAAAGCTTCGGCGCATGCTGCAGTTTATCGATAAACGCGGCTTTACGTTTTTGTTTATACTGCTGTCGCTGCCGTTTACACCTTCGTCGGTCGTCAACGTCATCACAGCTTTATCTAATATAAGAAGAGATGTATACTTATATATATTATTAGCGTCAAAATTTATTATGATATTATCGATGACACTCGTCGGTTATGACATAACTTCATTCTTTGACTCACCGGTAAAACTTATCACCTCATTGGTGTTTTTAGCAGTATTATACTTGCTTTCCAAATGGTATCAAAAGTATCTGGAAAGAAAAATGAATAAATAAGAGGTGTCATAATTGGCAAAAGAAATCCGCGAATGGGCAGTTGCGATAATTATTGCAATCGTTGTAATTGCCGTAATCAGAATGTTTCTCTTCGTTTCATTTTCAGTCGACGGGCTCAGTATGGATCCGACGCTTAAGGACGGCGACAGAGTAGTCGTAAACAAATTTATATATGATCTTGGTGAAGTGGAACAGGATGATGTCATTGTCTTCGAATCGAATCAGGATTCAGCATACGTTAAACGTGTTATCGGGGTGCCTGGCGATACTGTTGAAATGGTGGATAAAACTGTTTACCTGAACGGCGAACCGCTGCAGGAAGACTATGTCACCCACCAGGGCGAATCGTATATGGATAATTTCACATTAAGCGATTTCGGTGTTGAAGGCGGGACAATTCCGGAAGGACATTACCTTGTTCTCGGGGATAACCGTCCGATCAGCCGTGATTCAAGAGACTTCGGTTTAATTACCGAGGATTCAATTATCGGCGAAGTGCAGCTCAGATTCTGGCCGCTGAATGAAATCGCAATTGATTTTTAATTATAAATAGTACTAAAAGGAGATATTAGGAATCTAATATCTCCTTTATTCAAGTTGGGAGGCATAAGTCATGGGTATTACTATATGGACCGGTACGAGCGGTACCGGTAAGACGAGCAGAATGTTTAATGAAATTGAAGAGCTGACGAAAGATTCGCCGCTCGGTTCGAATATATATATCGTCACACCGACACAGAATACGCTGAGCTATGAGCAGCTGATTACCCAGCCGAAAAACGGCGAAGTCGGCGGCAGTATGCGAACGAGTGTGTTCAGTTTTACACGTCTGATGTGGCATGTATATAACGAGCTTGGACAGCCTGAAAAAGAATCGCTGTCTGAAGCGGGACACGTGATGTTTATGCATAAGCTGATGAGCGATATGAAGGAAGTGCTGAATTATTATTATACGTCCGGCGGCTACATAAAATTCTCTGAAAAAGTGCTGGAACAGATTACCGAGTTCAGAGCATACAGCGTCACTCCTGAACATTTAAAAAATCTGCAGTTTGAACGGGGCAGAACGACGGAGAAATACGAGGACTTAAATAAAATTTACTCCATGTGGAGCGAACAGATTGCCGAATATAATATAGAAGATTTAAATATGATTCATAACTTTATCGATGATATTAACCGGGAAGAAAATATTCGCAGTCTGCAGGGTGCGACGATTTATATAGACGGATTTCATAACTTCACCGAAAGCGAATTCGATTTAATTTATGCACTTGAAAGTAAAGTGGCACAGATTAACCTGCTGTTAACCCACAGTAAATCAGATGACAGTGAACAGGCGGGGCGGGATATACAGCTGTTCAGAAAAACGGAAGCGGTAGTGACACGTCTGCAGGAACTGTTCGGCGAACATTATGTGGAGTTCCGTCATTTCGATGATGAGTTTCTGCGTGCAAAAAGCACCGGGCTGACGCAGCTTGAGAAATATATTACGACAGGTAAAAAGATGACGAATTTCGACGGGATTACTATTACGGAGTCTCCGTCAGTTCAGGAAGAAGTTATCGAAGTTGCGCGGAACATTGAAACACTGGTCCGGGAAAAAGGAGCTAAATACTCCGATGTCGGTATTTTATATCGTGATTCCAGCTACGAAGAACATATAAAAACGACATTTAAACGTTTCAATATTTCCTATCATATGGATGCCGAGCACTTTATGCACTGCAACCCGTTTACGCAGCTGATTATTGCGCTGCTTGAATGTTATAAGAGCAGGTTCCAGAGTTCATCATTCCTGAACGTTCTGAAAACAGGCTATTTAAATAACGGTAATGAGGATACTCTGCTTGCTCATCTGGAGAACATTATTATTGAACGCGGACTGACAGGAAATGAACTGTTCGACGATGAGCGGTTTGCGATTGAATACCGTCTGGATGCTGAAGGCATGATTGACCGTATCGATAATACCGAATCGCTGCGTGAAATGATTGATTATAAAAACGAAAAACTGGGGCAGCTGAAATCATTCTTTAACACCCTGAATGCAGGAAAAACAGCGAAGGACTACGTTACTGCAATATATAACTTTATCGTGGATAACGGTATTTTAATTAAACTTGAAGATGAAATTCACGAACTTGAAGAAACTGACGTTCGTCTCCGCAATGAGACAGAGCAGTCTTATAATTTATTTATACGTCTTCTGGACGACAGCTATACAGTATTCAAAGATAAAGAAACGGATTTCACACTTTTCTATGAAACATTTACAGACGGCTTGAAATCGGCAACATTCAATACAAGACCGGCAACGATTGACCAGGTCATTATCGGGCTCCTGGACTTAGCCAAAGTGGAAAACAAAAAATATATATTTATTGTAGGTATGAACTATAACGTTATGCCGCAGGAATCACGCAGCACAACGATAGTAACAGACGAAGAAAAACTCGTCCTCGGTACGAGAGGCATTACATTGTCGCCAAGCGCACGGACGCTTGCACAGGATGAACGTTTTGTTTTTTATCTTGGTGTCACACGTCCGACAGATGAGCTGTTTATCAGCTGGTCTTCGACGCTGCAAAATAAAGAAGCAACTAAAATCAGTCCGTTCGTTGCGGAATTTTTACCGGACGAAGATGAAAATGTGCTGAACTACACGTATCGCAAAACAGCTCATTATGATGTGAATAATTCGATACGCCTGATTTCAAGCATACGCAGTATGGAAGCTCTCGAGCACTTTAAACTGCGCCAGCTGATGTCGACTGACAAAGCGTATCTTGAAGACTTAAGCACTGTGCCGCAGTACAGACATTTTATATCTGTCTATCAGCTGTTAAAAACAGGAGACAGACAGGCGGTTATTAAACGTCTGACACGAAATCTGACATACGACAATAAAGCGCGTAAAGTCAGCAATGCGACTGCAGAAGCACTGTACGGTCCGGAAATGAAAGCCAGTGTGTCGCGGTTCCAGTCGTACTTTAACTGTAATTTCCAGCACTTTTCAAATTACGGCTTAAAACTGAATGTCAGACAGAACTACACGGTGAGACCGCTTGAAATCGGTAACCTGTATCATAATGCATTGGAGAAAGTGGCAGCAGATCTCGGTATGACATTGAATCACGATGCTGACACAATTAAAAATACGGTAAAAAACGCAGTGGAAACTGTGCTCAGAACGATTAGCTACGGCATCTTCGAACGTTCGGAATATTACCTGTCACTGAAAGAAAAAGCAGTGCAGGCAATTACGACGACACTGCTCTTTATGAAAGATATCGAAATGCTCGGAAATTATAAAATGACGCTGATTGAAGCGGTCTTCGGCAAAAAGTCAGATGAGCTTGGGGAACTGACACTCGAAAGTCCGAATGGCAGGAAAATTATTATGCGCGGTAAAATCGACAGGGTGGATACGTATAAAAAAGACGGCAAAGTTTACGTCAATATTATCGACTATAAATCGAGTGCGAAAGATTTAAGAAAGTCGGATGTACTGAATGGTGTGGAGCTGCAGATTATTACGTATATGTACGTATTAATGAACAAAGCAGAAACGCTGCTGGATGGTGAAATCGTCCCGAACTCGATGCTGTTTTATCATGTGAACGAACCGAAAGTTAAAGCGGAAGATGCAGAGACAGCGTATAAGGAACGTCAGAATGCATTGAAGCCGAAAGGTCTGTTCGTAGCGGACGGCACAGCGTCGAATATTGACGGCAACAGAGGACTTGAGAATTTAATTACAGAGACAGAAAATATCAATGAATATTTCCCGCTGAAAGAGAAGAAAGACGGCACGTTTGATAATCATTCGAAGAGACGTGTGCTGTCGGAAGAAATATTTGCTCATTATTCGGCCTATGTAATGGAGAAATTTAAAACCGCAACAGATGAAATATATGACGGCAATACGCTTGCCAATCCAATCGATACGAACGGCGGCCTGCCGTGCCAGTTTTGTGATTTTAAAGCAGCATGTCATATCGATAAATTAATAAATGCAGAAGACTACCGGACGAACAGAATTTCCGACGAAGATATAGAGGCATTTGAAAGCGAGGTGCACGATGGTTAAATTTACTGAAGCGCAGAATATGGCAATTAATACGAAAGGCTCGGATATTTTAGTGTCCGCAGCTGCAGGCTCAGGGAAAACAGCGGTACTGGTTGAACGGATTAAACAGAATATAATTGATGGAAACTATTCCATCGATGAAGTATTCGTCTCGACGTTTACGAACAAAAGTGCCAAGGACATGAAAGATAAAATCGAGCGTGCACTCCGGCAGACTTACAGCGAAACACCGGACCCCCGTCTGAATGAGGAAATTATTAAACTGAACGATGCGCATATTTCAACGCTGCACAGTTTCTGTTTATATTTAATCCAGACTCATTACAATGCGATCGGTCTGCCGCCTGATATGCGCACACTCGGACAGGTGGAAACGGAAATCCGTCTGCAGAGAATTATTACGAATGTGCTTGAAGAGTTTTACATTAAGGCAGATGAAGACTTCTTAAAACTCGATCAGTTTGTTACGAGTAACAAAGATAACAGTGCACTTCATAAACTGGTAACCGGGCTGTATCATGTGGCAATAGCAACGAAAGAGCCCCTTCAGTTTTTAAACAGCATGATTGATCAGTATATTACTGACGACAAGCTCGAAGAGATACTTGAGAGCTACAGAGCAGTTATCGGGCGCAAGTTAAGAAAGCTCGATCAGGATTTATATATTCTTAAGACGGAATACGATAATGCTGAACGCGACGAGGAATTAAAAGAGAAAGCAATCGATGATGCATATGAAAAATTAGCGGTAATGCACAAGTATACAGTGCAGGCGCTCGAATCATTCAGCACAGAAGGCAGCTTTAAACTGCCATCAGCGAAACTGGTTACAGGCGCCAATGCATTTATTAAAGGTGCAGCAGCATACGGCAGCGATTTAAATGACCGTTACAATAAGCCGGCAAACGCACTGTATCAGGAACTCAGCAAAGTAACTCAGTATACGCTGGACGATGTGAAGACTGAACTTGCACCGCTGAACGGCATGAACAATCAGCTGATCAGCATCGCTAAAGAAGTGATTACGGCATACAGAAAAGATAAGCAGTCAGCGAACGAAATGGACTTCAACGACTACGAGCATTATGCGCTCGATATTCTGACAGCAAATGACTCGGAAATCGCAGAACGCTACAAAGAACAATTTAAAGAAATTATGATCGATGAGTACCAGGATATTAACCGTGTGCAGGAAGCGATTATTCAGCTGCTGAAATCAGGTGAAGAAGGCGATGGCAATCTGTTTATGGTAGGGGACGTCAAACAGTCCATTTACCGGTTCAGACAGGCGGCACCCGATTTATTTATCGATAAGAGCGAACGGTTTAACAATCCGGACAGCGGCAGGCTGATTCAGCTGAACAGAAACTTCCGTTCGCGTGCTGAAATACTCGACGCAACAAACTTAATATTTGAAAATATAATGGATAAAAACCTCGGTGAAATTGAATATAATGATGAAGAGAAATTGATTAAAGGCATCGAAGCGGCCGAGCCGGAGTCGCCGGTTGAGGTGCTTCCGGTTATTTACGATAAAAGTTTAAAATCTGCTGAAGCGGATGAACTTGAAATCAAACAGATTGTTAAACTGGTGCAGGAATTGTATAAAAAAGGTGCCGCGTATCAAGATATCGTAATTTTAAACCGCAACCGGTTTGCACCGGATGTCATGCGTCATGAATTCCAGAAAGCCGATATTCCAATCAGCATTGATGTGAATAAAGGATATTTTGAGACTTTTGAAATTTTAACGATGCGCAGTATTTTATCACTGATAGACAATCCTTTGCAGGATGATCATCTGGCAGGTGTAATGAGACTGCCGATGTTCGGTTTCAGCGAAGAGGAAATTTCCCGCATCAGAATTTCATCGGAAGAAAAATATTTATATGAAGCGCTGATTGAGTACAGCGGTGACGAACAGATATTACGAAAAATCGAAGAGTTCACCGGGACATTTAAAGAGCTGAAGCTTCATGCGAAGTATTTAAGTGTGCCTGAATTAATTGCAGAAATATTTTTCGAGCTGAATATTTTAGAGTTTTTCAGCGGCCTGCCGGGCGGTTCTGCCAGACGTGCGAACCTGAACGGTCTGATCGACAGAGCACTGGAGTTCCAGTCGATGAATAACACGAGTCTGTATCAGTTCATCAGCTACATTGATTTCCTTATTGCCGAAGGCAAGGATTTCGGTGAGGAAGGCCCGCTTGAAAATACCGATGACGCAGTACGTGTTATGACGATTCACAGTTCAAAAGGACTGGAGTTCAAACACGTTATCTATGCTGATCTGAAGCAGAATTTCACGCTGACAAAAGTGACGCGTGTTTACGTGCATCCGAAGCTGGGCATCGTTTTCAATAACTTTAATAATGAATTGAATTATCATTACGACAGTATACACGGACTCACAGCCAACGACTTTCTGAATATCGAGCAGCTGAGCGAGGAACTGCGTCTGATTTATGTAGCGCTGACCCGTGCTGAAGAGAAATTGTATCTGCCGCTGATGTTTAAAGGAACAGAAGAGTATAAGTATGATTTCAGCCGAATGGAAAAACCGTCATTTGAAACGCGTGCGGAGCTGAAATCTGCGATGGACTTTTTAGCACCTGTTCTAATGCAGTCGAACGCACCGTATATTAAAGTTAAAGAAACAGAAATTCCGGACGGGGAAGAGAGCGAATGGACTGAGTATGCGAGCCTCTCGGATATTGATGCTCTGAATGCAGATATTATACCGGAAGTCCGTGAGCGTTTATTTTACACTTATCCGAATATAGATGATGCCGAAGTCACAACGAAAGAATCTGTTACGTCGATTAAACGGCGCAATGAAACGATTCCGGACGGAGCGGAGTTTATCAGCCATACGAGTGAAGTAAATTTACGCGAACCGAATTTTCTCGGTGATTCGCTCGAAGCGCCGGTATTCGGGACAATTATGCATGAAATGATGATGCATATTATGCATCAGTGGCAGACGCTCAGCGTGATGGATCATGCAGCCAAAACGGCTTACATCGACACGCTTATTGATAACTACAGTGAAAATTATGAACTGCTGAGCAGTACGCATATTAAGAAAATGAAAGAAAATGCAGTACGGTTCTTCAGAGATAAAACGATGAATGAACTTTTAAATACACAGCAGGGGATTCATACAGAGCTGCCGTTTATAATGAGCCAGGAAGCGATCGGCTATGCGGAACATCCCGAACAGCTTGTGCAGGGAATTATCGACTGTCTCTTAGAATATGAAGACCGCTATATTATTATTGACTACAAGACCGACCGTGTAAAAGGTACAAATTTAACAAGTGAGGAGCTCGCTGAACGTTACAGTACGCAGATGGATATCTATACGAAATCGGCGCATGTCTCACTTGGTAAGCCTGTAACGGCCGTGCTTTACTTTTTTGATTATGGGGCGATTCCAGTTGAGTGATTCAAACAGACATATTTATTTTATCAGCGGAATAGCGCTGAGTTTGCTCTTTATATACAGCGGTCTGTATTTTATGATGCCGCTGAACGAAATTAATCCGTTTGAATATTTCTTCGGACGGGATTTGAGTGTTTATAATATCGTCGATATTATTACGGGCGGTTCTGTACTGCCGCTTATCAGTATTATTGTCGGCTCCCTTCTCAGTCAGTATGGATTCAAAGGTAAAAAGCATCTGGCTAAAATACTTGGCATCGCACTTGTTATACTGACTTTAAATACAGTGCTTATTTACGGATTCGATACGATGCCGTATGTTATTTTAACGGCATTTATCGGCCTGTTCTTTATCGGACGGCACTGGATTATTTCATTGGCGGCATCGCTGACATTGTTTGCGCTGCATTTAATGTTTAATGTTGTGCTTGAAATTATAACAGGGCTGAATTCGAACATTCAGCATATGTATTCGGGAATTCAGCGTGTGAATGAATTTACCAGTACGTTCAGAAGTACGGATTATCTCTCTATAGTGAACATGAACGTGGATATACTGACAGGTTCGGGGGCAGATTCATTGTACAATGCGGTATTTATCATTCTGCCGTCGATTCTTCTTGGTATCGCATTAAAAGAACTGGATTTCGCCAGGTTTATTAAAGACAGTCCGTTTATCAGCGCAGGAATTATTATGGTGCTGCTTGCAGGCGGTATAGCGACGAAACTGCTGCAGGTATTGTCGCTCGGTACAATTACCGGAGAAACACTTGGAGAAGGGTTTGGCGGGCCGGTGACGGCAATCGGCTATTTTATGCTGCTGGCATATCTTGCAGACAATATTCCAAAACCGGTGTTTAACCTGTTTTACAATTTGGGTAGATACGGATTAACTTCATATATAATATTCAATATTCTAATGATGTTTATATTTTACGGTTTCGGCCTGGCACTGTACGGACAAATATCAATACAGATGCTTATATTGATTGTTGCAGCGCTTTATACACTGCTGATTATTCTTGCGAATGCCATGGCTAAATATAATATTTGGTCATTAGAACAGACTTTTCAGACAAATAAGAAAATGAAACAGGAATAATTAAATAATGTTTGTTATACTGTATGAAAGAAAACAAAGGAGATTGTCCAATGAAATTTTTAACTTTTGAGTATCAAAATAAGAATCATTATGGTGTCAAAGTAAAACGTGAAGACAGTGCCTGGATTATTCCGCTTTTATTCCAGGATTTCAGTGATGTTAAGGATTATCCTAAAACATTGCTTGAAGGTATTACTGAATACCACACATTGGATTTTCAGGAACTTGTCAGAAAACTTGTTGAAAGTGCAGAAGCATCTGATAATGCCGATAAGTACAAAGCACCGTTTGAAGAAATTAATATATTAGCACCGGTTAAACCGCCGAATAATACAATCGGTTTTGGCCGAAACTTTAAAGCTCACACTGAAGAGATGAACAGCGAAGTTGAAATGTATGTATTCACTAAGGCGAACTCTAGTCTTGTCGGCGATGAAGATACAATTTCTGATTTCAGTGAATTGACTGAGCAGCTGGATTATGAAGGGGAACTCGGTATTGTTATCGGGAAAGAAGCAAAAAACATAGACAGCTCAATGGCTTTTGACTACATTTACGGTTACACAATCGTGAATGATATATCAGCGAGAGAATTACAGAAATCACATAAACAGGCTTTCTTATCTAAAAGCCTTGCAACACCGATGGGACCTTATATCGTAACGAAAGATGAGATTCCAAACCCGCAGAATACGACAATTGTGACTAAAGTTAACGATGAAATCCGCCAGGACGGCAGCACATCATTAATGGTCAGAAAAATTGACGAAATGGTAGCGGAGCTGTCGAAGTATATGACACTTGAACCGGGTGACGTTATCGCAACAGGAACTCCTGCAGGAGTCGGCGCCGGAATGGATCCGGCAGGATTCTTAAAATCAGGCGACACAGTTCGTATTTCAATTGACGGAATTGGAACATTAACGACACACATAGAGTAAAGATTCCATGATATAATACTACAGAAATCATTATTGTAGAGGGGGAATCAGACTATGTTACATTTACACTTAACGGCTATTATTGTTGGAGTTATTTTATTCATCGCTGTTTACGGTATGTACAAAAAGAACAACACCGCTGAAAATAAACCGGCACTGATTATGCACATGGTGTTAAGAGTGTTTTATCTGCTTGTACTGTTCAGCGGAATCATGGTTTACGTCGGCAATATGGAAGGAATCAGCAACGCTGGGTCACATATGCAGTACGGCATTAAAGCACTGCTTGGTATTCTTTCAATCGGATTAATGGAAATTGCGATTGTAAGACTTAAGAAAAACTCTGCAAAAGCAAATGTACTTATGGTTATTTGTATTATTGCCATTATTGCAACAGTTATTATGGGTTCTGTGCTGCCGCTTGGTATGCTCAGCTTCTAAACTGTATGCTGAATAGAAAAACCGGTCTGTTACATTTTAACGGACCGGTTTTTTATATTTCGTGTTAAAATAAAATTTATGAACAATTAGTGAAACGAAGAACTAATGAAGCGAAGTTTAGTATACTTACTATTATACGAAATAAAAGGTAGGATAAAATTATGAAGAGAATGTTAGCGTTTGTCAGCATGATTCTTGCAGTGCTGCTTATGAGCAGTAACCCTGCGTCAGCTGCAGAAAATACATATGACAGAATTTATATGATTACTGTCGACCGTTTTTTAAACAATAATACGTCCAATGACGTTGGCGTGACAGAAGACGGGGACCCTTACTATCCGTTCGGAGGGGACTTTGACGGTGTTGCACCATATCTTGAATACATTAAAGATATGGGCTTTAACACAATCATGCTGTCGCCGGTAACAGAGCGCGCTGAAGATGATTATCTCGGTTATGACGTAACGGATTACAGTTCAATCTCTGAAGCATACGGCAGTCCGGAAGACTTCCAGAACCTGATCGATGACGCACATGAGCTTGATCTTAAAGTTATTGTCGATATGCCGGCAGTGGCAACAGATGATTACACAGCGCTCGATGCACCGGTATTTAACGATATTCAGACAGATTACTACGAAGACATCGACAGAGAAATTATCGACCTGAACGATGCAGACAACCAGGAAACATACCGTGCAATGGTACAGAACTTTATCGATACTTATAATGTTGACGGAATCAGCATGTTTGTTAACCAGGACGGCTTGAATGCCGAAGAGTTTTTACCTGAAGATATTGAAACTTACGGAATTTTATCGACTGAAGAACTCACTGCTGAAGGATTTGATACAACAGCATCAGAAGGATTCAGAGCAGAACTGGCACAGACATACGGCGGTGTTAATCAGCAGATTCCTGCGTTCCCTGAAGATGAACAGCTGATTATGGCGGACCATTGGTTCTCCGAGCGGTTCACATACCACGCTGCAGAACAGAATATGTTCCCGGGTACGCGAGTACAGCAGCTGGCAAACTACTTATACGCATACCGCGGACCGATTGCGATGACTTACGGCACAGAAGTTGCGTTTAACGGCCACAGCTATCCGGAAGTACACCCGCAAATGGATTTCAGAAGCGATAAAGAAGTTATCGAATACCTTGAGAATATTGCAATAGTTTACCGCAACCATGAAATTATACTTGCACCGGAATCAAAAACAGAAACCATATTAAACGAAGACGGCCAGTATATAATTAAATATTTTACAGATGACGTTGACTACCTGCTTAATATAAACAATACATCAGAAACAGAATCTATTACCCTTCAGCAGACAGCTGAAGAAGAAGGAAAAGTATTAAGCGGAATGCTGATCGGGGATATGATTCGTCCGAATGATGGAGAATATATCGTTGTGCTGGACAGAGAAGAAACAGAACTGTACTCGATTATTGAAGAAGCCGGTTTTAACAACGGTTATCTGTACGCAGCAGTATTAATTTTTGGACTGTTTGCGATATTTATCTGGGTGGCAGCGAGCCGCAGCAGAAAATTTAAAAAACAGAGAGAACAAGAAAGAAATCATAAGTAAGATATAAAATTGGACCGCACTT
>DAIPYL010000007.1:45759-49625 GCA_036782755.1 Jeotgalicoccus sp. | reverse complement strand
TCGTCAGGATGTGAAATCTCTTTGTTAATTACGAGCGGGCCGAAATATTTTTTCAAGGCGATAAGCGTCGCATCCATGAATTCTTCAGAGTAGAGCGGATCTTCACCGGATACACACTCGCCAAAACCGCTGACGCCGTCTTCATCTATTGCTTCAACGATAGTGATAAAACGTTTCTGCTGCGTGCCGAACGATGTAGTGAACGGGTTTTTCATAGTCATTAAGAGCTGGTGCAGTTTAATTTCTTTTATTTTCATATTAGAGCCTCCGTAAAATTTATACCGGTCCCCAGTTGATTGCTACGAGAACGATTAAATATATTATACCTAAAACATACCATATGCCTACAAGCGGAAGAGCGAATTTTAACCATTTTGTAAAAGGAATACCTGCAATCGCAAGATTCGCCATGAGTACACCGGAAAGAGGTGTAATAATATTAGTGAAACCATCACCCATTGAATAAGCCTGAACTGCAATTTGTCTCGGGAATCCCATTAAATCAGAGAGTGGTGCCATTATCGGCATCACGATAGCAGCCTGACCGCTGCCTGATGAAACAAGGATATTAAATAATCCGTTCCCGATAAACATTAAAATAGCTCCGACTGTACTTGAGAATGGATCGATTAAAGAAGCCATACCGTTGACAACAGTATCTAAAATCATACCATCTTCTAAAATAACAACGATGGAACGTGCCATACCGATAATGAGTGCACCGTATAATACGGAATTTGCACCTTTAATAAATTCCTGTATCGACTGATTGACACCGATACGGGCAATCAGAGTAGTGACCACCATAATCATGATGAATACAGCTGCCATTTCAGTTAAGCTCCAAGTTTCGCCGAAAGCTCCAAATACACCTGCAACATAAACAGCGATACCTGTTAACAGAGTCAGGAGTACTAAAGCATGAGTTTTAGTCATTTCAGTTTTACCAAGCTGCGTATCTTCACTGTCTTTCGGGAATGGTGTGTCACCGAGAATACCTGAGTGCTGATTTCTCTTAATTCTTCTTGAGTACCAGATAACATACATCATCGTGACAATAAGTGAGATGATGAACATCACTGTACGTTCAGGTGCTCCAGAAAAAAGTGGAACCCCCGCGATTTCCTGGGCAAATCCAGTAGTCAGTGGATCCAGAACAGACATTGCAAAGCCGGTATAAGCGCCGATGTATATTATAGATACACCGACAATGGCATCCATTTTCATAGATTTTGCAAGAATGATACCGAGAGGAATGAACGCGATAACTGCGTTAACTATAATTCCCAGTGTTCCGAAAATAGAGAATATCAACATAATCAGAGCGATCAGCAACCATTCTTTGTTTTTCGTAAGACTGATGACTTTTGTCATCATCGCATCCATGGCCCCTGTTTTTTCAATAACACCGAACACACCGCCTATAATTAAGACGAGGAATATTAAATCTGATGTACTGGTCAACCCTGTAACGATGGAAGAAAATATATCCATAAGACCAGCTGGATTTGATTCTATTGTTTCATAAGTCCCAGGGATAATTGTATCCGGACCATCACCTGATGATTCAGTTTCGAATTCACCGGCAGGAATGAGATATGTAGCTGCTGCTGCAAAAATTAAGAAAATGAACATGATACCGTAAGCATCAGGAAACTGGAATTTTCTTTTTTTATTATTCGTATTCTGGTTGTTAGACATAAATACCTCCTGCAATTTGAAATATTCATACAATTTAGAGTATGATATATTAGACTATACTAAAATTGTTAGATTTGAAAGAGGGATTCCATGATCAATACTAAAATTTATGAAATATTCAATCACGTACATACGAACGCTGAATTGAGCAATGAAGAATATAAAACGACAGATTACATATACGGCCTTTTAAAAGATGAAGGGTTTGAGCCTGTTAAATTTAAAAATATTACAGGTCTTTACTGCGACGTCGGCAACTGGAGCGGGGATTATCCGCTAATCGGAATCCGTGCTGATATTGACGCACTTTATCAGGGGGTAAACGGCAAACTGCAGGCGAACCATTCATGCGGTCATGACTCGCATATCGCGATGGTTATAGGTGCTATGATGAAGATAAAAGATCACGAGTCATTAAACACACGCGGTGTGCGTTTTGTGTTCCAGCCTGCTGAAGAAGTGGGCACAGGTGCGCTGGATGTACTGAAAGAGGGCGTTATCGAGCCGCTTGATTATATGTTCGGCATTCACCTGCGTCCAATCGAAGAAGCGGCAGACGGTTATTTATCGCCAAGTATTGAACACGGTTCTGCCGGTTCATTTGAATTTAAAATTGTCGGGAACGATGCGCACGGCGCACGTCCGCATTTAAATCACAACGCGATTGAAGTCGGTACAGATATCGTGAATATGCTGTCGAAAATCCACATCAATCCAATGGTGCCGTCGAGTGCGAAAATGACAAAGTTTATGGCGGGTTCGAAATCACTGAACATTATTCCTGGCTCTGCGGAGTGCGGAATTGATGTGCGTGCACAGACGAATGAAGCAATGGATGAATTGAAATCGCGCGTCCACAATATTTTAAAATATATCGAAGAGTTTTATGATGTGAAAATTGAAGATCTTGAAGTGTCGAGCATGGTCGCAAGTGAAAGTAATGATGAAGCAATTGAAGTATTTCGTACTGCAATCATCGATACTGTAGGCGAAGAGTACCTGCTGGATCCGCTCGTGACGAGCGGGGGAGATGATTTCCATAACTACACAGTCCAATATCCTGAACTGAAAGGCGCGATGCTGGGACTTGGCTGTGATTTAACACCTGGACTCCATCATCCAGATATGACGTTTAACCGCGACCGTATGGAAACAGGTGCAGATGTTCTGTACCAGGCAATTTTAAACGTCCCTTCCAAATAAAATTATGTTTAAATTCTTCAGTGCGTGGAATTGTATATAGCATACAATTCTGAAGGAGGATATTAATTATGACATCACCTAAAGATCCAAGAAACGAATTTTATACTGGAGATTATGATAAGCAGAAACAGGAGTATCCCGGTGTTCAAAAAGAGATGAAGCAAATTCCCGACTGTGGAGAAGAAACATATAAAGGCACTGGACGTTTATCTGGCAGAAAAGCTTTAGTTACAGGCGGTGACTCAGGTATCGGCCGTGCAGCAGCAATTGCATATGCTAAAGAAGGCGCAGATGTTGCAATTAACTATATGGAAGACGAACAGGCGGATGCTGAAGAAGTGAAAAAAGTTATCGAGGATGCAGGGCAGAAAGCCTATCTGTTACCGGGCGATCTGCGCGATGAAAAATTCGCAAGACAGCTTATTCATGATGCCCATGAAGCACTCGGCGGTCTTGATATACTCGTACTGAATGCGTCGATGCAGCAGGCAGTTGAGAAATTCGCTGACTATACTGCAGAACATCTGGAAACGACTTATAAAATTAACGTCGTAGCACCTGTGCTGCAAATGCAGGAAGCTGAAAAATTAATGCCTGAAGGTTCAAGTATTATTATTACAACTTCAATTCAGTCATTCTCACCATCAGCTCACATCGCTGACTATGCGATGACTAAAGCAGCGCAGACAAACTTAATTAAATCACAGGCGAAGCACTTTATGGATAAAGGTATCCGTTTAAACGGTGTTGCGCCGGGTCCAATCTGGACACCGATTCAAATCTCAGGCGGCCAGCTGCAGGAAGCACTTCCTGAATTTGGTCA
Source organism: Jeotgalicoccus sp. (assembly GCA_036782755.1). Taxonomy (GTDB): domain Bacteria; phylum Bacillota; class Bacilli; order Staphylococcales; family Salinicoccaceae; genus Jeotgalicoccus. Next base: position 45,898 of record DAIPYL010000007.1, on the reverse strand, counting down.
GGATTCATATCTCGGCCGTGCCGGCCAGCCTGTAGAGCTGGCAGCGACATACGTGCACTTGGCAAGTGCGGAATCAAGTTTCACGACGGGTCAGGTCTACGGTGTTACAGGCGGACAGCCAATTAACTAATATAATTAT
>DAIPYL010000007.1:21838-45659 GCA_036782755.1 Jeotgalicoccus sp. | reverse complement strand
TAGTCGTTCAAAGAAGTGTGTCCATTGATTGAGTAAGCAGTCGAGGGTGCTAATATGAACACAAAAAATCCGGACTCATGAAGAGTCCGGATTCAATATAATTTAAATATCCCGATTTAAATTCGGGTCGTTTGGATGTGAGGGGCGTGAACCGTCATCATAATTCTGACCGGCGCCTCTTAAATCGTCTTCTCCGAAAATTCCTGTACCGTCAAATTCTTCTTTTAATTTGCGGCTGTAGAGGAAGAGGATAACAATTGCAGCGAGTCCTGCAGTAACAACGTTTAACAGTGCAAGCAGTACTCCGATAACCGGCTGTTTTGCATATGCTGTAAAGATTCCGATAAATGCAACGGATTCCATCAGCAGATACGTGATAACAAGGTCACCGATGGACAGTCCCATCATATACAGGACAAGTCCTGCGATCGCAAATGCGAGACCGATATGTTTTGGATCAAATGATCCTTTCTTTAAAATGTTTCCGTCGTAGCCTTGTCCGCCGATATAAAATGTTCCGAACGGAATAAAGGCAAGCCATGGCAGATGGTATGATTTAATATCCGCGACTCTGTACAGGAAGTATCCCTGCAGCAGCCATTTCAGAAGACCGATTATAAATATCACGAACAGGATAAATATCCCGAGTGCAGCGGCTCCGAAGAAAAATGCTATAAATTCCCAGCCCATATTTTCACATCCTTTATAAGTTATTTCTATTATATCATTATCTTGTATCCAGCAAAATAAATAGGGCTGGAAGTCCAGCCCCTGAAGTCATTTACCTGTGCGTGTTATATATTCTCCGGTTTACACGTTCGGCATGCCGATAGGCGTTTACAACCCCGTACAGCCATACAATCGGGAATGTAATGAATCCGATTAAAAGATACATAAGCAAACCGTTGATTACCTGTATGATAATGAGCAAAATACCTTTAAATATCTGCCCGTTATAAATCTGGCCGAGACCGGTAATGAAAAAGCTGAGTACAGCAGCTATTCCTGAATTCTTTATTCCTGGCATATAGTCAGCCTCTCTTTCTGTTTAAATTCGTATATTCCTTTATACCCGTTTTTTATTGTTTTTAATCGCTGTTATTTGTCGTCGAGACGGTCTTCACGGGCTTTGCCGCCAGGCATTCTGAGCGGCCACCAGTTGCCTCGTTTCAGCGTGACAATCATAGCCGGCACTAAGAGCGGCAGCACGATAAATGCGTAGAACAGAAGTGCAAATATAATAACGCTCGTTACCTGTACGAGTATTGCGATTCCCGATGGATATAATGCTGCGAACGTACCTGTCAGAATAATTACTGCGGTAATAACAACAGTACCCATGCGGCGGATTGATGTTTCAATCGCATCTCGGATCGTACGGTATTTCACTTCTTCTCTGAAGCGGTCGATAATGAATATCGAGTAATCAATACCGAGTGCGACAAAGATAATTAAACTGAAGAATGGTACAGCCCAGTTCAATTGATCAATACCGAACATCGACAGAATCCACTGCGAGATCGTCATCGATGCAAAGTACGTAATGAAAATCGAACCAATCATCAGTACAGGCAGTACCAGTGATCTGAACAGAACAGTCAGAATTACAAATAGTGTCACGATAAACAGTATTACAACGTTTGTGTAGTCATCGCTTGTAACTGTATCAAGGTCTCTGTTCATGCTCGTTACGCCAGAGAAGTATGCTTCTGTATCAGGGCGGTCAAGTCGTGTCAGTTCACCGTCTACAGCTTGTTCAATGTCATTGAGTACTCCAAGTGCTTCGTTGCTGTAAGGGTCTACTGAAAGAACTACATTCATCTTCACAGCTTCGCCGTCAGCAAATGAATACTGGTCGATTGCTGTTTCAAAGTCTTCGTTTTCAAGTATTTCCGAAGGAACGTTAATTCCTGTCGAATCAACGGCTTCATTTTCTTCAAATGAAGTCATTAAATTACTGATGCCTGTCAGTCCTTCATTAATATCTTCAATACCTGAAGACATTTCACCAAGTCCTGCAGCAAGTTCTTCCATTTGTGCAGCAGCTTCAGCCGACATCCTTTCTATTTCAGTGTTTGCCTGAGATACTCCCTGGCTCAGCTGTCCGGCGCCCTGTGACAATTGCTGGAGCTGAACTGCAGCGCCTTGTGCATCTCCTGTTGCTGCGAGATACTGGTTCACACCGTCAATACCTGCAGCAATTTCATTAACGCCTGTTTCCAGTTCAGATAAATCACCTGATGCTGTATCTGCGTTTGTCAGCTGTTCATTAATATCTGACAGTGCAGCAGACATTTCAGTCAGTCCGTCCTGGATTTCAGTCATTCCTGAATTTGCTTCACCAAGCTGGTATGACACAGTCAGCTCATCCATTTTATCTCCAATTGGACGAGTCAGTGTCTGCACTTCAGTTACACCGTCAAGCTGTGATACTGATTCAGCTACTGATTCAAGACGGGACAGTCCATCTTCTGTAACAAGGTCTTCACCGTTTGTAAAAATCACTTCAACCGGGAATGTTGATCCTGCATCAAAGCTGTCGCTGATTACATTTACTGCATGTACTGCAGAATATGAATCGTCGAGTTCAGCCAATGAATCGTAGTGCACTTCATCATCGTAGAAGTAAATTAATGCAATCAGTACTGCAACTACCGAGAAAATAACGCGTGTCGGATATTTAAGTGACAGCATACCGAGCGGCGTCCAGATTTTGCTTTCGCCTGAACCTGAGGTCTGTTTGCTTGGCCAGAAAATATATTTTCCGAGCAGTGACATCAGTGTCGGCAATACTGTAAACAGTGACAGGAGCAGGGCAAGAATACCGATTGCCACGCCGACTGCCGAACGATAAATTTCAAAGTTTGCAAAATAGAGTACTCCGAAAAGAATAGCACCTGAAATACCGCTGATAAATACCGTTTTGCCGGCTGTTTGGAATGTATTGATGACGGCCTGGTTTTTATCGTGGTGTTCAAGTTCTTCTTTAAATCTGTTTAGTAAGAGAATGACATAGTCGGTTCCGATACCGAACAGTATTACGATAAGAAAACTCTGTGTCTGCGGTGATATCGGGAATCCGAACCATTCTACGAACCAGCCGACAAATGACTGGCCGATTAGATAGGCGATACCAACTGCTGCAAGCGGCACGAATGGTGTCACGACTGAACGGAACATAACGAGCAGTACGATAACGATAATCGCAATCGTAAATATTTCTGTCGTACGGACACCGTTCATGGCATCTTCTTCAAGCGTGCGCTGAATCATTTCATTGGATGTTGTTGAAATTTCCGCATCCGTATTATTCAGACTTTCAATTTCATCTGCGTTATTTAGAATTTCAGGCGCTTCGCCTGTATATTCAAGCGGAATCATAATGACTCCGGAGTCTTCATTAATAAAGTTTTCCTGCATATCGTCATTGAATGTAAAAGGATTAATCACGTTGTCCGTGTAATCCAGACCATCAAGTTCTTCTATATAAGTTTCAATTTCTTCCTGATGCTCTGACGGATTGTCATCAAATTCCAGAACAACCGACATCATTTCAATATCCTGGTTATGCTCCTCCAGGAACTGGCGGGCCTGTTCGCTCGGCATATTGTCAGGGAGCTGAACATCACCTTTCTCGGCAGCGAGCTGAGTCAGGTTGGGTGAAATAATAAATGACACAATCGCTAATATAATCATCAGTGCGGTAATCGGCCATTTGAATTTAAGCACGTGTTTCATTATATAATCCTCCATCTATATTTATAGTTTTAATAATCGTCCGTGTTGCGTTGAGCAGAGCTTCTGAATCTTCCTCTGAAAGCTCTTTAACATGCGCGCCAATGACGTTTCGAATGTTGCTGATAAACTCATCGACCAGCTCTGCAGCGGCAGGGGTCAGTGAAATAAGCTTCGAACGCTTATCATTTGTCAGCTTATTTTTCTGAGAAGTAATCAGCTTTTTTAAACTGAGCTTCCGGAGGGCGTGTGCAATGGAACTTTTATGTACATTCAGTTCTGCGGACAGCTCGGTCGGAGTGGCTTCTTTATGAAGATGGAGATATTCAATAATTGCCATCTGTTCTTTTGAAATATGCATTTTTCTGACTGATTCGGTGACTTCCGAAAAAACGTGTGCATACCCGTAGCCGAAAATGTGGGTAAGGTTGATAATCGACTCATCTTTAGCCGGCACTTTAAGGTCATTCCTTTCGTTAACTTTTTTGTGAGCAAAAGTAGTTTAACATGCTCAACTATTTTATGCAAAAGATATAGAGAGAGTATTTTTTTTCTTAAAAATGTATGTGTATAATTGAAAGCGGGTACATATTAAAAAAGGAGCGGGTCAAAAATATGTTTAAGTATGTTTCACTGTACAGGCAAAATGCTGCCGGCCAGCATGGAAAAGTAATCGGATTTACGATACTCCAGTTTATTTTATGCGTAATCCTGCCGCTGGGCATTATATTTGGTGCAATGATGCTTCCGCTGTTATTAACGATGACGGATATTAGCGGTGAAGCGGTTGGCGTAACGATGGGAATATGGATGCTCGCATTGATGCTTATCTTTTTCCTGGTTATGATTTTTGTGGTTTATCCGGTTATGGTCGGAATACTGCGCTATTTTGCGAGTGCGTATAAGGGAATCGATTTTTCATTCGGTGAAGCCTACAAAGTTTTTAAAAACGGCAACTATTCAAAACTGATTAAAATTGCACTGCTCGTTTTTGTCTTAAATTTTGTGCTGTCACTGATTATTGGATTTATCGTTAATCTGCTGATGACAATCGTCTTTATTCCGCTTATGCCGCTTGGCATGCTTTTAGAAGAACCGAATGCAGCGATGACAGGTACATCAATTGCGCTGATTGCAGCAGCGGCTGTCCTGTTCCTGATCGTTATGATTGTGTCGTATATTCCGTACATTATTCTGTATATATATTTCGCAGTTGTGTTCATGGTCTATATCGATGAACCGAAAATACCTACTGTCGATAAGCTGAAAGTCGCTTGGAATGTATTATTCAATTCGGATGCGAGCATGGTTAAATTATTCTTCAGCAGCCTGCTCCTGTATATTCTGATGACTGTGATTATGTTTGCGGTTATGATTAGTATTGCTGTGGCGTCTGTGTTCCTGATGGACTCACCAGCACTTCTTACGGTAGTCGTTATTACAGGAATGATTATATCAATCATAGTGAGTATTTGGATTACGTATCTGATTATAGGTTCAATCGCGGCGTATTATTTCGTCGGCCGCGAGTCGCTGGATCGTAAAAATGAGATGCATTATCAGGAATCAGCACCGGTTTATAATGATAAAAACCCTGATTTGCAGTAAAATTTAAATGAACCGCCGGACAAAGCATCCGGCGGTTTTATAATGGTTTAAATATTTGCATAATTCAATTTCAGCGTTAGAATTAATCTATACATAAACAGAATTGTGGGTGAGTGAATGTCCGAAAAAAGTAAAGGCATACTGTTCGTCACAGGTGCCTACATAATATGGGGAGTGCTGCCGATATACTGGCGTCAGATTGAGACGGTTTCACCGTTTGAGATTATAGCGCACCGTATCTTCTGGTCCTTTATTTTTATGGTGCTGTATATAATGTTTACGGGCAGATGGCAGTATTTAAAAACGAATCTAACATTTATTTTCAGCGACAGAAAGAAAGCACTGAGCCTGATCGCGGCATCAATTATCATTTCGGTCAACTGGCTGACATACATACTCGCTGTTAACGAAGGACATATACTGGAAGCGGGTCTCGGGTATTATATCAATCCGTTTGTCAGTATTCTGCTCGCATTTTTCATTCTGAAAGAACGCTTTTCAAAAGGTGAATGGCTGGCGATTTTTATCGTTTCGCTCGGCGTAATTTACATGACACTCGGCGTCGGTCATATTCCATGGCTCGCATTGACACTGGCAGTAACTTTCGGAGTGTACGGGCTGATTAAAAAAACGATAAACATCGACGCCACATATGCTCTCGCGGTGGAGACGGCAGTGCTTGCACCGGCTGCGCTTCTGTACATTATATATTTGAACGCGACAGGTATGAATACGCTGGATTTCGGTCTGAACAGAGATACGGCATTTACGATGGGGACTGGTGTCGTTACGGCAATCCCGCTGCTGCTGTTTGCACTTGGTGCAACGCGTATTCCATTATCACTGACCGGACTACTGCAGTATATCGGTCCGACACTGATGCTGATTATCGGGATATTCCTCTACGGGGAAGCATTTACAGCTACACATAAAATCGCATATGCATTTATCTGGACAGGACTGATTCTTTATACGCTGCTGCGTTTTAAATCATCACGGCCGCGCCGCCCTAAGGAGAAAATCAAGCTGATCGATGATTAGCTTATCGTTAGATATAAAGATAACTCCATGTTACGATTTAGAAAGATTTTAGTGTAAGGGGAATGAGTCATGCGATATTTAAAAAACTTTGGCTTATTATTGGCAGTGACAGGTATTCTGGCAGCGTGCCAGGATACGGAAATTGAGAGCGGCAATGAAGCTGTCTCTGAAGAAACAAATGTCGCAGCAACCGATGAAGAATTTGCAGAAAACACAAATAGAGCACCGGCAGAAAAAGATACTTCTGCGGCCGAGCCGGCTGATATAGAGAATATAGATGAACAGAAAATTGAGGATGACAAGCTCGCGGAAATTGTCGAAAAAGCAGACGAGATAGAGAGTTACAGAACAGAATTGAATATTTCGGCAGCATTGGATGGGATGGAACCGCGCGAACACACTGTGGAAGTGTTTTATATAAACAGCCATCCGCTTCAGCTGCTGCTCAGAGAATCAGGAGAAGATCGGACAATTTCAAAAGATGGTAAAATATACTATAAAAACAGCTCGGAATGGATTGATGTCAGCGAGTCGGTAGATGTGAATGTACTGTACCGTGTCACCTATGGCAATGCAGCGGCATCCTTTGCGGAAATGGCAACGCATATGGAAAGACAAGAGCATGATGATAAAGCAGTTTATACATATAACGGCCGCCGCACCGATATATATGAAACGCTTGAATCATTAGCGCAGGTTAACTTCGGTGAAATGCATATCGAAAACGTTGATTCAACAGTAGAAATTACAGTGGATAAAGAGAGTAAGCTGATTGAAGAAATAAAATTTGAGGCAGTCGGTACAGATACACACGGAACATTTGAACTGGACGGTAACGCAATATTTGATACGTTCAACCAAGTGGAAGAAATAGAAATTCCTGAAGTGGAATAAATGAGTAAAGCTTTTAGTTTATACTCTTAAATAAAAAACGCACTTGCTTTCCTGGGGCATCGCGTAAGCCTGCAGTCTTACGCTGATGTTGTTCCCCAAGGAGTCAAGTGCGTTTTTTGTTGTGAACTGATATGAATAACTCTTCATGTCTTCTGTACTTTCAGGCAATATTATTTTTAATAGATTAATTTAATGGGTGCAGTCTCATTTCGATAAAGTCCCGGTCTTCTTCTAAAAATGGCGGCAGTGACAGGTTTTCACCCAATGTTTCAAGTGGTTCATCGACTGTGAATCCGGGTGTATCTGTTGAGATTTCCACCGTAATATTGCCGACAGCGCTGATGTACAGTGCTTTAAAGTAGTGACGGTCGACAATTCCGGAACTTCGCCATTTGTCTCTTGTAACTCGTTCCTGAATTGCTTTCAGATCCGCTTCATCTTTGACGCGGAGTGCGAAATGATGCACACTGCCGTAGCCCTGTTTCTCGACATTGGTCGTACGCGATTCCACAACGAAGACGGAGTCCTGACCGAAGCGGACGCGTGCTTCTGTATCGTTGTCGATGTCGCCAATGTATTCACCGCCGAGCATTTGTAAAAACTGAACCATTGGTTTTAAATACTGTACGGTCAGCTCGACACCGAATATCGCGGTTATTGCATATTCAGCGGGGATTGTACCGCCGCCTGCATATGGTTCCGAATCATTGTATTCAGGATCTGCAACGAGCGCAAAGCGCTGTCCTTCCTCGTCCGAGAACTTCATCATCGTTTCTCCGAAGTAATCGATAATACCTTCATGATACACGCCGCGTTCATCCATGCGCTTTCGGAAATACTCAATTGCCTCTGCGGTAGGCACTCTTAAAAAGGTACGGGAAATGGAATTTGTTCCCGGTGTAAATTTCGGTGCCAGACCAATTTCAAAAAATGTGACATCCGTCCCCGGCGTGCCTTTATAATCACTGTAAAATAAATGATACATATCAGTACTGTCCTGATTGACTGTTTTCTTAACCAGTCTGTGTCCGAGAAACTCTGTAAAGAAATCATGGTTTTCAATAATATCTTTCGTAATTGCCGATACATGATGAATGCCGTATGCGCTCACAGTGTGTCCTCCTTTAATCTCTTTAATGTTATTATATAATACAAGTATATGTATCTCTATTAGGAGGACTTGCCATGAAACATTTGTACATTAAATCGAGAAAAGAAAATGCCAAAGAAACACTCATATTATTTCACGGTACAGGCGGACGCGAGACGGATCTTCTGGATGTTGCGACGACAGTTAACAGTGAGGCGAATATTTTAAGTCTCAGAGGAGATGTCGATGAGAATGGCCAGACTAGGTTTTTTAAACGTTTAACTCCGAAACAGTACGATGAGGAAAGCTTAAAAGAAGAAGGCGATAAAATTTACGCTGAACTTAAAAAATTGAGTGCGGAATATAATTTCGAACTCGAAAAAGCTGTTTTAATCGGGTATTCCAACGGTGCGAATATCGGAGCGTATCTGCTGTTGAATTACGATTTGAATGTAAAAGGCGCAATGCTGATGCACAGCGCATACCGCAGCGACACAATAGGAAAGAGCATGCTGTTTGATACGGAAGTGCTTCTGACAGCCGGTGCACAGGACATGGTCGCGACAGCTGGCGAGGCTTATACACTTAAGAACAAACTTGAAAACAAAGGTGCAAAAGTCAGCATTAAATTAACTGACGGCGCACATGAAATATCCCCTATGGAATTAATGGAAGGGCACATCTGGTACATGCCGATCAAAAAATCCATAAGGGATGAGGATAAATTATTATAAATAATGTTTTCTTAAATAACGTTCAAGGCCGTCTGCGTCACAGCTGAATTCAGTCACGTCATCAGCGATTGCTTTAACGTCTTCCCGGCCATTTGCCATCGCTGTTGACTTGCCGGCAATTTTAAACATCGGAATGTCATTCATTGAATCACCGAATGCATGGACGTCACCGATGGAAAGATTCATCTCTTCAAGAAGAGTTACTAAGCCGGTACCTTTATCAGTGCCGTAAACCATGATTTCAGAGTTGTGATCCGATGTGCGGTATATCTGATATCCGTCAGCAGTTGTAAATTTTTTATGGAGCAGTGAAGCCCAGTTTTCAAGCTTGTCTTTACTGTTCGAGAAAAAGTAAAATTTTATAATATCAGAACGGTCAATATCGTCTGCGTCAACCCACTGTTCGGTACTGTTCAGTGTTTTTGCAGTACCGATATTTTCATATTCCAGCACAGTCGCATCCGGTGTCTGTGCAAGATCTTTTTCAGCGTAACCGCGATCTTCCTTAAATGTATATGGGCCGCCGTGTTCGCTCGTTGTCATTTCGTAGTACATCTCATGTTCACGAACTTGTGAGAGTACGAATTCAACCTGTTCTTTTGTAAACGCAGTACGCGACAGCAGCTTATCACCATGGTGCACAGTCATGCCGCTTGCCCCGACGTAGCCGTCAACAGGCACATCGTGCGGGACTTTCGTATGTATCATCGGCAGTGAACGTCCGGTAGCGATAATAATTTTAATCCCTTTATCGTGAACCGCCTGTAAAGTTTCTTTAAGGGAATCCGGGAATTCACCGGCATTATTTAAAACTGTCCCATCCAAATCCAGAGCAATTGCCTTCATAATTTATAAAAGCTCCTATCTTCAGTTTATATTTTAGTGTGGTGCTTCTGCTTAAATTTTAGCATATTACGGCATATATGATAAAATTACATTATCAACAGTTCAGTAAAGGAGTCGTTATATATGACAAACACTGCAGCTTATTTAAAAAAGTATGATTTGGAAGACCTTTACCAGCTTGCGGTTAATACCGGGGTAACTGACGAAAAAGCGCTCGGGAGAGACGAACTTATAGAAAGAATCTCTAATAACCTGCTGAATGAGGAAGTACTTGAATACGCATATCTTTACAGTGATGATGCAGCGCTCGACAGCTGGCAGCGGGGAGCAAAAGACAGAGAAACCGGTGAGAATCTCAGCCTGACAGACGTCTACGGTTTATATATAATGGGGCTCGCTTATGAATCTCTGAACGAAGAAGACAATTTCTTTATACTGGAAGAAGTGCTCGGGAAGTTTGAGACAGTCGATACTGAAAAAAACCGCGAAGCACGGACGGCGGTTCAGCGTCAGCTGAATTTAATACGTTCTGCACTGCATTTGTACGGTGTCGTGGAGTTTAAGCAGATCGTTCATTTATTTAAAAAATATTACGGGATGGACGTTACGATTGAAGAAGTGGTGGACCTGGTCAACCGCTCGCCTTACGTTATTACGGTAAACGAGCAGAACCAGGAGTTCATTATCGATGATATGACGAATGAGCAATATGAGATTATCCGTAACACCCAGCAGAAATATAAATATTATGAACCGGAATTCGGCAAGTTCATTAAATTCAGCAATCCGGGATATATCGATGAATCAGCAGCCCATGAATCTTTGAAGAAGTGGGTGTCTGAAAATCTGAATACGGATGTGGCATCGGATTATGAATTGTATCTCCACGTGCTCCGCATGGTCATCAGCGGACGTAAGCGCGAAGATATTTCCGGGGAAATAAAAAATCTCGGCCATGCGTTTGAATCGGCATCAGAAGAAGATGAATTCTTCGAACTGATCCGGGATGTGGTCAGACAGACAAGACACTTCCAGTACCGCGGAAAGAGCGAAGCGGATCTTGGACAGAAAACAATTGTCAAAGAAGTTAAAGTCGGACGCAACGACCCTTGTCCATGCGGCAGCGGCAAAAAATATAAAAAATGCTGCGGCAAAGCAGTATAGAACACAAAGTGGCTGGTATAACTACCATCCACTTTTTACATAGCGGAAGGTGAAGTTCATGCATTTTAAAATATTTATGGTGTTTTTCAGAGTAGGCGTACTCGGTTTCGGCGGCGGTCCGTCATCTATTCCGCTCGTTAAAATAGAGGTTGTCGACAAATACGGCTGGATGACCAATGAAGACTTCCAGGATACGCTCGCCATTGCGAACGTGCTGCCCGGACCGATTATAACAAAGCTTGCAGGGCATATCGGCTATCAGCTGAAAGGGTGGGCAGGCATTATTACTGCACTCGGTGCGATTATCCTGCCGACAGCAGTATTAATGACAGTGCTGTTAACCCTGTTTTCAGAGTTTAAGGATCTCGCGTGGGTGCAGGGAATGAGCGCCGGTGTGGTACCGGTCGTGCTGGTTATGCTGGCAGTGCTCACTGTGGAGTTTATGAAGACGGCAAAAAACGCGTCGACATGGAAGTTTTTAATTCCGTTTACGCTTGGTATGCTTATCGTGCTTGAAGTACTGAACATTCACCCGGCGGCAGTAATCGGTATTATTATAGTATTCAGCCTGCTTCAGAAAAGCGGCAGAAAAGCAGGTGACTCATGATTTATCTGGAAATATTTTTAGCATTTTTAATTCCCGGTATACTCGGCTACGGCGGCGGACCGTCTTCAATACCGCTCGTTGAGCGTGAAGTTGTCGGTACATATGAGTGGATGACTACAGCGGAATTTGCCGAAGTACTTGCACTTGGCAACGCGCTGCCGGGTCCTATTCTAACGAAGATGGGCGCTTATATCGGTTATGAAGCTGGCGGTGTATTCGGCAGTATCGTTGCGATATCGGCAAGTGTGCTGCCGTCACTTCTCTTAATGATTTTCCTCGCTGCAGTGCTCTATAAGCTGAAAGGAACGAACAAATTCAAGACGCTGACACTGTTAATCCGTCCGGTTATTGCGATATTGCTCGGCGTAATCGTATTCGACTTCCTGTTCAGTTCATTGGAAGTATCCGGCACATTCCACACCGTCTTTTTAATCGGACTTTCGTACGTGCTGCTGCAAATAGTAAAAGTGCATCCGGCCCTCGTCATCGTTATCGGTTTAATATACGGTGCGGTTTTTATCCGTTAAGTAAGCACAAAATTTAAAACACCTTTCTGAATGTACTATACTTGATACGATGAACAGTCAATCCAGAAAGGAAGTTAGCACAAATGGCATATGATATTCGTAAAATGGAAGTGAAAGATGCTGCCAGTATTATCGATCATAAAAAACAAGTGACAGCAGAAAATCCGGATACGCTGGCAACAGCAATTGAAAACAGAACAATTACTATTGAAGAGGAAGAGGCGACGATAAAGTCTCTTGGACCGAATGATCTCGGTATCGTGGCAGTCGACGGCGATAAAGTAGTCGGCATGCTGAACCTCCGCCAGGATCGCCGCAAGAAGTTTGAGCATATCGGACAATTCGGCATCAGCCTGCAGAAAGCCTACACAGGCACAGGCACAGGTACTCAGATGGTGGAGCAGGCTGTCGAATTTGCACGCGGCAATGAAAAATTAGAAAAAGTAATTTTAACTGTCTTCGCCAACAATCCGGGAGCGATTAAATTATATAAACGACTCGGCTTCGAAGAAGAAGCAACATTAAAAAATCAGGTAAAATTAAGTAAAGGCTATACAGATTTAGTCTATATGGCGAACTTTTTAAAATAATGAACTATCTGATTAATTAAAGTGATATTATAACGTTAAGAATGACTATACTTTTAAAAATTGGGTGATTAAATGAAAGTTGTCCATGTACTGATGTACGCGCTGCTCTTAACGTTATTCACAGCAGGTATCATCTTCTCAACGATGGCATCCTATACGGAAACATCACCGCTGTCCTACACAGTAATCGGGATATTTATGACAGTTTTATTTATCGTGTATACAGCTGTCTTAATTAAATATCGAGAGAGAAGAATTGAAAACGATAAAGAGAATCGCGCCTGAGCGGTTCTTTTTGCATTTTTAGTACAAAAATATTGGGATGGTGTGTTTAAATGGGGAATTTTGAAGAGATTAATAAGAGAGCTCAAAAAAATACGGGACGTATTCAAGAGGAGCAGCCGGACTTTATGAGAGCCTTTAAGAAACTTCAGCAGGAAGGCTATAAAGCCAATGCTCTGGATGAGAAAACAAAAGAATACGCCGCATTAACTTATGCGATTGCAGATAAATGCGAAGGCTGCATCGGCAACCATGTGAATAAGCTCGTTAAACTTGGTGCAACACGCGAAGAAATCAGCGATATTGTTGCGGTGTGCATCGTTATGGGCGGCGGTCCGGCAAGTGTTTACGGCGGCAAGGCGCTTGAAGCATACGATGAGGCAGCAGCAAAATAATTCAATACGGGAGGAAACGGCATGAAAGTTAAATTAAACTGGCAGGGTAAATTAAAATTTGAATCAACAGGTGAAACAACGGGATACACAGTCGCAATGGATGCGAACGAAGCGGCAGGCGGGGATGCATCAGCACCGTCACCGATGGAAATGGTGCTGCACGGTGCGGCAGGCTGTATGGCCATCGATATCGGAGTGATTTTAAGACATCATATGGATAAAGTAACGAAGCTAGAAATTGAAGCGGACGGCGATCGTGCAGATACGGAACCGAAATACTATAAACATATTACGATGAATATTTTAATCGATGGGGATATTACTGCAAAACAGGCGCAGCGTGCTGCGGATCTGTCGAAAGATAAATATTGTTCTGCGGTACATTCACTCGTTGCGAATATCGATGTTAAAGTCATCCTGAATGGTGAAACATTGTAAGATGCTGCATATAAAAAATCTCGGTATTTATTACGGCGGTTTCAGCGCAGCAGTCAGCGATGTGGAATTCGGTCCGGGAATTCATGTGATGCTCGGTGAAAACGGCAGCGGGAAAAGTTCTGTTCTCACCGGAATTACAGGCTATAATATGCCGGTCATTACTGAACGGGAATTGGAATACAACGGTGTACCGCTCGACAGAACTGCTGATTACATCAGTTATCTGCCGCAGCAGAATGTTCCGTTTCAAATTACTGTGGAAGATTTTATTCAAATGACTGCATCAATACGTCTGCCGAAAAAAGATGTTAACGGTACTTTAAAAGAATTTGGACTGGAGCAGTTCAGAAATACAGCAGCTGACAATTTAAGCGGCGGTGAATTTAAACGGGCGCTGTGCGCACAGCTGCATCTTGAAGATAAGCCTGTAATGATGTTCGATGAAATCGAGCAGGGACTCGATATTAATTACCAGCATCTGGTCATGAACTGGCTTAAACAGTTAAGTTCAGAAAAAGTAATAATTATGGCGATGCATGATTTGAATCTCGCACTCAGTTACGCGGATACAGTAACATGTATGAAAAAAGGCACTTTAACCGAAGTTAAAGTGCCTGTCAGAGAAGTGAATGAAAAAATGCTGGCGGAAACTTTTTCACGTGAAATGAAAATTATTCATCACGACGGGAAAGTGATTGCGCTCAGCTGATTGCTCCGAGTGCACCGCTGTATTCGCCGTCCGGCACGACATAGGCCTCGGCATTTTTTAATTCGCTGTATCTGTAAATAATATCGGTCATAACTGTGTTATCAAGCAGTGTCGAACCAATAAAAACCATATTTTTCGTCTTGAATGCATCGGCTAAATTAATCGCCATTGCAGTGACAGTTTCTGCCACGAGTCCGATAACAGCAATCAGCTGATCTTCGATCGAGGCATTTTTTTGTGCGTTGATTATATGTCCGAAGTTGCTGGCAGTCAGATCACCGGGAATCGGTGAAGGTCTGCCATTATAAATATGGTGGACTTTTAGATCGATGATATCGCGGTCTCCATCTTTCGCCCGTTCGATAATCGTATCGAAATCACCGATGCCCGTCAGCAGATAGCTGAGTCCGATCAGTGTACCGCCGCCGACTCCGGAGCCGCCGACACGTTTTTGGGATTCGCGTGTGGCCTGATGAAAGCTTGTTCCGGTGCCGACGTTTAAGTAAACGTATCGGTCCAGGTCTATATCTGCTTCTTTTAACAGCTGTGAAAGTCCGCGGAATGTAGCATCAAACTCTATGGAAAGTGTTGCGTTGAAATTGAGTTTCTCCTGAATGTATTCGGCTTTGCCACCCGTTAAATAAACATCCTCACCGGCATATTCGTTATTCAGCATATCGATGACCTGATTGATTTCTGCAGCGGGATATTTTTTAAATGTCCGTCCTTCGTCAGTTACCAATGCGACTTTAATCAGTGTGCCTCCGGCGTCGATTCCTATTTTCATATTTGTACTCCTCACAGTTGTGAAATATTAAGCAGCGCTCAATGATTTTGAGCGCTGCTTAATTTTAATCATTAATTCTATTTTAATACTTTTTGCGTCGTTGTCTACGTTTCATTGCCTCATTCGGCTCTCGTCTGAGTCCTTTGGACACTGAAGCGATCATCATTATGAGAATGGCGGCGAACGGCAGACCGGCGAGCAGTGATGCTGCCTGCAGACTAGTCAGACCGCCGGCAAGAATCAGTGCAATCGTCAGGAGACCAAGAAGCAGTCCCCAAAGAATTTTCAGGCCGGTAGGCGGATTATCGGTATTTCCGATACTCATACCCGCAACGATAAACGTTGCCGAGTCGGCTGATGTGACAAGGAATGTAAAAATCAGGACGATTGCTATTGCTGACGTCAGCCATGAAATAGGCAGGGTATCAAACAATGCGAACAATGCCTGAGTCTGATCGTTTAATACGATTTCCCCAATGTTTGTATTATTCATAAGATCTGAATAAATTGCCGTTCCTCCGAGTGCACCGACCCACAGGAAAGAAAGCATCGGCGGTACGATTAAAATACCCATGACATATTCACGAATACTGCGTCCGCGTGATACACGTGCAACGAATGAACCAATAAATGGACTCCATGCGATTACCCATGCCCAATAGAATACTGTCCATTCCTGAACCCAGGATTCGCCTGAATACGGCTGCAGACGTAATGAATAGCCGACGAAATTTGTCAGATAATCACCGAGACCTACAATGATAGTTTCCATAATAAATGTAAATGGACCCACAGCCATAATAAATA
Organism: Jeotgalicoccus sp.; assembly: GCA_036782755.1. Lineage (GTDB taxonomy): Bacteria > Bacillota > Bacilli > Staphylococcales > Salinicoccaceae > Jeotgalicoccus. The sequence continues at coordinate 29,405 of DAIPYL010000007.1, read as the reverse complement.
CGGTTAATACAAGAGCAAGAATCATATTTAAGCTGCTCAGAAACTTCATTCCGCGTTTAAGACCGGTAATCGTCGAGAAGATGAATAACCCTGTCATTAATGCAGTCAGAATAATTTGCGTTACGGGACCTGACGGGATACCAAATGCGATATCAAGACCGCCGTCCATTTGCATAATACCTAAACCGACAGATGTTGACATACCTGTAATTGTTGCGATAATCGCCAGAATATCTATTGCTTTTCTGGCTTTCTGATTGTAATCGAGACCGAACAGCGGCTCGAGTGCGGTCGATACCAGGCCATCGCGGTTTTTACGGAATTGGAAATACCCGATTGCGAGACCTGCGACACCGAAGATTGACCACTGTGAAATACCCCAGTGGAAATAAGTATAACCCATTGCGACTCTGGCAGCTTCTGCTGATTCAACAGGTCCGCCGAGGAATGGTGATGTCATAAAGTGCTGCATTGGTTCGGCAACACCGTAGAATACTAACCCGACACCGAGACCGCTTGAGAATAACATCCCGATCCATGACCAGAATGAAAACTCGGGCTTCGAATTATCGCCGCCGAGTTTAACGCGGCCGTATGGCGAAAGTGCCAGGAATAAAAGAAATACTCCAAATCCAAATACAACAAGTAAGAAGAACCAGCTGAAGTATTGTGAGATTACCGCATAGACGTTTTCCGAGGCGGCTTGGAACTGATCTGGAATAATCATTGCGATTGCAGAAACAACCAGAATTATTGCGGTAGATGTCCAGAAGACAGTACCGAGCTGTTTCAGATGAAACTTATCCGGTTTTTCCGGATCCGTATCTTGCTTTGACGTGGTGTTATTATCATCATTCGTCAAGAGAGTTCCTCCTAAATTAATTAATAGTTTCTTATTCCTATTACCCTTACAATACCAACAAAAAACGCTGAAATAATGAAAGTTGTAATGTAATGTCTAAATTGTCACTAGAGGGGGTATGGCACTATAATAGCAAACTATAATAAGATGTCAAAAAAGAGGTAAAAGGGAGAAAAACATGGAAATCAATATTAGGGAATTTACAGAACAGGACAGAGAGCACCTTGAAAATTACATATTGAGCGACAAACAGCAAATCTATTCGAGCATGCCGATCGAAGTGCTGGATGATGCTCTGAATGACAAAGACCGCACTGCGAATGTTGTCGTTACAGATGACGGCAAAGTCATCGGATTTTTTGTACTTCATAAACACTACCAGCACGAAGGATACGACACGCCGCACGAAGTCGTCTACGTGCGTTCTTTATCGATTAATGAAAAGTATCAGGGGAACGGATACGGTACAGCGGTTGCCCAGCATCTGCCGGTATACGTGCAGGAAAATTTTTCATCATTCGATCATTTATATTTAGTTGTTGACGGCGAAAATGCAGGTGCGTGGAATTTATACGAACGCGCAGGTTTTCTGCATCTGGCGACAAAAGAAGAAGGACCAATCGGTAAAGAGCGTTTGTACTATCTCGATCTGAACCGCAGTTACGTGCCTAATTTAAGACTTGAAGTCGATGCAGGGACAGCAGCGCCTGCAGTGAAAATTATATTGAAGCGAGAAGATAAGGAAGTTGGTCATATCGATGCGGAACAGAAAAACGGCACGCTCGATATTAAACATATATATGTAGATGAAGATCACCGCGAAGAAGGGGTGGCGGAAAGCGCGATGCGCCAATTCGCAACAGTCGTCAGAAGAAAGATTGACGGCGTGGATACTGCGGCGGTAACTGTGTCGGACCCGGCATTTGAAAAACTGTTTACGAACGCGGGATTTGTACTGATGGACAATCCTGAAAACACGAACCGTTATGTGAAATTAGTAAGATATTAATATAAAGCTTGAAACATCGCATAAATATTTGTATTATATCCTAAGGTATTTACATCTTGAAAGGATGACGTAAATGAGACTGGACAGCTATACAAAAGAAATGATGGACGAGCATTCGTTTATAGATATGTCGCACATATATTTAGAAGATAAAGGTAAAGAAACAAATCTTTATGAAATGGTTGATAAATTTAAAGAGGCCGGCAATTACACTGAAGGTGAAATTGAAAACCGTGTGCTGCAGTTCTACACGGACTTAAACACTGACGGACGCTTCCTGAGCACCGATGACGGTGTATGGGGTCTCCGCGAATGGTATGCAGTGGACGATATCAGCAATAAGATTGCACCGACAATTCACAAAATTGAAATCGCAGCAGAGGAAGAGTACATCGAAGAAGAAGTCGATGCAGACTACCCGGGTGCAAAAGAATTAGGTGAAGAACAGGAAGAAATCGACGATACGCTGCACGGTGACGATGAAGAAGAAGAAATCGACAGCAAAAAGGCTGACGATGAAATCGCGTTTGATGAAAAAGAGAAACTCGAGGATGATTACGACGACGAAGCAGATGCTTACTAATTTTTAATTGACTTTTCTTTTGAAAGTGATAGTATTTTATTTGGGCTCCCTTAAACAGGGACTGGCAAACGGGCTCCTTTTCACGATGGTGAAAGGGAGCTATTTTTTATTTATACAGGAGGATACTTACATGACAAAATATATCTTTGTAACAGGTGGCGTAGTGTCATCATTAGGTAAAGGAATTACAGCTGCATCTCTTGGACGGTTATTAAAAGACAGAGGATTTAACATTACAATTCAGAAATTCGATCCGTACTTAAACGTTGACCCTGGGACGATGAGCCCTTATCAGCACGGTGAAGTATTTGTAACAGAGGACGGCGCGGAAACTGACTTGGACTTAGGACACTACGAGCGTTTTATAGATATCAATGTAAGTAAATATTCTAACGTTACTGCAGGGAAAGTATACTCCGAAGTAATCAGAAAAGAACGCCGCGGAGACTACCTCGGCGGAACTGTGCAGGTTATCCCGCACATTACGAACGAAATTAAATCACGTATTAAAAAAGCAGGCGAATCTTCAAAAGCGGATATCGTTATTACTGAAATCGGCGGGACAGCAGGGGATATTGAATCACTGCCGTTTATCGAATCAATCCGTCAGTTAAGAAGCGACCTTGGAAAAGATAATGTAATGTTCATTCACTGCACACTGCTGCCTTATATTAAAGCAGCCGGTGAAATGAAAACAAAACCGACTCAGCACAGCGTTAAAGAACTGCGCGGCTTAGGCATTCAGCCGGATATGATTGTTGTCCGTTCTGAATACCCGATGACAGAAGATCTGCGCGACAAGATTGCACTGTTCTGTGATATTGATGAAAAGAGCGTTATTAACGCAAAAGACGAAGAGACAATTTACGAACTTGTAATGTCACTTCAGGCACAGGACATGGATGATCTGGTACTTGAAAACCTGAACATCGAAGCGACAGGCGAAGCGCAGCTGGATGACTGGAAACATCTGCTCGACAACTTAAGCAAAATCGATAAAACGATTAAAATAGGTCTTGTCGGCAAATACGTTGAGCTGCAGGATGCATACCTGTCAGTAGCAGAATCACTCCGCCACGCAGGTTATGAAGTGCATGCGGATATCGATATTCACTGGATTAATTCACAGGATGTAACACCGCAGAACTACAAAGAAATTTTAGGCGAAGTTGACGGTATTGTAGTACCGGGCGGATTCGGCGACCGCGGTATTGAAGGAAAGATTCTGACGCTGAACTACGCACGTGAAAACAAGGTGCCGGTTCTTGGAATCTGTCTCGGCATGCAGCTTGCAACGGTTGAATTTGCACGCAACGCAGCAGGTTTAACAGGTGCAAACTCATCTGAACTGGATGAGCATACACCGCATGCAATTATCGACTTAATGCCGGACCAGAAAGATGTTGTGGACCTCGGCGGAACACTGCGTCTCGGAAGTTTCCCATGTGTAATTAAAGAAGGAACGAAAGCACGCGAACTGTACCAGGTGAGCGAAGTTGACGAACGTCACCGTCACCGTTTTGAATTTAACAATGCATATAAAGAGCAGCTTGAAGAAGCGGGCATGATTTTCAGCGGAACGTCACCTGACGGCCGCCTAGTGGAAATGGTTGAACTTAAAGATCACCCTTATTACGTGGGCGTTCAGTTCCATCCTGAATTCCAGTCACGTCCGACACGTCCGCACCCGTTATTCAGCGGTTTAATTAAAGCGTGTCTGAACGAAGAAGTGCAGGAAGAAAACTAAATAATTAACTATATAAATAAAGCTCCCCGGAGCCGGATCAGTAATTATATTGAACCGGCTGCAGGATTTCCTGAAAAGATTCAGGGGAGAGACAGCTGCAGGAGAATAATGGTATATTATAATGAAGAAAAGAAGATTGCGTTGTAAAAGCGCGGTCTTTTTTTAATAATATGTGTTAAAATACCTTTGCGGCAAGGAAAACAGCAATAATTAAAATGTTTTAATGAACTGTTAATGGTAAAGCATTGTCAGTTTGTGAAGCTTTAAATTATAATGAAAGTAATATCACAATACTGGAGGACGAAACAAGATGAAATACTTTATAGATACAGCTAATATGGATGAAATTAAAGAAATAAACGAGTGGGGCGTACTGAGCGGTGTGACAACTAACCCGTCATTAGTAGCCAAAGAGAAAGATATTTCTTTTCACGACAGACTTGTTGAAATCTGTGAACTTGTAGGCGGACCTGTCAGCGGTGAAGTTATCGCACTTGACGCTGAAGGCATGATCGAAGAAGGACGCGAACTTGCGAAACTTCACGAGCACATCATCGTTAAAATTCCGATGACTGAAGATGGCATGAAAGCAGTTAAAGTACTTTCTGAAGAAGGCATTAAAACGAACGTTACTTTAGTATTCAACACAGTACAGGCGCTTACAGCGGCACGTGCAGGAGCAACTTACGTATCGCCGTTTATCGGACGCCTTGACGATATCGGTCTTGACGGACTTCAGTTAATCGAGGATATCGCTGCTATTTTTGCGATTCACGATATCGATACTGAAATTATTGCGGCATCAATCCGCAACGCCGGCCACATGCACGGAGCAGCAGTACGCGGTGCTGATATCGCAACAATTCCTTACAAAGTAATTAAAACGTTAACGCAGCATCCTTTAACTGATAAAGGTATCGAACAATTCTTAAACGACTGGAACAATAAGTAGTCTCCATATAATTAAATGACAAGGAGCTTTCTATATGGCTGAAGATGTAATTAAAGTCCGCGGCGGCAGTACATTGACGGGACAAGTTGACATCAGCGGTGCTAAAAACAGTGCAGTTGCACTGATTCCGGCCTCGCTTATGGCTGCGAGCGGTACAGTGAGACTGGAAGGACTCCCTGAAATCAGCGACGTTAAAACGCTGATGAGTCTGTTAAACGACCTGAATATTAAAACAGATCTGTCAGGGACGACTCTTGAAGTCAATGCAGAAGACGCAGTGAATATGCCGCTGTCAAACAACAAAGTACAATCTTTACGCGCATCGTATTATATGATGGGGGCAATGCTCTCGCGCTTTAAAAAATGTGTTATCGGCCTGCCTGGCGGATGTCCGCTCGGGCCAAGACCGATTGATCAGCACATTAAAGGGTTTGAAGCACTTGGTGCCAAAGTAACGAACGAACACGGTGCGATGTATCTGACAGCAGAAAAATTGACTGGCGCAAAAATATTCTTCGATGTTGTATCAGTAGGTGCAACGATTAATATGATGCTCGCAGCAAGTTGTGCAGAAGGACGCACAATTTTGGAAAATGTAGCAAAAGAGCCTGAAATCGTCGACGTTGCTTCACTTTTAAACAACATGGGTGCGAATATTAGAGGTGCAGGTACAGATACAATTCGTATCGAAGGTGTGGAAGAACTCCACGGCACGACGCATAATATTATTCCTGACCGTATTGAAGCGGGAACTTATATGATTGTCGGAGCAATTGCCGGTAAAAATTATAAAGTAAATAATATTATCCCGACACACATGGAATCATTGTCTGCAAAACTGGAAGAAATGGGTGTTGAACTTGACATCGGCGATGACTATGTCGTAATTAATAAACCGGGAAAATATAATGCTGTTTCGTTAAAAACACAAGTGTATCCCGGTTTTGCAACAGACTTGCAGCAGCCGATTACGCCGCTTATGTTTTTAGCTGATGGTGTAAGTAAAATTACCGAAACTATTTATCCGGCACGATTCAGACACGTGGATGAACTGTCCCGCATGAATGCTCATATTGAGAAGAAGAGCGGCAGTGCTTTAATTTACCCGTCACAGCTTAAAGGTGCGGAAGTATATGCAAGTGACCTGCGGGCAGGTGCATGTCTTTTAATTTCCGGTCTGATTGCAGACGGCGTAACGACAATTCATAACGTCAATCATATCGACAGAGGCTATGCTGATATCGTTAAGAAATTAGAGGCACTCGGTGCGGATATATGGCGTGAAACTTTAAAAGATTAAATGTTCAAAGACTGGAGTTTGTAAAAATTCCAGTCTTTTCTCTGTGTTATAATAGTTAAGAAAAATCAGCACGGATATATAGGGGGAAACATTTTTGGAAAGAGGATTATCGATGGAGCTCGTAAGAGTGACTGAAGCAGCTGCGCTGGCAAGTGCCGCGTGGACAGGAAAAGGTCAGAAAAATTCAGCGGACGACGCGGCAACAACAGCAATGCGCCGTCTCTTTGAAACGATTCCGATGAAGGGGAGAGTAGTTATCGGCGAGGGCGAGATTGATGAAGCGCCGATGCTTTATATCGGAGAAGAACTCGGCACGAAAGACGGCCCGGAACTCGATATTGCAGTCGATCCGCTGGAAGGGACAACAACTGTTGCAGAAGGTACTTTCGGTGCAATGACAGTACTTGCCGTTGCAGATAAAGGAAACCTGCTGCACGCACCTGACATGTATATGCAGAAAATTGCTGTCGGACCGGACTGTCTCGGTGTTATAGATATAAATATGTCTGTTGAAGAAAATATCCGTGCAGTGGCAAAAGCGAAAAATAAAGATGTCAGCGACGTTACGGTAACGATTATTAAACGCGAACGCAGCCAGAAAATTATCAATCAGGTCCGTGCACTTGGCGCACGTATTATTATGTTCGATAACGGTGATGTCGGTGCGGCGATTAATACGTGCTTTGACTGGACGGGCGTTGATATTTTAATGGGTGTCGGCGGTGCACCCGAAGGTGTGATTGCAGCAGCGGGAATTAAAGCCCTTGAAGGAGATTTTCAAGGGCGTCTGCTGCCGAGAAACAATGAGGAGCGTGCCCGCTGCATAGCGATGGGTGTTAATCCAAACGGCAAACTTGAACTGGAAGATCTGGTCAGCGGTGACGATGCAATTTTTGCAGCGACTGCAGTTACCGACGGCGAACTGATGAAAGGTGTGCAGTTCAAGAGCGGTTTTGCTGAAACGTCATCAGTCGTTATGCGTGCAAAGTCAGGGACTGTGCGGTTTGTGAACAGTCGTCACAGTTTGAAGAAGAAACCGAACATGGTTGTTGATAAGTAATATTGCCAGGCTGGAATCAGAACTAGCGTGCCACCGTGAAACGACGGCGGCACG
>DAIPYL010000007.1:0-21738 GCA_036782755.1 Jeotgalicoccus sp. | reverse complement strand
ATATTGCCAGGCTGGAATCAGAACTAGCGTGCCACCGTGAAACGACGGCGGCACGCTCAGTCTCATTCCGGCAGGTTTTCTTTGACATCGACTGTGCTCCGGATGTAATATATGTATGCCTTTTAAAAAAACTTCAGCTTCATGCTCCCATGGAGAATTAATTCCGCAGCTCCAGCGCAATTTCTAAAAATATTCCGGAAAATATGTAAAAAAGAATGATAAAAATTAATAAAATCAGTATTGGGAAGTGGAAATATTGTCTGATAAACCAAAGACACAGGATATGAAATATGAAACATTTGATGCGTTGTATAAAAATAATACGACGAAAGCATTAACAGAACGTGCGAAAAGTTTACGTCTGTCGAACTACAGCAAATTAAATAAGAAAGAATTGGTCCTTGCGATTCTGGAAGCTGAAATGGAGAAAGACGGCAATTATTATATGGAGGGTATCCTGGATGATATCCAGCAGGACGGCTACGGTTTTCTCCGTACAGTTAACTATTCGAAAGGTGAGAAAGATATTTATATTTCTGCATCGCAGATTCGCCGTTTCGAACTGAAAAAAGGGGACAAAGTTACAGGTAAAGTCCGCAAGCCTAAAGAAAACGAGAAATATTACGGTCTCCTGCAGGTCGACTTTATTAACGACCATAACGCTGAAGAAGTTAAAAAGCGTCCGCATTTCCAAGCTTTAACACCGTTATATCCGGATGAGCGTATCCGTCTAGAAAACGAGCCGGCTGATATGTCGACGCGTATTATGGATTTAGTGACGCCGATCGGTTTCGGACAGCGCGGCATGATTGTTGCACCTCCGAAAGCCGGTAAAACATCACTCTTAAAAGAAATTGCTCAGGCAATTACGACGAACCATCCGAACGTAAAGCTTTTTATCCTGTTAATCGGCGAACGTCCGGAAGAAGTTACAGACCTTGAACGTTCTGTTGAACAGGCTGATGTTGTACATTCGACTTTCGATGAGCCGCCTCAGCACCACGTTAAAGTGGCGGAGCTGCTGCTGGAACGTGCGAAGCGTCTCGTTGAAATGGGTGAGGATGTTATTATTTTAATGGACTCCATTACCCGTCTTGCACGTGCATACAACCTTGTTATTCCGGCATCCGGCCGCACATTGTCCGGCGGACTTGATCCGGCGAGTCTGCACCGTCCGAAGCATTTCTTCGGTGCAGCGCGTAATATTGAAGCAGGCGGGAGCCTGACGATACTGTCTACTGCATTAGTCGATACGGGCAGCCGTATGGACGATGTAATTTACGAAGAGTTTAAAGGGACAGGCAACATGGAGCTTCATCTGGACCGTAATTTAAGCGAGCGCCGCATTTACCCGGCAATCGATATCAGGCGTTCAAGCACGCGTAAAGAAGAGCTGCTGCTCGATAAGAAAGAGCTTGAAATTTTATGGCAGCTTAGAAATCTGTTCACGGATTCTTCGGACTTTACAGAACGTTTCCTGAGAATTTTAAAAACGACGAAAACAAACGAAGAGTTCTTCGATGTGCTTAGAGACCGCATGATCAGTTCTCAGAAAACAGGGAAACCTGTAATATAAATTTCTTCACAGATATTGCTTTTTACACTGTGAGAATGTATAATGGCAAAGTAATGCGTGGTGATAGCCACAAATAACTCTGTTCCAGATGGTCCAGGGCAAAGGAGCTGACAATTATGAAACAAGGAATTCATCCTGAATACAAAAAAGTAATCTTTTTAGATTCAACTACAGATTTTAAATTCTTAAGTGGATCTACACGTACTTCTTCTGAAACTATGGAGTGGGAAGATGGTAACGAGTACCCGGTTATTCGTTTAGATATCTCTTCTGATTCACACCCGTTCTACACAGGACGTCAGAAGTTCGCATCTGCAGACGGCCGTGTTGAGAAATTCAACAAAAAATTCGGTCTTAAATCAAGCAACGAACAATAACAAAACTTCAACTGCACTGAGTATCTCAGTGCAGTTTTTTTGTCTTAAAAATATGCTATAATAAAGTAACTAAAAAGTACCAGGAAAAGGACGTATTCTTATGTTTGATCAACTCGAAATAATTGAAAACCGATATGAACAGCTAACTGAATTACTCAGCGATCCCGATGTAGTCAGCGACCCGGACAAACTCCGCACGTACTCCAAAGAGCAGAGCGACATTCACGATACTGTCGAAGTGTTCCGCGTTTACAGAGGGCACATGGAGACTATTGAAGAATCTAAAGAAATGCTGAAAGAAACAGATGATCAGGAAATGATCGATATGCTGAAAGAAGAAATTGCAGAATCGGAAAGCATGCTGCCGAAGCTGGAGGAAGAATTAAAAATTCTTATTATCCCGAAAGACCCGAACGATGAGAAAAACGTCGTTATGGAAATTCGCGGTGCAGCCGGCGGGGACGAAGCACAGATTTTCGCAGGAGATCTGTTCAGAATGTATTCAAGATATGCTGAAGACCAGGGATGGCGTACCGAAGTTGTTGATTCTCAAAGCAGTGACCAGGGCGGTTTTAAAGAAGTCAGCTTCTTAATTCACGGTAAAGGGGCATTCTCAAAACTGAAGTTTGAGAACGGCGCACACCGTGTGCAGCGCGTACCTGAAACTGAATCAGGCGGGCGTATTCATACGTCTACAGCAACTGTTGCAGTACTGCCTGAAGTTGAAGATGTGGAAGTTAATATCCGCAACGAAGATATTAAGATTGATACGTACCGTTCAAGCGGTGCCGGCGGACAGCACGTTAACACAACGGACTCAGCAGTACGTATTACCCACCTGCCAAGCGGTACGGTAGTAACATCACAGGATGAGAAATCACAAATTAAAAACAGAGAGCGTGCAATGAAAGTACTTAAAGCGCGCGTTTACGACATGATGCAGCAGGAAGCACATGCGGAATATGCAGAGAAGAGAAAATCAGCAGTTGGTACAGGAGATCGTTCTGAACGTATCCGTACTTACAACTATCCGCAAAACCGCGTCACTGATCACCGTATCGGTTTAACAATTCAAAAGCTCGACCAGATTATTAACGGAAGCCTCGATGAAATTATCGATGCGCTGGCAATCGAAGAGCAGACTTCGAAACTGGAAGAACTGAACAATGAAACAATATAAGACAGTACTTAAAGAGGCGGAAGCCTCTTTAAGTGTATCTGGACAGGAAACCAGGGTCGCATCGATTGTAATGGAAGAGCTTTTTGGCATGAATTTTATGAAATTGATGGTGCACGGTGAAGATCCAATGCCAAAAGAAGATTATATAATGTTCAGCGATGTTATTAAACGTGTCTGTCAAAATGAACCGTATCAGTATGTGCTCGGCGAAGCGTATTTTTACGATGCTTACTTTGCGGTCACACCTGATACGCTGATTCCGAGAAATGAAACGGAAGAACTCGTGGCATTCGTGCTGAATAACGAAAAAGACTCAGGTCTGACAGCAGTTGATATAGGCACCGGCACAGGTGCAATCGGTCTGACTTTAGCTAAGTATTGGAAGTCTAACAGAGTAATCGTGACCGATTTATCACGCGGCGCACTGAAAGTAGCCCGTAAGAACGGGGAGCGTCTCGGAGTGACCGTGGAATATTTGGAAGGCAGCTTATTTGCACCATTAGTGGATAAAGAAATTAAAGCTGATATAATCATCTCTAATCCTCCGTATATAAGCGAGGATGAGAAACACCTTATGACAGCGTCTGTACTTGAGCATGAGCCGGACACAGCACTGTTTGCGGATGATAACGGACTTGCTCTCTACAAAGAGATGATTCGTGCACTGCCGGACGTTCTGAAGCCGGGCGGACGTGTGTATTTTGAAATCGGCTTTAATCAGGCAGAAGCATTGAGGACCTACATTGAAAATGTCTGGCCGGACACTGAAGTGCAGGTCGTTAAAGACATTAATCAGCATGACAGAATATTATATTTTACGCGGGGTGATAAGAGTGACTAAAATTTGGAAGATTACTGAGGCTGATTTAACCGATGACAGTAAACAGACAGCGCTTCTGGGACAGCTCGAAGAAATAAAAATTGCATTTACTTACGGTGAAATTATCGGCATTCCGACAGAAACGGTTTACGGTCTTGCAGCAGATGCGAGGAATTCAGAAGCAATCAATAAGATTTTTTCTGCCAAAGGGCGTCCGGGGGACAATCCTTTGATTATACATATCCACGACATCAGACAGCTGGAAGATTTTACGTCAGTACTTGATGAGCGCGTCATAAAATTAATGGAGGCGTTCTGGCCGGGGCCGATATCATTTATTCTCCCGCTGACAGGTGACTATCTGTCATCCAATGCAGTTGCGGAACTCGATTCTGTGGCTGTACGCATGCCGAGTCACCCGGTGGGACGCAGGATTCTGCAACATGCTGATATGCCGCTCGCTGCACCAAGTGCGAATATCAGCGGCAAGCCGTCGCCGACAAATGCCCAGCATGTAATCGATGATCTGGAAGACAGATTATACGGGGTTGTCGACAGTGAATCAGCAATCTACGGTATTGAAAGTACAGTGCTTGATTGTACACAGTACCCGTACAGAATCGCGCGTCCCGGTGCGGTGACGAAAGAGGAACTGGAAGAAGTACTTGAAACGATTGTCGACACGGTAAGCGACCAGACAGACAAACCAATTTCACCGGGCATGAAATATAAACATTATGCACCAAGCCAGCCGTTAATTGTTATTGAGGGCGGAATTAATAATAATACAAAACTGCCTGTGGAACGCACTCAGAAAGTCGGTATTATTGCACCGGAAACGAGCCGGGAATTCATCGGTGAGGACATACAGTTTATCAGTTTATGCCGCGACCGCGACAGCTACAAAGAAGCGGCACGTAATTTATACTCGGCGCTCCGTATTATGGATACGTCGGATGTCGATATTATTTTCATTCACGGTTTTGATAAAGTGCCGGAATCAGCAGGATTGATGAACCGTATATACAAAGCGACGGGAAATGAAGTGATTCAGGGTGGATAAATTTATTTTTGTCTGCACAGGAAACACATGCCGCAGTCCGCTCGCGGAAAGCTACGCACGGATGAAATACCCGGATAAAGATATTGCATCACGCGGACTTTTCGTCATGGACAGCAGTACGAACAGCCATACACTTTCTATAATAGAAGAAAATGGTCTGCCTGCACCATCCGAACCGGAGCAGCTGACAGCAGATGATATTGAAAACGGCACGCTGCTCGTTATGGGGAGAAGCCATAAAGAAGCAATTCTCGGACGATGGCCACAAGCAGATGTTCAGCTGGTGTCAGATTATGCAGGGGAAAGCACAGCGGATATTCCTGACCCTTACGGCGGCACAGCTGCACAATACGAAGAAGTATTCGCACATCTTAAAAAATACATCGATAAATTTCACTGGTAAGACCAGTAATCTTTTGAAACAGAGAAGACTTGCAGTTATAATTATATTCTAAGGAGATGAGTGTATGAAAGTTGTTATAGCATCAGATCACGGCGGCATTAATTTAAAAAAAGCCGTAACGGAATATTTAACTGATAAACAGATTGAATTTACAGATCTTGGGCCTGACAGTACAGATTCTGTGGACTATCCGGACTATGCCAAACCGGTCGCAGAGAAAGTCGCGGCAGGAGAATTTGATAAAGGTATTTTAATTTGCGGTACAGGTATCGGTATGAGCATTACTGCAAATAAAACAAAAGGTATTCGCTGTGCACTTGTACATGATACTTTCTCTGCAAAAGCAACACGCGCGCATAATGATTCAAACGTACTCGCTATGGGTGAAAGAGTTATCGGCCCGGGTCTTGCACTTGAAGTGGTGGCCACATGGCTGAATACTGAATTTGAGGGTGGTAGACATGAAAGACGCGTTTGTAAAATTGAAGAATGATTTACAGGCATTGACAGATGATTTATATAAAGTGGATTTTTTCACACCGGAGAAAGTGCTTGTTATAGGATGTTCAACATCTGAAACGATAGGGGAACATATCGGTAAGAACAGTTCGGATGAAGCTGCGGAAGTTATCTATAAACATTTTTCTGAAATCGCAGCCAAAGAAAATATTCACTTATTATTCCAGGGGTGCGAACATATTAACCGTTCCCTGACAACATCAAGACACACGATGGAAGCATTGAAGCTTGAAGAAGTTACAGTAGTGCCGCACAAAGAAGCGGGAGGCAGTTTAAGCGAACGGGCTTATAAGGAGATTGCCGATTCCGTTGTCGTTGAATCTGTCCGTGCTGACCGCGGCATTGATATTGGACAAACACTGATCGGCATGCACATGAAACACGTTGCAATACCGGTGAGAACGTCCGTGAAAACAGTTGGCGAAGCAGTAGTGACGATAGCAGCAACCCGCCCGAAACTTGTCGGCGGACCGAGAGCACATTATAAATAAAGGGGAGACCGCGAATGTCTATCATTAATTCACAAGATCCACAAGTACAGGAAGTTATTAACAAAGAGCTGGAAAGACAAAATAACAATATTGAACTTATCGCGAGCGAAAACTTTGTTTCACCTGCAGTACTGGAAGCACAGGGTTCAATTTTAACGAACAAATATGCAGAAGGATATCCGGGTAAACGCTACTACGGCGGCTGTGAACATGTAGACGTTGTAGAAAACCTTGCACGCGACCGTGCGAAGGAAATTTTCGGAGCAGAGCACGCGAACGTGCAGCCTCACTCAGGATCACAGGCGAACATGGCTGTGTATTTCTCAGTGCTTGAGCCGGGAGATAAAATACTTGGAATGGATTTATCACACGGCGGACATTTAACCCACGGTTCACCGGTTAACTTCAGCGGCAAGCTGTTCAACTTCTCATCGTACGGAGTTGAAAAAGAAACTGAGCAGATCGATTACGATAAAGTAATGGAAATTGCTAAAAAAGAACAGCCGAAAATGATTGTTGCAGGCGGCAGTGCATACGTTAAAACACTGGACTTTAAAAAGTTCCGTGAAATTGCTGATGCAGTAGGTGCGTATCTGCTAGTTGATATGGCGCATATCGCAGGGCTTGTTGCAGCTGGACTGCACCCGAACCCGGTTCCTCATGCAGACTTCGTAACATCAACGACTCACAAAACATTACGCGGACCGCGCGGCGGCTTAATCTTAACAAAAGAAAAATATGCCAAAGCTGTAGATAAAAACATCTTCCCTGGAATTCAGGGCGGACCGTTAATGCATGTTATCGGAGCGAAGGCAGTAGCATTCGGAGAAGCGCAGCAGCCGGAATTTAAAGAATATCAGCAGCGTGTGCTGGATAATGCAAAAGCTCTTGCAGAATCACTCGCTGAAGGCGGGCTGCGCATCGTTTCTGAAACTACGGATAATCACCTTGTTCTTGTCGACGTTAAAGCTTTCGGTCTGACAGGCAAAGCTGCAGAAGAAGCGCTTGATGAAGTGGGCATTACTGTAAACAAAAACACGATTCCATTCGATGAGGCCTCACCATTCGTAACGAGCGGCATCCGTCTTGGAACACCTGCAATGACTACACGAGGATTTACAACAGAAGATATGACAGAAGTTGGTAAAATTATGGTAGAAACACTGACTCGTGTTAAAAATGAGGAAAATCTGGAAGGAATTTCAGATAAAGTAACGAAATTAACAGGAAAGTATCCACTATACAAATAAACTGCGTTATAATACATACCGGATGGGTTCATCCGGTTAATTTTTGGAGTGGAGGAAGATATATGTCGAAAGTACAAGTAATGGATCATCCGTTAATTCAACATAAAATGAGTTATATCCGTGATGAAAATACATCGACGAAAGAGTTCAGAGAACTTGTTGATGAAGTGGGTATGCTGATGGCTTATGAGGTAACGAGAGATCTTACACTCGAAGATGTGTCAGTACAGACACCGGTTCAGGAAACTACAGCGAAACGTCTGAGCGGAAAAAAACTGGGTATCATCCCTATTTTACGTGCGGGTCTTGGTATGCAGGACGGAATTTTAAAATTAATTCCATCGGCGCGTGTCGGTCATATCGGATTATACCGTGATCCCGAAACGCTGGAAGCTGTTGAATACTACGCGAAGTTCCCGGGAGATATTGAAGAACGCGATATTTTTGTAATCGATCCGATGCTTGCAACTGGTGCATCAGCAGTAGAAGCAATTACAGCAGTGAAAAAACACGGTGCGACTAAAATCCGTTTTATCTGTCTTATTGCAGCACCGGAAGGCGTGGATGTATTAAAAGAAGCACATCCGGATGTGGATATTTATATCGCGGCACTCGATGAGAAACTGAATGAGAAGAGTTACATCGTACCGGGTTTAGGCGATGCAGGCGACAGATTATTTGGTACACGATAAAAATCATAGGAGATTGTTATGAAAAAAATTATGGCGATTTTCGGTACGAGACCTGAAGCGATTAAAATGGCTCCGCTCGTACTTGAAATGAAAAAAGATGAAGATATTGAACCGGTTGTAGTAGTTACTGCACAGCACAGAGAGATGCTTGACCAGGTTCTGACAACTTTCGATATTACACCTGATTACGACTTGAATATTATGAAAGCGGGCCAGACACTGTCGGAAGTAACAGGACGTGTAATCAACGGTCTCGAATCAGTTATTAAAGAAGTCAAACCGGATATGATTTTAGTGCACGGTGATACAACGACAACATTCGCAGGTTCGCTAGCTGCGTTTTACAATGAAGTGGATATCGGCCACGTTGAAGCAGGACTGCGCACACATAACAAATACTCACCATTCCCGGAAGAAGCTAACCGTCAGATGACAGGCGTTCTGGCAGATCTGCATTTCTCACCTACAGAAGATGCACGTCAGAACCTGCTGAACGAAGCAAAAGATGATACGAAGATTTCAGTTACAGGAAATACTGCAATCGACGCACTGGCAACAACAGTTGATGAAAACTATCACAGTGACATCATCGAAAAACATAAAGACAACAAAGTTGTTCTGTTAACAGCACACAGACGGGAAAACATCGGCCAGCCGATGCATAACATTTTCGGTGCGGTACGTCAGATTGTTGATGAGTTCGAAGATGTGACAGTTGTTTACCCGATGCACAAAAACCCTAAAGTCCGTGAAATTGCACAGGAGTATTTAGGGAACCACGATCGTGTGGAACTTATCGAACCGCTTGACGTGCTTGACTTCCATAACTTTGCAGCGCGAAGCCACCTTATCTTAACTGACTCGGGCGGTGTGCAGGAAGAAGCACCTTCACTCGGCAAGCCGGTACTTGTACTGCGCGATACGACAGAACGTCCAGAAGGTGTAAAAGCTGGTACACTTAAACTCGCAGGAGTTGAGCAGGAAAACATTTATAACATGACTAAAGAACTTCTTACGGATGAAAAATTGTACAATGAAATGTCACAGACTCAAAACCCGTACGGCGATGGTGAAGCATCACGCAGAATTTGCGACAACATAAAGTATTATTATGGAATAACTAAAGAGAAACCTATCAGTTTCTCAGTAAATGATTAGCAATTGTGAACATGTTGTTAATATTTCCATATTCTGTTGACACAAAATTTGCGCTCCTATAAAATCATTAGAGTATGTAATTGTTTTCACAACGTGTTACATTACCCGGGGAGTCGTCAAAGACAGTGAAAATTTTTAAAGGATATTTTAAAAACTTTATGAAATATTTAATAATACTTTTAGTATTGAGTATTATTGCTTATATATTTACTTCTTTGCCTTTCTTTGCAGGGTTGTGCATCGGTATCATCGGTTCGATGCTGCTTTCTTATAATTGGTATTACAATTTAAGAAACGCACAGCTCAGTGATGACGGGAAAGTTAAAACAGGGACGCTGACGAGAATGCTTATCGTCACGGCAGCCTGTTTAATATGGGTGAGGTTTCCGGAAGCTATTAATATTATCGGTATTCTAGTCGGATTGCTCCTCACTTATGCGCTGATATTCTGGCGTGCAGCATTGGAACTTTTTAAACGGAAGAGGTGAAGAAATGGAACACGGAATTCCAACGTGGTCGTTTGATTTGTTCGGAGTACCAATTGTATTCGAACTTGCAACTTCAATGATGATTATCATCACTTGTCTGCTGATCTTCTTTACGCTGTTTTTCATGACGAGAAAACTCGCAGTACGTCCGGCCGGCAAAGGTCAGGTACTTGTTGAAGCGTTAATGAACTTCGTAAAAGGAATCATCAAGAGCAATATGGCTTGGAAAGAGGGCGCACAGTTCCACTTTTTAGCGCTGACATTGTTTTTATTCATATTAATCGGCAACCTTATCGGTATACCGCTGTCATTCGTAGCACCTGATGCGGATCATACACTGTGGGTGAAATCACCTACAGCTGACCCGGTCGTAACGCTGACACTGGCAGGACTGATGATTGTACTGACACACTATTACGGTGTGAAAATGCAGGGCATGCGCGGTTACCTTAAACAATATGTTACGCCTATGTGGTGGCTTGCACCGATCAAATTCATCGAAGAATTTACATATAACTTAACACTTGGTTTACGTCTTTACGGTAACGTTTATGCCGGTGAGATACTTCTGTTACTCCTGTTGGGGCTGGTAACCGGAGGAACTGTACTCGGCGCATTAGGATTTATTCCTATGATGGTATGGCAAGGATTTAAAGTATTTATAGGTGCGATTCAGGCATTTATATTCGTAATGTTATCAATGGTTTATCTATCACATAAAGTGAGCGATGATCATTAATATAATAAAAAAATAATAATATACAATTTTCTAGGAGGAAATATTTTATGAATTTACTAGCAGCTGGTATTGCAGCAGGATTAGCGGCACTTGGCGCATCTTTTGGTATTGGTATGGTTGTTTCGAAAACAGTTGAAGGTGTAGCTCGTCAGCCGGAATCACGCGGACCGTTACAAACGATTATGTTCATCGGTATTGGTGTAGTTGAGGCCGTTCCTATTATGGCTATCGTTATCGCGTTCCTGCTTATGTTCACGTTCTAAGAGTCGTTATATAAGGCGAAGTCTTATTTAAAGATTTCGCCATCTTATTATGTAAATAACTACGAGAGTTAGAGACTTTTTTGAAAGGAGTGTACATAGGTGGAACTATTAATTTTAGGTGCTGCTGGTGAAACGATGGGTACGGCTGTAGGAACATCGCTTGTTCTTCTTGCGAGTTTCCTGACGCTGCTTGCAGTATTGTCATACTATGTGTGGAAACCAGTTAAGAAAGTTATGGATGACCGTGAACAACTAATCCATGATGATATTGATTTTGCTGAAAACAGAAAATTAGAAGCTGAACGCTTAAAAGAAGAGAACGAAGCACTGCTTAAATCTACACAGGCTGAAATCTCTGAACTTATGGAAAACGCTAAAGGTCAGGCGAAGAAAGAACAAGAGTCTATCATCAATGATGCTCATAACCGTTCTACTCAAATGATTACTGAAGCGCAGGCGGATATTGAAAGAGAAAAAGAAAAAGCTATCCGCGATATAAACGATCAGGTTGCTGAACTGTCAGTACTGATTGCAGAGAAGATGATCCGCAAGGAACTTAACTCTGAAGACCAGAAAAACCTTGTTGCGAACTACTTACAGGAAGCAGGCGATAAGTAATGGCTAATCTGAGTCAGAAATACGCCGGCGCATTGTACGAAGTTGCAGTCAAGCACGATAGTCTTGAAAGCGTTAAAAGTGATTTCTATGAAGTAACTGAAGCAGCAGTTTCAGTAGAGAACTTTATCGAATTCATGGAAAACCCGAAGATTACACGTGATAAAAGAACTGCAGCGGTAGAAGCAGCTTTCGGCGGAAGTGACAGACTTCTTCTAAACCTGCTGCGCATCCTGTCGGATAAAAAGCACATGTCTTTACTCGAAGAGATATACAGCGAGTTCTTATCACTGTATGATGAAGCTCACAATCAGGCACGTGTAACTGTAGAATCGGTTTACAAATTATCTGCAGAAGAGCTGGATCAGCTCGGTCAGATCTTTATAGATAAAACAGGTTATGAAAAACTGCTTATTACTAACGAAATAAATGAAGAACTTATCGGCGGCGTACGCGTGCTGCTAGGTTCGAAAGTTTACGATGGTTCTGTAAGAAATCAGCTTGACGGAATCAGAAACAATTTTAAAGAACATACGAATAGCTAAAGGAGTGACATTTTCATGGCAATCAAAGCTGACGAAATAAGTGCTCTCTTAAGAAGCCAAATCGAAAATTATGACAAGGATATGCAGGTTACCGACGTTGGTACTGTTATCCAGGTGGGTGACGGAATTGCACTTGCTCATGGTTTAAACGATGCGATGGCGGGAGAGTTAATTGAGTTCCCAAGTGGTGTACTTGGTCTTGCTCAAAACCTTGAAGAAAATAATGTTGGTATCGTAATACTTGGACCAAGTGACGATATTAAAGAAGGCGACGAAGTTAAACGTACCGGCCGTATTATGGAAGTTCCGGTTGGTGAAGAACTTATCGGCCGCGTAGTAAATCCGCTTGGTCAGCCGATCGACGGCAAAGGTCCTATCAACACGATTAAAACACGTCCTATCGAAAGTCCTGCGACTGGAGTTATGGATCGTAAGAGTGTTGATGAGCCTCTTCAAACAGGAATCAAAGCAATTGATGCGTTAGTGCCAATCGGCCGCGGACAGCGTGAGTTAATCATCGGTGACCGTCAGACTGGTAAAACGACAATCGCAATCGATACAATTTTAAACCAAAAAGATCAGGATATGATTTGTGTCTACGTAGCGATTGGACAAAAAGAATCGACTGTACGTGCTACTGTTGAAACTTTACGTAAAAACGGTGCGCTTGACTACACAATCGTAGTTACTGCAGGTGCAGCTGATCCTGCGCCGTTATTATATATTTCACCATACGCTGGTGTATCTATGGCCGAAGAATTCATGTTCAACGGCAAACACGTTCTAATCGTATATGATGATTTAACGAAACATGCTGCGGCTTACCGTGAATTATCATTACTATTACGCCGTCCGCCGGGCCGTGAAGCATTCCCGGGTGACGTATTCTACCTTCACAGCCGTCTTCTTGAGCGTGCTGCGAAATTAAACGATGACTTAGGCGGCGGTTCAATTACTGCACTTCCATTCATCGAAACACAGGCAGGAGACATCAGTGCTTTCGTTCCAACGAACGTTATCTCTATTACTGACGGTCAGATCTTCCTGCAGTCAGATTTATTCCACTCAGGTGTACGCCCGGCGATTAACGCTGGTCTTTCAGTATCACGTGTAGGTGGTTCAGCACAGATTAAGGCGATGAAGAAAGTAGCAGGGACACTTCGTTTAGACCTTGCTGCATACCGTGAACTTGAAGCATTCGCTCAGTTCGGTTCAGACCTTGATGAGGCTACAAAAGCTAAACTTGACCGCGGTGCGCGTACAGTTGAAGTACTTAAGCAGCCTGAAAATGCACCACTTAAAGTAGAAAAACAGGTTGTTATTCTTTTCGCACTTGTCAACGGTTACCTCGACGACGTTCCAGTTGAAGATGTTACCCGTTTCGAAGCAGAATTCCTGAACTGGCTTGAAGCTAATGACGCTGATCTTTTAAACACAATCCGTCAGACTAAACAGCTTCCTGACAGCGACGCATACGATAAAGCAATCAGCAGCTTTAAAAAGCTTTTCAACCCTTCTAACTAAGAAGTAAGTAATTACTAAGGTGGTGAATTCATGGTTTCACTCAGAGAAATAAAAGGTCGTATCGGCTCAACTAAAAAGATGAGTCAATTGACAAGCGCAATGCATATGGTTGCCAACTCGAAACTGTCCAGAGCTGAACAGAATTCAAAAAAATTCCAGCCGTACATGGATAAAATCCAGGAAACAGTCAGAGCAATTGCAGCCGGTGATACTGAAAGCTCACACCCTATGTTAGAAGAGAGACCAATTAAGAGAACGGGCTATATCATAATTTCAAGTGACACAGGTAAAGCTGGTCCTTATAATAACAACGTCGTTAAAGCTATCACAGAAGAAGCTGACAAACGTCATGATAACAATCCCGATTCATATGATTTATTCGTCCTCGGAAAAATTGGCTATGAAACTTTAACAGGGCGTGGCTTCCAGGTTACAAATCATCGTCTTGATATACCGGATCAGCCGGACTTTGCCAGCGTAAAAGAAATCGCTGCCCAGTCGGTTAACGGATTTATCAACGAAGATATCGATGAGCTTTATATTATTTACAACAAGTTTGTAAATATTTTAGAGCAGCAGGTAACAGTTCGAAAAGTATTACCATTGACAGAAACTGATATTCAGACGGAACAGGCTGATTCTGCACTTGCAGGTTATGAGTTTGAACCGGATAAAGAAACTATTCTGGAAACAATTTTACCTCAGTATGCCGAAAGCTTAATTTACGGCGCACTGCTTGACGCGAAAGCGAGTGAGCATGCTGCACGTATGACAGCTATGAAGGCAGCAACTGATAATGCGACAGAGCTCGTTGGCGATCTTCAGCTTCAGTATAACCGCTTAAGACAAGCGGCAATTACACAGGAGATTACAGAAATCGTCGGTGGCGCAGCTGCACTAGAATAATTGAGATTAGGAGGAAATTAAATGGCTTTAGGTCAAGTAGTCCAAGTAATGGGACCTGTAGTTGACGTGCGCTTTAACGAAGGTGAATTACCTGAAATTAATAACGCACTTGTAGTTAAAATTGACAATGCTGATTCAGAGCCAATCTCTCTGACACTTGAAGTTGCGTTACACCGCGGCGATAACGTTGTCAGAACGATTGCAATGAGTTCTACTGACGGCTTGCGCCGTGGTGCTGAAGTTGAGAACACAGGTTCTCCAATTACAGTACCGGTAGGAGAAGTGACTCTCGGTCGTGTATTCAACGTATTAGGTGAACACATCGACTTAGACGGTCCAATTCCGGCTTCTGAACGCCGTGATCCAATTCACCGTTTAGCGCCGAAGTTTGACGAACTGTCAACTTCAACTGAAATTCTTGAAACGGGTATTAAAGTAGTAGACCTTCTTGCACCTTACACTAAAGGTGGTAAAGTTGGACTCTTCGGTGGTGCCGGCGTAGGGAAAACAGTTCTTATCCAGGAACTTATTAACAACGTTGCACAGGAACACGGCGGTATTTCGGTATTTGCCGGTGTTGGTGAGCGTACACGTGAAGGTAACGACCTTTACTACGAAATGAAAGACTCAGGTGTTATCGCGAAAACTGCAATGGTTTTCGGTCAGATGAACGAACCGCCTGGTGCACGTATGCGCGTAGCACTTTCAGGATTAACAATGGCAGAATATTTCCGTGACGAACAAGGTCAGGACGTACTTCTGTTTATCGATAATATTTTCCGTTTCACTCAGGCAGGTTCTGAGGTATCAGCGCTCTTAGGACGCATGCCGTCAGCGGTAGGTTACCAGCCTACACTTGCAACTGAAATGGGTCAGTTACAAGAAAGAATCACGTCAACTAACGTTGGTTCAGTAACGTCAATCCAGGCTGTATTCGTACCTGCCGATGACTATACTGACCCGGCTCCGGCTCAGACGTTTGCACATTTAGATGCAACGACTAACTTAGAACGTAAACTTTCAGAGATGGGTATTTACCCGGCTGTTGATCCGCTTGCTTCTACTTCACGTGCACTTTCTCCGGCAATTGTCGGCGAAGAACACTATAAAGTAGCAAGAGATGTTCAGTCTACACTTCAAAAATACCGTGAGCTGCAGGATATTATTGCAATTCTTGGTATGGATGAGCTTTCGGAAGAAGATAAGAACATTGTTGGACGCGCACGCCGCATCCAGTTCTTCTTAAGTCAGAACTTCCACGTAGCAGAACAGTTCACAGGCCAGAAAGGTTCTTACGTACCTGTTAAAGAAACAGTTCAGGACTTTAAAGCTATTTTAGAAGGTAAGTATGATCACATACCGGAAGATGCTTTCCGTCTTGTTGGCGGCATCGAAGATGTTCTTGAAAAAGCGCGTCAGCAAGGTGTAGAAGTCTAAAACAGGAGGGTAAAACATGGCAACAATTGCACTTGATGTAGTTACTCCTAACGGTTCTGTTTTTCATGAAGATGATTGCGAAATCGCTGTTCTTCAAACTAAACAGGGTGAGCTTGGTGTAATGGCCGGTCATATTCCGACTGTAACACCGCTTAAAATAGGCGTCCTTCGTGTTAAAATAAACGGTAAATTTGAGTACCTTGCTGTTACTGAAGGGTTTGCAGAAATCAGACCTGAACAGATTACAGTATTGGTGCAGGCTGCGGAGTTTTCGAAAGATATAGACACGGAACGTGCAGAAGCTGCGAAAGCAAGAGCAGAAAGTCTGCTGCAGCAGTCGCGGGATGAACGTGCCGATATGTATCGTGCCGAACTTGCTTTACAGCGTGCGATTAACCGTTTAGAAGTATCTAAATATTAATTCAAACTAAAAGACTGGATTCTCCAGTCTTTTTTTTATAGAAAGGAGGAATTTCTCTGGGCTTTTCTCAATTCGCACTAATGCACATTATTCTTCATCTTTTGTGTATCTCACTGGCATTCCGGGTATTAAAAGGAGTAAGGATAGAAAGTTTATTTAATAAGGGTGAAGTCGGAAAAATCCGGCTGACGCTTATCCTGCTGAGCATCCTTCTCGGTACAGCGATGAGCAACTTTATTATGGACATCTTTAGATATACTCAGGAAGCGTCTCTCCTGTTCAGCTAAATGCTTTACAAGTGATGATGAAACACCGTATTATTATAATGAATGGTATAGAGAAATATGGAGTGAGAAGATGGAAAAGATTATTGTTAAAGGCGGCCGAAAGCTGTCGGGTTCTGTTGAAATTGAAGGAGCCAAAAATGCAGTATTGCCAATTCTGGCAGCTTCGCTGCTGGCTGGCGAAGGACAATCAATAATTAAAAATGTACCCGAATTATCTGATGTAAATACATTAACAAAGTTAATTACTACGCTCGGTGCAGAAGCATCGGCGGAAAAAAATAGTGTTGTTATCGATGCGAGCGGGGAACTGAACTGTGTCGCACCTTATGAATTAGTAAGTAAAATGCGTGCAAGCATGCTTGTTATGGGACCATTATTAAGTCGTTACGGCTACTGTAATATTGCCATGCCGGGCGGCTGTGCAATCGGCTCACGCCCGATTGAACAACATATTAAAGGCCTTGAGAAAATGGGTGCTTCATTCGAGCAGGCAGCAGGCTATATTGAAGGTAAAGTTGAAGGACGTCTTCAGGGAGCTAAAATCCATATGGATTTCCCAAGTGTCGGAGCAACACAAAACTTAATGATGGCGGCAAGTCTTGCAGAAGGTACAACCCATATTGAAAATGCTGCGATGGAACCTGAAATTACGGATCTTGCAAACTACATTAACTCAATGGGCGGACGTGTTAACGGTGCAGGCACAGGACACATTAAGATTGTCGGTGTTGAAAAACTGCATGGTGCAGAACATCACGTTATACCGGATCGTATTGAAGCAGGCACATTTATGATTGCCGGTGCGATTACACGCAGTGAAATTCTGTTAAAGAATGTTGTAATTGAGCATCTGTCGGCGGTAGTATCAAAGCTTGAAGAAGTCGGTGTCCGTTTTGTCGAAGAAGGCAGCGATGTGAGAGTTGTTCCGTCGGCAGAGTATAAACCGATAGATCTTAAAACTATGCCTCACCCAGGGTTCCCGACAGATATGCAGAGTCAGATGATGGCTCTGTTAACGACAATTGAAGGTACGAGTATCGTTACTGAAACAATTTTTGAAAACCGTTTTATGCACGTCAGAGAATTTTTAGCGATGAATGCAAATATTTCACTTGAAGATAATCATGCAGTTATCCGCGGCGGCAGTCAGCTGTACGGAGCAACAGTCCGTGCATCGGATTTACGTGCGGGTGCAGCACTTGTACTTGCAGGTCTTGCGGCAGAGGGTTATACTTCTGTAACTGAACTTCAGCATCTGGACCGCGGATACGTGCGTTTCCATGAAAAACTGAAAGCACTTGGTGCTGATATTGAGCGCGTGAACGACAGTGCGTCTGATAAGCATTTCGTGACATCAAAGTAAAGGGGTAATACTATGGCAGAACAACAACAGAAAATCGTTCACCGTAGGTTCCCATTGTTAGTTAGAATTCTATTGTTTTTCTACGTCGCAATCGTCCTTGTCTTTTTAGGACTGATGATTGGCTTCGGCATACTGGATAACCCTTTCGGGGTTTTCCGTATTGAAACGTGGGAACATATCATTAACTTAACTAGGGGTTGACGACAGATATGCTGACATATGATCAGATTAAAGCAATAATACCGCACCGTCCGCCGTTCTTACTTATTGACAGAATTACAGAAGTAGAGCCGGGCAAAAGCTGTAAAGGTATCAAACAGGTATCCGGAAACGAACCTTTCTTTGAAGGGCACTTCCCGGATTACGCTGTTATGCCGGGAGTACTGATAGTGGAATCACTTGCGCAGGTAGGTGCTGTTGCCCTGCTGCAGCAGGAAGAATTTAAAGGGAAGCTCGCGTTCTTTGCAGGCATCGATAAATGCCGTTTCAAAAAACAGGTGACGCCGGGTGATACTTTGGAGCTGTCAGTGGAAATTACTAAACTCCGCGGACCAATTGGTAAAGGCTGGGCAGTTGCAACCGTCGATGGACAGGTTGCGTGCCAGTGCGAAATTACATTTGCTATTTCAGATATTAAAACAGGCGAATAACAAAAAAGCTGTAAATCATAATATGATTTACAGCTTTTTTTATTTGTCTTCATCTTCTTTTCTAAAGTCATCTTTTGACTCCATGCGCGAATTGAATTCATTAATCAGCGCTGTACCTTCATAGCCTTCTTCAACAAGGAACTCCAGCAGTTCTTCAGAATAGTTTGGTCCCTGAACGATAACCGAACCTTTAAAAACGACGGAAATCATATCATCCATCTGATTAATATCCATCAGTTCAG
Source organism: Jeotgalicoccus sp. (assembly GCA_036782755.1). Lineage (GTDB taxonomy): Bacteria > Bacillota > Bacilli > Staphylococcales > Salinicoccaceae > Jeotgalicoccus. The sequence continues at coordinate 2,729 of DAIPYL010000007.1, read as the reverse complement.
CTGAAAACTTGGCCGGTGCGTTTGACGGACGCGTAATAGTAACCATCATCTCGAGCAGACTGCCTTTCAGCTTTTCTAAAATAGAAGACAGATCCCCGTCTGTAACTATTTCGATAATCCACGGATTGTCCCCTTGCTCCATATTAATAATAACGCCGTCTTTTACTTCCGGAACGATAAAGTTCTGTTCCTGAATAATTTTCATATCGATTACTTTAAACGATTTCATAATTGCCTACCCCTTTTTAACAAAGTACAAAATTAATTTATTTGCAGATGAAAATCTCCGGTAATCAAAAAAGTGATTCCTTTTAATTATGTATTTCTAATTATTGTATTATATATCACACCGAAATGAAATTATTGTCTTTTGCAGAAAATTTATTCAGGCATTACATTGGAATCAGGAAGGGGGTGATATTGAATGATGAACAAAGTATTGCTTGTCGGCGAACTAATCAGCAATAATGTTATTGCGAAAAATGCGCAGGGAAGTGTCAATGCATTTATTATTGCAACAGTTCGCGTACCAAAAGATACACGGCGGGACAAGGAAGTGCATTTTCTTTACTGCAAGGCGTTTGGTAAAAGTATCCCGGGTGTGCTTGACGAAGCGAAGAACGGTGACATTTTATGTGTCAGCGGCCAGCTCGCAACGACATCCTTTACTAAGAAAGACGGTTCCAGGGAATACCGCATGGAAATATGGGCAGAGAGCATAAAACATGTACCGGATAAAATCCGGGAACGCACTGATATATCAAATCCGTCCCGCTTAATTGAACAGGCAGTACATCATTATAATATTAATGAATCACTTGGCGAAAAGTATGTACATACACTGAGCCAGGAAAAAGCAGAACCGAAGACCGAAAAAGAAAAGCATATCGAAATCATATCAAATCTCGTTGATGGAAAAGAATCTGACAGTACGAAAGATAAAACTGCATCTGACGACAATAAAGAAAAAGTTTTAGCCTGACAAATAGCATTACCCTCTTGAACTGTGTTCTACACTCATTCATTCTCACACACATGCATACTGATAACCAGCTGCGGTTTATCAGTATGCTTTTTAATGTTTAAAGAAACAGTTTCTTTACAACGGTTACTGATATATTACAAATAACAGACTAATCTGTTTTATCAGTGCAGATTTATAATCTTTACATATCCTTTACAAAGTGCGGTACAGTGGTATTTTTTAAGACAATATGTAAACAGCTGGAAATAGAATCGGATCCGGAATAGGAAGAGTGTAATATAATGGGCTATTTAGAAATGAGTTTGTAACAAACTTGTAAAGTAACGGCACTCTTTTTATATTGCTGTAACCTATGAAACATAATTATCCTCTATAATGTGAAACAGTGATAACAACGGCAACGACGAAATCAGTCGCAAAATATATCAGTAAAATTATTTTTGGAGGAAGACAATTATGAAAAAAGTTTTAGCTTTAGGTGCAGCAGTTGCTGTGTCAACAACAATTGCATACAGTGCAGAAGCAGCATCTCATACAGTAGAATCAGGAGACTCGCTTTGGGCTCTTGCTGAAGAAAATAATGTAACAATCGAATCAATTAAAAAAGAAAATAAATTAACTTCTGACATCATCGTTCCGGGCCAGATTATCGAGATTGGCGAGAAGGAAGAAAAAGAAGAAGTTAAAGAAGATCAAGAAGACAAAAAAGAAGAAACTGAAGTATACACAATCGAAGCAGGCGACACATTATTTGAAATCGCAGTAGAGTTTGATGTAGCAGTTGCAGATCTTAAAGAGTGGAACAACTTATCTTCAGACCTTATCTTTGCAGGTAAAGAATTAATCGTTTCAGGTGATGCAGTTAAAGCTGCAACACCAGTTGAAGAAGCTCCGGCAGTTGAAACTGAAACAGAAACTGCACAAGCTCCAGCTCAGGAAGCAACATACGAAGAGCCTGCACAAACGCAAGCTCCAGCTCAAGAACCGGTTCAGCAGCAGAAACCTGTACAGCAACCGGCACAACAGCCGGCTCAGCAGCAGCAGACTCAAAATGTGAGCACAAGTTCAAACACTAACAGCGGATTAAACTGGGGTGCTTTAGCAGCGTGTGAATCAGGCGGCAACCCAAGCGTTGTAAGTTCAAACGGTTTATACCACGGTCTTTACCAGTTTGACGCTCAAACTTGGCAGTCAGTAGGCGGATCTGGTGTAGCATCAGACGCGTCAGCAGCTGAACAGACTCAAAGAGCACAAGCATTATATAACTCAAGAGGATCTTCACCATGGCCTGTATGTGGTGCAAGACTGTAATAACAATATAAAATTCGAAAAGCCGGGACAATCGTCCCGGCTTTTTTTCGTTTGAAAGAACCAGCCGAAAATGAATATGTTAAAATTGAAGTGATATCAGGGAGGAGGCATAAAATGCTGGAACTGAAAAATGTCTCAAAACATTTTGGGAAAGTGCGTGCTGCAGAAAATCTATCCTTCGTTTTGAACAAAGGAGAAGTGTTTGGATTTATCGGTCCGAACGGCGCGGGAAAATCAACGACGATACGAATGATTATCGGAGCGTTAAAACCGACGCACGGGGAAATAATATATGCAGGTAAAAAGATAAAAAAAGATAAGAAGTATATTGAGAATATCGCTTATGTTCCCGGAGATGTAAACCTGTGGGGAAACCTTACCGGTGAAGAAGTAATTAATTTTATGATGAAGACCCGCGGGTTTAAAAATACGG
>DAIPYL010000006.1:48495-55934 GCA_036782755.1 Jeotgalicoccus sp. | reverse complement strand
ACTAAAGAGAAAAATAAAATACTCATAGGGACTGTAGTGCCGAGACCTATAGCTTTAGTATCGACGGAATCCGAAGAGGGTGTAGTTAATATAGCCCCCTTCAGCTATTTCAATATCGTCACTTATAAGCCGGCGATACTGTCGATTGCCGTGCAAAGAACGAACGGCAAGCAGAAAGACACAGCGAGAAATATTACAGCTGGAAAAGAAGCGGTAGTTCATGTTGTCGATATATCTAATGTGGAGCTTGCTAACATTACAGCTGCAAACCTCGCACCTGAAGACAGCGAATTAAATTATGCGGACTTTACACCGGTTAAATCTGTATCGGTTCGGCCGCCAGGCTTGAAAGAAGCGAAAGCGAGATTCGAAACGAGTCTTTACGATACAAAGCTAATTTATGACGGCGATGAACCGACAGCGGATGTTTTATTTTTAAAAATTGAACATTTTCATCTGGATGAATCAGTTTATGATGAGGAAAAAGGCTATATAGACGTTGCGGAACTCGGTGCAGTCAGCAGACTGGCCGGCAATGATTACGCAGAAATAGGGCGTATGTTTACAATTGAAAGACCAAAATAATTTATGAGGAGCGCTAATTTATGGAACATATTTATAATGAAAATAAAAAAGGTGCACCAGTATTCGTATTACTTCACGGAACAGGCGGCACTGAGACAGATTTATTACCGCTTGCACAAGCTTTGAACTCTGAATACAACGTTTTAAGTATAAGAGGAAACGTTAAAGAGAACGGTATGAACCGTTACTTCAAACGTCTTGGCGAAGGGAATTATGACTGGGAAGATTTAGAATTCCGCGGCAATGAATTGTATGAGTTTATCGCAGAAAAAGCGAAAGAGTACGATTTTAAACTGGAAGATGTAATCTTCGTCGGATTCTCAAACGGTTCGAATATTGCAATTCAATTAATGCTGCAGCAGGAAGAGAAATTTAAAAAAGCAATGCTGTTTGCACCATTATATCCAACTGATCTTGAGAAGAAACATGACTTCAGCGATGTGGAAGTATTCCTGTCGTTAGGTAAGGGAGACCCTATCGTACCGGAGTCTGAGAGCGAAAGAGTCATCAAATTATTTGAAGAACGTAACGCCGCTGTAACGACAGTATGGGTGAACGGTCATACACTGCCACAGGAAGCTCTGGTTGCAGGTAAAGAATGGCTGAACAAACATTAATAATACAGTAAAAAGGCATATCCATTCCGGAGATGCCTTTTTTTAATTTTTATGTTCAAAATGATTAAAAACTTTTGAATCCGGCTATATATAGCTATTGAGTTTAGAATTGAATATAGAAGGAGTAATCATTATGAAGCAGCCGCTTATAGGAATCACAACTTTTATCGGTAAAAACAATCAGGAAGTCCCTAAGAGATTTATAGATGTCATCAGCAGAGAACATGGGGTTCCGGTGCTGCTGCCTGAAATTGAGAATGAAGATTTAATTAAAGCGCAAGTTGAGAATATAGATGCATTGCTGCTGACCGGCGGCGATGATGTTGATCCGGCATTATATGATCAGGATCCGCATCAGAAACTAGGTAATATAGAACCTGAACGTGATGAGTATGAATGGAAACTTATCGATTACGCTTTGGAAAGAGGCATACCAGTTCTCGGCATCTGCCGCGGTTCACATATGCTGAATATTCACGAGGGCGGAACGATATACCAGGATATTTACAGTCAGATAGAAGAAGGTACAGAATTGATTAAGCACCAGAGGAATGACAGCAAAGAGCATTTCACTCATAAAGTGAATATTAAAAAAGATAGCAAGATGTACGATATTGTTAAACAGGAAGAAATATTTACAATCAGCAACCATCACCAGGCAGTGAATGAAGTCGCACCGGGCTTCCGTGTTGCTGCGAAAACAAACGATGGCATTATAGAAGCGATAGAGAGTACTGAGCACGACTTCGTTATCGGACTGCAGTGGCACCCTGAGGAGCGTTATCATACTGATGAATCCTCTCAGAATATTATAAGAAGATTTGTAGAAGCAGCAGGTAAATAACCTGCTGTTTTTCTTTTTAGTGTTAAGTTTTAAATATTCTGATAAAATCTAAGGAAAATGCTAAATGTAAGGAGAGAGTATATGACTAACCCGGTTATTGGTGTAACAACGTTTATAAGCAGTGACGGACTCAGGCTGCCTGAGAATTACAGTATTGCGATAGCAGGTGAAGAAGGTGTACCGGTAATACTGGCTAAGGTAGAAGACGACGTATTAATTAAAAAGCAGATAGAGAATATTGACGGACTGCTGCTATCAGGCGGTGATGATATTGAGCCTTCATTTTTTGGAGAAAGTCCGCATCAGAAAATGGGTACGATAGAACCGGGGCGTGATCTCTATGAAATGAAACTGATAGAATATGCCCTTGAAGCAGGCAAGCCGATTCTCGGTATATGCCGGGGAGCTCAAATATTAAATGTGCAGCAGGGCGGCACGATGTATCAGGATATCTATTCCCAGCACGGCGACAGTACGATGAAGCATAACCAGGATGCTGCGAAAGATTATTTATCCCATAAAGTTAACATTATAGAAGGTACGAAACTTCATGAGATTCTCGGTGAGACAGAAATTAGGACAAACAGTTTTCATCATCAGGCAAACAAATACCCGGCGGAGGGTTTGCAAGTTTCTGCAATGACAGACGACAGAATTGTCGAAGCGGTGGAGAGTGCTCAGCACGATTTTGTTATCGGTATTCAGTGGCATCCCGAAGGAACTTATTTAGTAGACGAAGCATCAAAGAAAATATTCAGAGCATTTATAAAAGCAGCCGCACAACTCCAACGCTAAATTAACAGAATCTTTAAAAAAACAGATTGTCATTTCGATTCCCGAAAGGTATACTGGTTTGTAAGCGTATACATATAAAGGGGATGAAGTGTTTTATGCAAAAGAAATTGTGGCTATTAATGCTTTTTACAATGCTTTTAGTACTTGCGGCCTGTACGGACGACAGTGATGTGGATGAAGCGGCTGAAGGGGATACGGAAGCTGAATCCGGCGGGGGAGATTTAGTGATTGGGATGATTAGTGAAGCAGTATCACTGGATCCTCACGTATCGAATGATATACCCTCCGCGCAGCTGAGAACTCAGATTTACGATACTTTAATTGAACAAACAGTCGATTTAGAATTAACAGAAGGTCTTGCTACTTCATTTGAACAGGATGGGGATAAGTGGACACTCGGTCTTAAAGAAGGTGCCACTTTTCATAACGGCAGTGAGTTTACTGCTGAAGATGTTAAAGCGACACTTGAACGTGTAGTCGACCCTTCAGTAGGTTCATCAGCTGCATTTATGTTCGAGATGATTAACAATATTGAGATTACAGATGACTATGAAATTGTTTTAACAACAGATTATCCATTTACACCGCTGCCGAGTCATCTTGCACACAATACAGCAGGTATTTTAAGTAAAGAAGTTATCGATGAAGACTATCAAAATGCTTTAGATGAAGCAGGCTCGGACGTCACTCTGGAAGAGTATTATGACTTGCGTGAACAAGGAGGTACAGACTTTGAAGCTGTCTCGGAAGACATCGGTACCCATGTCGGTGCTGTTATTTCTGAAAAACCGGACGGTACAGGTCACTTGAAGTTACAGGAACGCATACCCGGTAACGAAATTGTCTTAGAAAAATTTGAGGATTTCCACGGTGGAGAACGTCAATTTAATACAGTTACTTATCGTGTTATCCCTGAGAATTCATCGCGTCTGGCTGAGTTGGAAACAGGAGGTATCAGCATTACAGATACTGTAGATCCGTCATCAATGGACCGAGTCCGAGATCATGAATCAACAGACATTATTGACCAGGACGGCTTATCAATGACTTACCTTGCATTCAACTATACAAAAGAACCTTTTGACGATGAAAATGTCAGAAAGGCAATATCACATGCTCTGGACAGAGAGCAAATTATAAGCGGCGTGCTGGATAACCGCGGTATCCATGCAAAAAATCATATTTCGCCCTCTGTTTTCGCTCACAATGAAGACATGGAAGAAGTGGCATTTGATTTGGATTTAGCAAAAGAATATATGGCTAATTCCAGCATGCCTGACGGTTTCGATACTACTATCTGGACATCGGATTCAGAACAAAATAGAGATATCGCATTAATAATGCAGGAATCTTTAGGAGAAATCGGCATCGATGTAAAGATTGAACAATATGAATTTGGTGCGTTTTTAGATATGGCTAATCAAGGTAACCATGATATGTTCATGCTTCAGTGGATTACAGTGACAGGGGATCCAAACTATGGGCTGTACCCGATGTTCCATACAGACTCACAGGACGGGTCAGGAAACCGCTGGAATTACTCTAATCCTGAGCTTGATGGTTATTTAGAAGAAGGACAGCAGACTTCTGATGAGAACGAACGTGTTGAAGCATATGCAATAGCACAAGAAATATTAATGGAAGATCTGCCTATTACACCGTTATACTACGGTCAGCTTGGTATCGGTGTAAACAATACACTTGTAGACGGTGTTGAACTAGACCCGGTAGGAATCGTCAGAATTGAAAATGTAACATTCCCTGAATAAGACAGCAAAAAGCATTGCCGTAATTGGCAATGCTTTTTTTATTGGAATAATGACAGACTTTTATCAGTAATATCTTTACTACGAAGCCACTGGCTGAATTTTGGAAGTGCCAGATGATATAAGCTGAGTGACAATAGCACAGTTGCCGCCCCGAAAGAGAATCCTGCGAGTACATCTGTTGGGAAATGCACGCCGAGATATATTCTGGAAGCCATCACAAATAAAATAATTGTAACTGTTATAAAAGCGATAATAATCTTCTTCCATAATTTTTGAACTGACAGAATCAGTATCAGACCAAGCATGCCGTAAAAAACAGTTGAAGCGGTTGAATGACCGCTCGGAAAGCTGTATGTGGACTCTGCAGCTAGTCTTAGAAATTCAGGACGTTCTCTGCCTATAACAGGTTTCATTAAATGTACGAGAACACCCGGACTGAGTGAAATAGTCAGGCCAAACCAAAGGGCAGCTGTATACATTTTTTTAATAAACAATGACACAGTAACAATCAAGGTCAGGACAACAATTGCCTCGGTTCCGCCGATTTCTGTCATCACTAGGATGACCGCTGCCCTTGAGTCAGTGACAGTACTCTGTATGGCTTCGATAAAGTAAAGATCAAGATGGTTTACCCAACCGCTGGCAGTCATGACACTGACAGCAATGAAGATGTACAGTATTAAAAATGATATCCCTGTAATAAGCAATTTTTTTGTCATAATCATACTTCTTTCTTTTTGACTTATTTATAGTAGATTATCTAATTTAACATGATGTTGACATATTGTCACCATTCTAATAGTATTCATGATATTGAATATTAGCAAGAAAGGTGATTTTATGGAAAGACAGAATAGACTCTATCAGTTTATGAAAAATGAAATGGATAAGCGCAGTATGTCTCTAAGGCGCTTCAGCATTTTTGTAAATATCGACCATGCAACATTGTCTAAAATTATGAATGGCAAGCGTCAGGTAAACTTAAATCACCTTCAAAAACTATCGGAGAGTCTATCAGTGGACTTTGATTTTTTATTAGAGCTTGCGGGGTATGGGAAACCTGTTAAAGATGACCTTGAACAAACGTGGGAAGCAGTGCAGAAAATAGCAGAGGAATTGACTGACGTTAATGAAAGTATTTCATTTGAGCGTGTGAATCAGGAAATTTCGAATTTTGAAACTTACAGCCAGACAGCAGCAGGTCAAGAGAAGATAGTTGCAGAGTTTGACACTAAGATGAAAGAAACCGCGGGTATTGGTAAATATGTGGAACAGCTCAAAGCAATGTACGCTCATTTTATAAATGGACACGGTCATACCAGGGATCAAATACTTATTGGAGCAGCTTTACTTTATTTTATAGTAACAACAGATTTGCTGCCGGACTATTTATTGCCGGTCGGTTTATTGGATGATGCATTTATTGTGCAGGCGATCTCACAGCGTTTGGAAAATAAAAATATACTGCTTTAGCTGAGGAGACTGAGTAGAATGGTTCAAAATTTAAATCAGCTTGTTCACAGCGTTACATATACTATTCAGCAACAGGACAAGGAAGCATTTTTTGAGAATATAAAAGATTTACAGAAATATGATTTAACACGTATTTTTATAAAACTGTCTTCCGATGAACAAGAAATATTTCTTGAGTTTATTTCAATTCCTCTGCTGGCAGATCTATTGTCTGAGCTCGATGGGAAAAACCAGCTTGCAGTAATTAAAACCTTGGACTGGAAAAAAGTTTCTCTGTCAGTGACTGAGATGAACAATGATGATCTCGTATCCATGCTGAGCCAGCTGGGAGCAGAAAAGTCTGCAGAAGTGCTGTCATATTTAGATAAAGCGCTCTCTGCCGATATTGAAAATATTTTGGCTTATCCGCCGGAAACAGCCGGAAGAATAATGAACAACCAGATGGTTTGGATTAATCAATCTTATACGGTTCGTGAAGCGGTCGATAAATTGAAACATTTTGCAGAACTCGCCGAGTACTTAAACTATCTGTATGTCATTGATGACGATAAAAGACTTGTAGGAATAGTATCCTACCGGGAACTGCTGCTTGCAGATATGCAGACGGAAATTGCAGATATTATGCAGACAAGGATTTTAAAAGTTGATGCCTTAATGGATCAGGAAGAAGTAGCAAGAATGATTCAGCGTTATGACTTTGTGACGATTCCAGTCGTTGATGAACATGAAAAACTGCTCGGTATTGTTACGATTGACGATATTTTGGATGTCGTGTATCAGGAAGCTGAAGAAGATATTGAAAAGTTTTCTGCATCGGGAAAATCAATAGATTTCAATACCAAGCCTGTCACTGCAGCAAAAAGAAGATTAGCTTGGCTGATACTTCTGCTGTTTATCGGTATCGTTTCCGGCAGTATTATTGCAAGCTTTGAAGAAACACTGGAAGAAGTCGTTGCATTAGCATTCTTTATGCCGATGGTCGCAGGTATGACAGGTAATACTGGAACCCAGTCACTGGCTGTAGTCATCAGAGGACTGGCTAAAGAAAAAATCAATACAAAACAGGTTATAAATCTTTTAGTAAGAGAGTTAAAGGTAGGTATATATATCGGTCTCACATGCGGACTGCTTATATTTATCATTGCCTACCTGTGGCAGAACAGTCTGATATTAGGAATGGTTATAGGTGTATCATTATTGTGTACTTTAATCATAGGAACAATTGCGGGAACAGTTATACCGCTTATTTTAAATAAATTAAATGTTGACCCGGCAGTGGCTTCAGGTCCATTGATTACAACCATTAATGATATATTGTCACTGTTAATTTATTTTGGAATTGCAACAGCATTTTTA
>DAIPYL010000006.1:0-48395 GCA_036782755.1 Jeotgalicoccus sp. | reverse complement strand
CATTAATGATATATTGTCACTGTTAATTTATTTTGGAATTGCAACAGCATTTTTATCGTATTTAATGTGAAAAATCCGAAGAGATATCTCTTCGGATTTTTAGTTTGTCACGGCGCTTTCTAATATTTTAAAGGTGAGATTGTCAGTATCTATTTCAGCCTCGAGACCATATGGAATAATGCATTTCGGTTCATTGTGACCAAAGCTTGCGTTATACAGCACCGGCAGGTCACTTCGTCCAGTTTCAGTGAGTATACGCCGCCATGCCTCTTTGTATTCAGTATAATATCGTCCATCCTGAGGGCGACCGATAACAATACCGTTTATATGTTTAAATATGCCGATAACAGACATAGCGCGCAAATAATCTTCAAATATTTCGGGGTCGAGATAACATTCAGATGTTTCAAAGAACAGTATGGCATTTTTAAAATTATTTAATTCAGGAAAATACTTAGTGCCGCGCAAATTGTTAAAGACTTCCAGGCAGCCGCCGATTAAATGTCCGCGGCCTTTACCAGAACCTCCGATGCTTTCATAGCCAGGATTATTGTCTTTTGGACGTTCGGTATTTTTATTTTTAACATTCCAGCTGAGCCCGATTTTTCTAATATGCGGAGAGGTATTAATCTCGCCTATAGGTTCCGCTGAAAACCATGTTTTTTTAATTGAATCGACAGTATAGTCATCCATTGCGATATTCTCAGCAAAATCGGTTAACAGAGCAGGACCGTAACTAGTCGATATGCCATATTTGTAAAAGAATAGATGATTCGTTGTAGTATCGGAATAACCTGTGAATATCTTTGGATTATTTTTAAGTGCCTCAGTGTCTATAAATGGCAGAATACGTACAGTTTCATTGCCGCCGATTGCACAGATGATGGCCTTAACAGAATCATCTCTTAAAGCGTCATTTAAATCCTCAGCCCTTTTCTCAGGGTGGTTATAAACGTAATCAAGGCCCTTCAAAGCATGGGGCATTACTTTCACTTTTAAGCCGAAAACATTTTCCAGCCGTTCGATTCCCTGTTCAGTTCTCCATCGTATATCTTCTTCTCCTGCGAGTCCACTCGATAATGAGATGAGTGCAACCGTATCACCGCGCTGTAATTTACCGGGTTTAATCATAAGACCGCCTCCTGTGTAATTTCCAACATTATAACAAAGAAAGGAGTAATTAGTTATAAAATATATCAGTTTGCTATTCGTGCTCTTAAATTTTATACTTAAGAAAATGTTACGAAATTGTGAATGGAGTGAGTGAGAATGAGAAGAATTAAATTACTATCTGTATTATTTTTTAGTTCTATTATCTTAAGCGCGTGCAGTGACCCTTTTGATCAGCTTGCTGATGAAATTAACGGCTGGCTGGGTTCAGACAGCACGAGTACTAGTGAAGAAACTGCCGATAGCGATACTGAGACGGACACAGAAAACGACACCGAAACAAGTACTGATACTGCTGGTGAAACTGAAGAAATTGAAACTCTGGATTACAGTCATTTAATGAATCAGGGCGAAGCCGTTACACTTGATGAAGGTGTGCATGACGTCGGTAAAGATATTGAGCCCGGCAGATACGTTGTTACAGCCGATTCGGGTTATGGGAGTGTTTATGTTACAGACGCAGAAGATAGAGGAATTCTCGGTGAGACAATTGATGGCGGAACAGAAGGCAGAGAAGAACGTGTAACTCAGTTTGCTGTTTTTTTAGATGAAGGCTATTCAATTGAAATAGATTATATAGAAAGTATGAATTTTACGCCGTATGAAACGGCACCTGTAGAAACTATTTTCTCCGGTCAGTGGGTAGTTGGTGAAGATTTCCCTGCAGGTGTATATGATGTCAGTCTTCCTGAAACTGAAGAAACAGGATCACTGGAAGTGACAGCACACCCCGATTTTAATAAATCGAGACATACCCTGGGCAGTGCAGAATATGGGGGCATGACTGAGTTTACGATGTCATTTGAAGATGGTGATGTTGTTGAGTTGAGATATATTCCAGAGGTAACATTAACTGAAAGATAGAGCGTTACAATAGCGGTGTTAATATTATAAAACAAGGAGTAACGCATAGCGTTACTCCTTGTTTTTCCTTTGTTGTTAAGGGATTTGAGCAGTGATGCACAGCGTTATTTTTCATTTATGCCATGACAATCATTCATTACTCTCTCGTAGTTTTCCGGATCTGTATCACCTTCGGTATTGATTAGAAGAACACGTGATTTTTTATTTAATCCAAGCTGTTCTTTTACATTTTTCAAATCATTATTTGTCATGATTTCATGTAAAGTTCCAATGGTCACACTGCCGGATTCTCCGGATATAATTTTCTCATCTTTGCCGGCCGGATAACCAAGTTTTCTCATACCTTTTTGGCTGATCTCATCACCGCAATGTATGAAGGCTTCCGCTGAATCTTTTAAAATACTCCAGCCCTGTGTACTGGGTTCTCCGCAAGATAATCCTGCCATTATAGTTTGAAGGTCACCGCCGACGTTCTGCGGTTTACCGCTGGTATGTTCTGCAGATTTATATAAACAAGAAGCATTATCCGGTTCGACAATCACTATTTTAATATTTGTATGATCCATAGATTGAATTAGTGAAGCTGCCATGGCACCTGCGAATGAGCCGACACCTGCCTGCAGAAATACATGTGTCAGTTCGTTAAAGTCGTCTTTAAGCTGAACTCTGATTTCCGAAATAATCGCTGAATACCCCTGCATTATTTTTAAAGGAATATCCTCATAACCATCCCATGAAGTGTCCTGCATAAGCTGCCAGTTATTTTCATGCGCTATATTGCTTGCATAACGGACAGTATCATCGTAATTCAGCTCGGTAACAGTCACTTCACCGCCTAATGCTTCAATTGCTTCGACGCGTGATTCTCTTGTATTTTTAGGCATATAAACAAGTGCCCGCTGCTTAAGCAACTGTGCAGCCCAGGCAATTCCCTTACCGTGATTCCCGTCAGTTGCAGTAACAAAAGTTTCTGGTGTTTTATCTTGCAGCTGAGCAAGCAGTTCATCGAGAGTTGAAAATTCAATGCTGTGACGTTCTTTTAAATACCCTGCAGCAGAATAAATACTGCCCAGTCCTTTAAATGCATTTAAACCAAAACGATGTGATTCATCTTTAATATAAACATTGCCAATGCCGGTACTGCTGCTGAAGTCATTTAAACTGTAAAGGGGTGTTTCTTTATATCCGGGTACTGTTTGGTGAAAGTTTAAAATTTCAGTCAGTACATCTGCAGAGAAGTTATTAAAAAGCGGATTTTCAAAAGAAGTGCTTTTAAAAACATTATTGGTAATCTTCATAGATATCCTCCTTGATAGAAAAGTGTTTTAGTTTCACGGGAAACATTTACGTGCTAAAAAAACACAGAAACCTTAAGATTCCTGTGTCAGTTGTCATATATAATTTCACTATACCAGTTCCAGACGTTCTTTATAGCATTTGCGGCATACGGGAACGTATTCCTCGTCGCCGATCTGTATAGATTCTCCAACGTTAATCGGAACGCCGTTACGGAGTCTCATATTAAGCGTCGCTTTTTTATTGCAGTACTGGCAAACTGTTTTCAGTTCATCGATAGCATCAGCAAGTTCAAGTAAAATACGGCTGCCTTCGAACAGTTCATTTCTGAAATCCGTTTTTAAGCCGAAAGCAATTACAGGAATACCGAGAAGGTCCGGAATATCACTTAAATTATGAATATCTTTCTTCGATAAGAATTGTGCTTCATCGACGAGAACAGCATATACTTTTTCTTTATCGTGTTCCTGTTTTACTCTGACGAAAATATCATCTGTTATATATTCAGCGTCAAGTTCAAGACCGACTCTGGACTTAATTTTTTTATGTCCGCTTCTTGAATCAATCGGTGTTGTGTAAGCCAGGCAGCGTTTCCCCTGAGTCGTATATTGATGATGTGTTGTAATAATCTGGTTGCTCTTGTTACTTTGCATTGTACCGTAGCGATAGTAGAGTTTTGCCATAAGTATCCCCAATCTTCACGTAATCAGCATCAATTTTAACATGAATTTTACATTTATATATTATAAATTTGCTCGTGATATAATCGTAGCAACGAGATTAATCACTTTGGAGGGGAAGTAACATGGAATTACAGGGACATGAACGGTGCGTCAGCAGAGTTCCGATTTTCAGCCACCTTGAAATGGATGAACTGGAAGAAGTGTTTCAGAGAATTAATCATCAGAACATGAAAAAAGGCGAGTATCTTTTTATGGCCGGTGACCGGTCTTCTTCATTATTTGTCATACATAAAGGCAAGGTGAGAATCTACCGTTTAAATGACAATGGCGAGGAACAGTTAATCAGAGTGCTGAGTCACAGTGACTTTACCGGAGAACTTTCATTGTTCAGTGCCGATGAAGAGAGCAAGTCCTATGCTGAAGTGCTGGAAGATGCAGAAGTCTGCCGCATTAACCGCGAGGATATTTACGGACTGATGCAGAAATACCCCGATATCAGTATTAAAATCATTGAAAGCTTTGCAGAAAGACTGAATGATTCAGAATCTCTGACTACTAATATTTCACTGTTAAACAGCAGAGAAAAATTGATTGAATACATTCGTACACATACAAAGAACGATAAACTCATATTAACTATGACAAAAAAGAATCTTGCTTCATATCTGAGCATGCAGCCGGAGACACTGACAAGAACGTTCAAGAAGCTGGAAAATGAGGGTATCATTAAGAAAATTAATAATAAGACCTACGATATTCTATAGTAAATTATAAGAGCTTAAAAGTTCCCGTTTCCGGGAACTTTTTTTGTATTCTTGACCACGGTCAATTTCTATATGGACGAAAGACTGTAACATTATAAATGAAGATACACCGGAAAACATTTTTTAAGAAGGAAGGAGATCTACAATGATTAGGTTTATATTTAAACAGGAAAATAAAATTACTCTTATTGCATTTATTTTAATAGCAGCGGGTCTTATATTAAGATTCTCCGGCTATACTGATGCAGGAAACGCTGCATTAATCGGAGCCACAATTATCGCTATGCTGCCAATTGGTATTAAGGCATATCAGGCGGTTCGGATGAAACTTTTCAGCATTGAACTGCTGGTAACCATCGCCGTTATAGGGGCGTTGTTTATCGGTGAATATGTTGAGTCATCCATTGTTACATTTTTATTCCTGTTCGGGAGTTACTTGGAAGCGAGAACGCTTGAAAGAACCCGTACTTCAATTAAGGAACTGACAGAGATGGCACCGCAGGAGGCTAATTTAATACTTGCAGACGGCAGCCGGAAAGTCATTGATGTAGATGATGTGGAAGTCGGCAGCAGAATAGCGATACTGCCGGGGGGAATGATTCCTGTAGATGGTAAAGTATTGAGCGGTGAAGCAGAGGTCAATGAAGCTGCTGTCAGCGGGGAATCGGTGCCAGTATTAAAAATTAACGGTGATCAGGTTCTGAGCGGAACAATTCTGGATTCCGGATATTTGGAAATGGAAGCGGAAAAAGTAGGAGACGATACGACGTTTTCTAAAATTATAGAACTTGTTGAAGAAGCTCAGGACAGTAAGTCAAATGCAGAACGATTTCTCGACAGATTTGCACAGTACTACACTCCCGGAGTTTTAGTACTGTCGGTAATCGTCTGGTTCATTACGAGAGACCTTCATCTTGCAATTACATTTCTTGTTATCGCATGTCCGGGAGCTCTGGTTATCGGCGCACCGGTTTCAAACGTGGCCGGCATCGGAAACGGTGCAAAAAACGGCTCGCTTATTAAAGGCGGAGAAGTTATTGAGAAACTGTCCAAAGTCGATACACTGGTTTTTGATAAAACAGGTACATTAACGAAAGGTCGTCCGGAAGTTACGGACTTTAAAGTGTTTGAAGGAGACGAGATCGAACTTACCGGTTTGATAGGGAAGCTTGAAACTGCATCGGAACATCACCTCGGGAGAGCTGTAGTTGAGTATGCAGAGAAAACGGCAGATCTTTCAGCTTATACAATGCAGCAGGCATCCGGAGTTAAGGGACGAGGTATCGAAGGAGATATAAATAATCATTCAATTATTGCAGGAAACAGAAAGATGTTATTGGAAAACGGTATTGATATACCGGACAATATTGAGGCTTATGCACTTGAACGGGAAAAGAAAGGAAACACTGCAGTATTTGCAGCGATAGATTCGAAGCTTGCAGCGGTAATATCTATTGCCGATAAAATCCGGGATGATGCAAAAGAAGCTCTGGAAACGATGCGTGACAACGGCATTAAACACATCGTTATGCTGACAGGTGATAACCGTCATACAGCTGCAGCAGTCGCAGCCGAACTCGGCATTGATGAGGTCCATGCGGAACTGCTGCCGGAAGATAAAGTAACGCACGTGAAACGCCTTAAAGAGGAAGGCAGAATAATCTCTATGGCAGGAGACGGTATTAACGATGCACCAGCTATTGCAACCGCAGATGTTGGACTTGCGATGGGTAAAGGCGGCACGGATATTTCGATGGAAACAGCGGACGTAGTGCTGATGGCGGATAAACTGTCGCAGTATGCACACGCACTGTCGTTATCTAAAGGAACGATGCGCAACATGAAGCAGAACATCATTATTGCACTCGTTACAGTAGCGTTACTTCTTGTCGGTGTTTTGATGGGCGGCGTTAACCTGGCGATTGGAATGTTTGCCCATGAAGCGAGTGTCCTGATTGTTATACTCAACGCGATGAGATTAATAAAATTTAAACCGTAATCTTGATACAGGTCAATTTTTAATCGGCGGATTACCGATATAATAAAGATAGAAGATAAAAGGAAATAAAAAACCGGGAGGAATATATTATGAATAAAGTAACAATGCAACTTGAAACATTGAGTTGTCCTACATGCATTAAGAAAATAGAAGGTGCACTGACGAAAACAGACGGTGTAGAATCAGCTAAGCTGCTATTTAATGCGAGCAAAGCGAAAGCGGAATACGATCCGGAGAAAGTAACAGCAGCAGAACTTAAAAATGTCGTTGAGAAACTGGGCTATGAAGTACTGAAAGTAAAAGAAGCATAATTAAGAAAGAAGCCGGAGTTCATCAGAACCCCGGCTTCTATTTATAAATAAATGTGGTATCTTTGAATTAATACAGTGATATGGAGGATTATAATGACAACACCATTACCAAATTGTCCGAGCTGCAATTCGGAATATACTTATGAGGACGGACCTTTGTTAATTTGTCCGATGTGTGCGCATGAATGGACGCGTGAGTCAGCTGAAGAAGAAGCGCTGGCAGCACTTGTTAAAGATTCGAACGGCAACGTATTAAATGACGGAGATACCGTGACGGTAATTAAGGATTTAAAAATTAAAGGTTCGTCCAATGTAATTAAGCAGGGAACGAAAGTTAAAGGTATCAGACTTGTTGATCCGGAAGATGGTCATGACATTGATTGTAAAATACCGGGTATCGGCCAGATGAATCTGAAGTCTGAATTTGTGAAGAAAATAGATTAAGTTTAAAACTAGAAAAAACGGTCCGGAACCTTTAAATGAGGAAATCCGGACCGTATTATTTTTTATTCCATTAAACCTTTGCTGTATATTTCAAGCAGGTATTCCAATGTTGTTGGATCGCTGTAGCTGGATGCTGCAGTATCAATTTCAATAACATTGTCATTTTGTACAGCGGGTATCGACTGCCATACTTCACTGTCAGTAAATGACATGTCCGTCTCTTCACCGCGGCTTAATACAATGTAGTCACCCGCATATTCTGCCAAGACTTCTTGTGAAATTTCATAATATCCATCAGATGAGACAGCTTTCTGTACATTTTCAGGCATCTTTAAATCCATTGCCTGGTACAAAATTTCAGTTCCTCTTCCCCATGCTTCGCCAAATAAATAAAATCCTTTGCCATCAGTCTCAATCACTGTAACGGTAGTATCTTCACCGTGCTTCTCTTTAATCTTACTGCCGATATCTGCAGCACGTTTCTCAAAGTCTTCTGCCCATGCACGGGTTTCATCTTCTTTACCAACGAGTTTACCTATCTCAATTTGCTGTTCGAGATAATTTAATTTTCCCCAAGTATAAGTCACGGTTGGTGCGATTTTCTCAAGCTCTTCCAGATTTTCCATGTTGGCTCCTGCAATAATTAAATCAGGATTTTCAGCTAAGATACTCTCTGGTTCAGCTTCAGTCACCTCGGCAACACCTTCCAGGTCTTCTTCGAACAGTGGATTATTTTTAGACCACTGATCAACACCTGACATTTCAATATCGAGGGCATGAAGGTTTGGGGCGTAGGCTAAAGCAACAATGCGTTCCGGGTTTTCCGGAACTTCTACAGGACCGAATTCAGATTCATATGTAATAGTTTCTTCCTTTGATGATTCTTCACCGGCAGGTTCTTCTGAACTGCATGCCCCGAGTATTACTGACAGAGCCAGCGCAAGTGTAAAACTTAAAAATTTCTTCATAATATTTCTCCTTTTTCAGCTAATTGAGATGAATTCTCAATGGCTGTTTATTATATAATCCGGCTGCTTTACAGCCGGATTATAATTACTGGTTTAATCATTTAATTTTGCTAAAAGGTACAGGAAGTAAGGTGCACCTATAATCGCGACAACAACACCTGTCGGAATTTCAGCAGGCTGAAGTATGACACGGCCCAGTGTATCAGCGGTTAATACGAGCACTGCACCGATAAGCGCACATATCGGAATGACGTACTTATGTTTATTGCCGACGAGCCTTCTGGTCATATGCGGAGCAATTAACCCGACAAAGCCGATACCGCCGCTGACCGAAACACTCGCTGCAGCGAGACCGACAGCTGCAGCAAGCAGAATTCGGCGTTCCTTTTCGAGATTCATGCCTAGACTGACAGCAGTATGATCGCCGAGGTTTAAAACGTCTAACACTCGTGACTTCATATAGACAAATGGAATTAAAATCACAAGCCACGGCAGAAGGGCCAATACGAAGTTCCAGTTTGAACCCCAAATGCTCCCTGCAAGCCAGGTGGCAACGAAATCATATGTTCTCGGGTCGAGTTTTAAGGTCAGAACAATCATCAATGCACTAATACCTGCAGCAACTGCAACACCGACAAGTATTAATCGGATAGGCGATACGCCTTCATCTTTTTTATAGGAGAAAGCATATATAACAACAGCCGCCGCGCCTGCACCGATGAACGCAAGAAACGGCATAATAAATACCGAGTTTCCAAGTTCAGTTGAGAAATATGATACAAACAGCATCACTGCAAGCCCTGCCCCGGCATTGATTCCTATAATTCCGGGATCTGCCAGAGGGTTTTTCACTATCCCCTGAAGCACGGCTCCGGATACGGCGAGTCCCATACCGATGAGTACGGCAATGGTAATTCTCGGCAGACGGAACTCAAACAGCAGCAATTCATCACGCGGTTCGCCGCTGCCGAATATTGTTTTTATTACAGTGACCGGGTCGATGCGTATAACACCTGTATTTAAACTGACGAGAAATAAAACAAGTAAAAGAAGTATAAAAATACTGGCAACCACTGCAGCACGGCGCTGCTTTTTTATGAGACCAGCGGGTTTATACTGATTCATATTGCCTTACCTCCTTTACGAGCAAGGTATAAGAAGAATGGTACACCGATTAAAGAAATGAGTGCACCGATTGGTATTTCAAAAGGAGCATTCAGCGTACGTGCGAATAAATCTGCAACAACAACGAGAATTGCACCGACAACGGCGCTGACGGGTATTATCCAGCGGTAGTCATAACCGACGAGCCTGCGGGTCAAGTGCGGGACAATTAAGCCGACAAAACTGACTGCACCGACTACTGAAACTGCAAGACCGGCAAGCACGACTATAACGCCTGCGCTGATCAGTTTTGTTCTGACTGTGCGTTCCCCGAGACTAACGGCGACTTCTTCCCCGAGACTTAAAATAGTAATAGATTTTGAAATACGCATCGCTATAAATAACATGACAATAACGATAGGCGTTATTATCGCGAGATGACTCCAACGGGTGCTGGATACGCCTCCGGCATACCAGAATGCCATATCCTGTCCGACGTTAAAGTACAGAGCGATACCTTCACTCAATGCAGTAAGTAATGCTGTAACAGCTGCCCCTGCCAGGACTAAGCGAAGCGGTGTTAAACCATTTCTGCTCATCGAACCAATGCCGTAAACTATACCTGCACCAAGTGCAGCGCCAAAAAACGACATCAGTACAACATAGACATACGGCAGTCCCGGAAAAAAACTGAAACTGATTGCGAGCATCATCACTGCGCCCGCATTCAATCCCAGGAGTCCGGAATCGGCAAGAGGATTTCGTGTCATCCCTTGCATTAATGCACCTGCAACACTGAATGCCGCTCCAACGATTGCTGCACCGATAATACGCGGGAATCGGAGTTCCCATATTATCTGGTGCTGTGTGACAGACCCGTCAAAGTTAAACAAAGCATTCCATATTGTTGATAAGTTTATATCTGCTGCACCAAGTGAAATAGATACTGAAAACGCACACAGCAGAAAAATTATCCCGCCTGAGATGATAACCGTTCCGCGGACAGGTTTTGCAGAATTTTTAACTTCTTTTACTTGTTCTTTATCAGTTAAGGAAGAATTGAATTTACTCATAATCTTTGTCCTGACTGCTTAAATGATAAGAAGTGAAAATCGGGTGACCGCTGTAAGGACACTTCTGAATGTCGGCTTCGATATTAAACAATGTTCTTAAATTGTCATGTGTCATTACTTCTTCAGGATTGCCTTTTGTAATAAGATTTCCATCCTTCATTGCTATCATATAATCAGAAAATCTTGAAGCGTGATTCAGGTCATGCAGAACCATAATAATGGTGCGGTGTTCTTCAATATTCAATTTCTTCAAGAGAAGCAGAATGTCGAGCTGGTGAGCGAGGTCCAAATAAGTAGTCGGCTCATCGAGCACGAGTGTTTCCGTGCCTTGTGCAAGAGACATAGCAATCCAGACACGCTGGCGCTGGCCGCCTGACATATCACTGATTTCACGATCTGAGAAATCTGCAAGGCCTGTTACTTCAATCGCCCAGTTAATATAATTATAATCTTCTTTACTTAGAGAACCGAGTGCTTTTCTGTATGGAAAACGACCGTATGAAACAAGTTCAAAAACGGTGAGCCCGCCCGGAGATTCTGCAGTTTGCGGCAAAATCGCCATCTGCTTGGCGATCTCTCTAGTGTCCAGAGTATTAATCGCTTTACCATCGAGTAAAATCGTACCTTTCTCAGCTTTTAATATACGGGAAACCGTTTTTATCAGCGTAGACTTTCCGCAGCCGTTCGGTCCGATAATTGTCGTTATTTTATTTTTGGGAATCGTAACACTTAAGTCATTTATTACCGAACGGTTGTGGTAGCCAACCGCTATATTATTTATTTCAAGTGCGTTCAACACAGTCACCTCTCATATAGATGATTCTTCAAGAGTATTGAGAATCATTATCACTCTGAAAGTTTATGCCAATAATATCCGAATGTCAATAAAGTATGTATATCAGGGTAAAAGAAAATAATGAATGTGACCGAAAAGGGGTGTTCATAAATGAAAGAACGTGCAGTAATAGAAAAAGAATGGGCCAAAGAAAAGTATAATGTGATGATGCATTCGCAAAAACATTATGATTTAATCAGAGAAAAGTTAAAAAGAGATATATCATTATCCGAACTAAAGGAGCTTATCAGTGAGGGATTGAGTAATACACCTGAAGCAGGGGCGGTCATCAATACATTTGATCATATGTGGGGTTACTTTAAAAAGGTGTGTACCACTGGGGAAAAAGAAAAATATCTTGAATTGAAAAAAGAATATAAAGAAGGAGGGGTTTCCCGGGAAAAGATGCTGCGTTCCATTAAGTCTTTAGCAGATAAATATGAAGTGGAGTACCTGCAGAATTCAACAGTTTTGAAGAATTAAAGAAGACAGTGCACAGGCACTGTCTTTTATTAGTCATAATAATATTAGAAAGGAGAAGTCCATCCGCCGTCGACAGGAAGAACAACACCATTAATGAAGCTTGAATCTTCAGAAGCTAAAAATAGAGCGGCTTCAGCGATTTCTTCCGGCTCTCCGACTTTAGGGATAATACCTTGTACAGCTTGCAGACGTTCGGTTCCAAGTTTGCTAGGGTTTGTAATACTTGAAGAAATATTAGTTGCAACTGCGCCTGGCGCAATGCCGTTTACTCTAATATTTTTCTTAGCATACATATATGCAGTGTTTTTAGTCAGACCGACTACGGCATGTTTTGAAGCACCATAAGTAGCACCGGCATGAGCACCGCTGATTCCGCCTGTTGAGATAGTATTAACGATAACACCTGATTTATCGTTATCAATCCAGTAGTTTACAGCTTTACGCATCGCCCGCATAACACCTTTAGTATTGATATCGAAAATACGATCCCAGTCTTCATCTTTAATTTCTCCGACAGGTTCGAAGTTATCCATAACGCCCGCATTATTTACAAGGATATCGAGGCTGCCGTATTCGCTTACAGTATCTTCAATCATTTTATTGACTGCATCACCGTCAGCTACGTTCACACTCATAGAAATTGCCTGACCGTTTGCTTCAGTGATCTCTTTAACAACTGCTTCTGCGCCTTCGAAGTTGTAATCTGCAACAACGACTTTCGCGCCTTCCTGTGCATATAACTTCGCAATAGCTTTGCCCATACCTGATGCAGCACCTGTAACTACAGCAATTTTATTTTCCAATTTAGCCAAATGAAACACTCCTTTTGTAATTGTATTTTACAACTACATTATATAGTGAGAAATCGAAATAGTGAAATGATTTCACTCTCTGTCGGCATGTTTATTTACCTTGGGGTGAATATATTGATAAGCACCGGTATTCTCCTTGTCAATTGTCCGCTCTGTTACTTCATAAGGTTCGAGAAAATTCATCTCCGTAATATTAAATGAACCGTCATCATTTACGGATTCGATATACGCAACATGACCGATTTCACCGCGGCCGGTCTGCATTAACGCACCTGTCTCAGGGACATCATTTACAACATAACCGTCTTCTTCAGCGCGATCTGCCCAATACTCTGCATTACTCCATGAACGTTCAATCATCATGCCGTCCTGTTGAACTTTATCGAAGACATAGTACGTACATTCACCTTCATCATACGTATTATTTTCCATTGGATCAGGGGTAATCAGTATTCTGAGTTCTTCCATTAAACCGTCATCAGTTTTGCTGTCTGCGTAAATCAAGCCGAATGCAGCAGCAGCGATAATAATAACGGCAAGTGTAACTCGTTTCATAAATAATATCCTTTCTTTAATATAACGCACAGCGTTACATAATAACTGTATGCGTTACAAACCTTTTGGAGCATAGCTTAGAGTGGATCTCTCCTGCTGATGTGTTTCATATACATTTTAAAGGAAATACAGAGAAGTATAAAGTTTAAGGAAGGAGAATGGCCAATGAATGAGCAATGGTCAGCTCAGTTACCAATTAAAAATATCAATAATATAGTGCCTGTAAGCGGCGGGGATGTGAATGATGCATACCGTATAGAAACGGATAATGGACTATATTTTCTGCTGGTGCAGCCGGGACGAAATGAGGATTTCTATGCTGCTGAAATCGCAGGGTTAAAAGATTTTGAACAGGCAGGTATAACTGCACCCCGTGTTAAAAGTTACGGTCAGATTTCAGGAGACGCCTATCTGCTGCTGGACTTCCTGGAAGAAGGTCGGGGGAGTCAGGAGGATTTGGGGGAACTGGTGGCGAAACTTCATCTGACACAGCAGCAGGATGGCAGGTTCGGTTATCATTTACCGTATGAAGGCAGCGATATTACATTCGGCAACGGCTGGTTTGATTCGTGGAGTGAATTGTTCATAGATCAGCGTCTCTCTCATCTGCACGAAGAAATTACTCAGCAGAATTTATGGAGTGAAGAGTACAATGAAAAGTTTCTCGAAGTGCTCGAAATAATTAAAGAGGAACTGCAGAATCATAAAAGTGAACCGTCACTGCTGCACGGTGATTTATGGTCCGGTAACTACATGTTTCTTGATGATGGCAAACCGGCGCTGTTTGATCCGTCGCCGCTTTACGGAGACCGGGAGTTCGACCTCGGGGCAACGCAGGTATTTGGAGGCTTCGGCAGTGATTTTTATGAAGCGTATGATAACGCCTATCCGCTGGCGGCAGGTGCTCAGCTCCGTATAGAGTTTTACAAATTGTATCTGCTGCTTGTTCATCTTGTGAAGTTCGGAATGATGTATCTCGGCAGCGTAAATAGTACAATGGAGAACATAATAAATAAGAGCTAGGAGATTATATGGCAGAGAATATATTTAACAGAATGGCACACAGATATGACAACAAACAGAGAATAGAATTGGCAAATACAATTGCAGCAGGGATAAAGAACTATCTGCCTGCGGATTCCAATAAAATATTATTAGACTACGGCTCTGGCACAGGACTTGTCGGCCTGCAGTTTAAAGATAATTTTAAACACATAATATTCAGCGATATTTCGGAAGGTATGATGGTAGCTGTCGATGAAAAGATTAAATCAGGCGGCATCAAAAATGCTGAAACGAGAGCAGCAGATGAACTGAATGAAAGTGAAGCCGATGTAATAATCGTATCGCTTGTGATGATTCATGTTCCTGAATACAAAGAACTGATTAAAAAACTGTACACATTATTAAGTGAATCAGGTCAGCTGATTATTGCTGATTTTGATAAGAACGAAACAGTATATCATGAGAAAGTACACAATGGATTCACACACGATGAAATGCACTCGGCCTTAATCGATGCAGGTTTTAAAACTGCAGATATCAAGACGTTTTATCGCGGTGAAAATATATTTATGAACAAAGATGCTTCAGTGTTTATTGCATCAGCGGTAAAATAATTTAAAAGGGAGAGGATGGCTATGGAATTCATACTGCTTGCAGTAACCGGTACGATTGCAGCAATAGTCGGCTCACTGATCGGGCTCGGCGGCGGTATAGTCATCGTTCCCGTTCTTATATTTTTAGGAGCAGAACTTGGTCTGCTGGAGGACATTACGCCGCAAATTGCTGTCGGTACTTCGAGTCTTGTGCTTGTATTTATCGGCTTATCGTCTGTTATTTCATATAATAAAAATAAACAAGTCGACTGGAAGAACGGAAAGTATCTGTTGTTCGGTATTATTCCCGGAGCAATGCTTGGTTCATATACAAGCAGTCTGTTTACAGTGGACAGTTTGAAGCTGTATTTCGGTCTTTTTATTATTCTGGTCAGTTTTATACTGCTTGCGCGCGATAAAATTAAACCTTTTAAAATATTTCAGAATGAAAAATATATCAGACCCCATACTGACGGGACAGGAAAAGTACATTACTACGGTTTCCCGCCTTACATAGGAGTACTCGGGAGTTTACTTGCAGGTTTTGCTGCAGGATTGTTCGGCGTCGGAGGCGGTGCCTTAATGACACCGATGATGATTATTTTATTTTTAATGCCGCCGTCAATCGCGGTCGGTACGAGTATGTTTTTAGTATTGTTTGGCAGTATCTCATCTGCAACAGGCCATCTGATTCAGGGAAATATTCATTTTCTGTACGCACTGACACTGATTCCGGCCGCATACTTAGGAGCGAAGTTCGGTGTTAAACTGAATAGAAAACTCGATTCAAATACTGTTGTCTTTATATTGAGGATGGTTCTTCTCTTACTCGGCATATATATGATTATTGACAGCTGGTAAAATGTGATAAAATATACAGAGTAAATTACAAAGAAGGAAAATGAATATATGTTTAATTGGAAAAATTTGCCGAAAGGCTTTTTAATGGGAATTGTTGAATTAGTACCCGGCGTCAGCAGCGGTACGATGGCGCTATTGTTAGGAATTTACGATCAGTTTCTTGGCGCAATCAGCCGGATATTATCAAAATACTATAAGCAGGCACTCGCATTCCTACTGCCATTGGTAATTGGGATGGCTATTGCAATATTAACGATGTCTTCAGTTCTCGATTACTTTTTACAAAACCACACGATTCCGACGCACTGGTTCTTTATGGGAATGGTGCTCGGTGTTATACCGATGATGATAAGAATTTCAAATGTTAAAGCAGAATTCAGAGCAATACATTTTATATTGATACTTATCGGTATTGCAATACTGTATGCCATGTCTATGTTTAACGCTGATGCGCCGCCGGCAAGTAGTGCGGGTATGGGTGCAGGTGATTTGATTAAGTACTTTGTGACAGGTGTCCTGGCAGCCTCAATGATGCTGCTTCCGGGTATTTCCGGTTCGCTTGTGATGCTAATTCTCGGAGTTTATCCGGTAGTAATTTATGCAATTAATGAATTTACATCCCTTAATTTCGAAGTATTACCAATACTAATTTCTACAGGTCTCGGCATTGTGACAGGTGTGCTGGTTGCGAGCAGAATCATTTCGCACCTGCTTAAAAACTATACTTACCTGACTTATGCAGCAATTATCGGCTTACTATTCGGCTCGACATTTGCTATTTATCCAGGCCTGCCCGTCAGTGCTGCAAGCTGGATAGTATCTATTATTGTCTTTATAGCCGGTTTATTTATCAGCTATATTTTCGGCAAACAGCAAAATGACACTCCTTAATTAAAGGAGTGTCATTTTTATGGGAAAATAAAGGGTACTGCAAGATAAAATTTAGGCTAATCTAAAAATTTATTTCATACAATAGAAAGTTTGCTGAAAGAGTCAAAAGCTGTTGAAAATAATGTGATTACAGTGCATAATTAATCTCCACTTACTTTTAGGAGCTGTCATTATGGGTAATATAAATAATTTAAAACTTGCCCAGCGGGGCGCTTACTTAAGTATCGTTACGTATATCATTTTATCTATAGTGAAATATTATTTCGGTATGCAGTACGAATCAGCGGCAGTACGTGCCGATGCATTAAATAATATGACGGATATATTTGCCTCTGTTGCGGTACTGATCGGTCTGAAGATTTCCATCAGGCCGCCGGATGCCAACCATCCGTACGGGCATTTAAAATCCGAAAACATTGCTTCGCTGCTCGTATCTTTTATCATTATCTTTGTCGGAGTCCAGGTGCTGATAAAAAACATACCGGCAATCTTTTCGCCCGTCGTCTCGACACCAAATCCAATCGTGATTTATATAAGTATTGCCGGGGGGCTTGTGATGTTCACGGTATATCTGATTAACGCAAAATTATCACGGAAAACGAACAGCAGCTCGCTTAAATCCGCAGCTATGGACAATCTGTCAGACAGTATAATCAGTCTCGGCACAGCGGCAGGACTCGTGCTGACGCAGCTCGGCCTGCCGATTGCGGACGTTATCATTGCGTCGATACTTGGCGTGCTGATTATATATACCGGCTTTAAAATATTAAAAGACGCGGTCTTCGCATTGAGCGACGGTTATAATGATGCTGACTTAATAGATCATAAAGAAGATGTGCTTGAAGTCGACGGCGTACTGGATGTTAAATCCATTAAAGGCCGCTATCACGGCAGCAGTATCTTTTTAGATGTAACAATTATTGTAAATCCGGGCATTTCGATTACAGAAGCCCACTATATATGTGACCGGGTTGAAGAACACATGCATGATAAAGGGATTATGTCCCTCTATGTACATCCGGAACCGCTGCTCGACGAATAGAAATATCCCTTTAAGACTTGTGCAGTCTTAAAGGGATATTTTTTATGCTTCTCTGAAAATAACATCCTTATACTTATCGTTATATTCATCAAAACGTTTGGCTACGAACGGGCACCTTCCGATTAATCTCAAATCGTTTTCGCGGGCATAGTCGGCCGCTGCATCGAGCAGCACGTCGCCGTATCCTTCTCCGCGGAGTTCTTCTTTTACTACGACGCTATCTATAACAAGTTTATTTTTTTTATCGGGAAGATACGTTAATTCCCCATCCGGGTTCTGCGCATCATCTCCGAAATAAAACTTGTTTGTTCCATGCTTAATATCCATGTAAGAACACCTCCGTAATTTTTCATTAATAATACTATACCCGTTAGAAAGTTTTTAACACTTAAAGCAGATTATAACTTTCAATTGTTCTAACGAGTTCTTCAAGATAAAGTTTCGCAACTCTGCTGAGTTGTGCCTTGTTGTTCGTTACCGTGCCGACTTTAATTTCATCATTCACATCGAGCGGTACTGGAATGATGTCTGTTCCGTTTAATTCCTCGCTTAATATACCGCTTGATATCGTATAGCCGTTTAACCCGATCATACAGTTGAATATCGTTGCTCTGTCACTGACCAGAATATTTTTCGGACTGTGCAGTGTACTCAGTATTTCTTCGGAGAAATAGAAGGAGCTGTGCTCACCCTGGTCAAAAGACAGTCTTGGATACGGTTCAAGGTCTTCCAGTGTTACTTTATCTTTCTGTGCGAGCGGATTTGTTTTACTGATAAAGACATGAGGTCTTGCCGTAAACAGCAGCTCAAATGTCAGATGATTTTCTTTTAACAGCTGTGTCAGTATTTTTTCATTAAAATTGTTCATATACATCACACCGATTTCACTCTTTAAGTTTTTTACATCATCGATGATTTCATATGTACGTGTTTCACGCAGTGAGAACTGATATTTATCGCCGCCGTGGAGTTTAATCATTCTGACCATCGCATCGACGGAAAATGAATAGTGCTGGGTCGATACCGACAGCAGCTGTTCCTGATACGGCATATCGAGATATTTATTTTCCAACAGCTCTACCTGCTCTGTAATCTGGCGTGCATAACTCAGAAACTCGGCACCGTCCGGACTCAGGACGATACCTGTTGAAGTCCTTTTTAAAATTGTAATGCCCATTTCACGTTCCAGCTCTTTAATCGCTTTCGATAAAGTTGGCTGGGATATATATAAATTCTTCGCTGCTTCGTTAATGGAACCGCTGTTGACGACGGCAATTAAATACTTTAACTGTTGAAGTGTCATAAGATTCTCCTTTGGTTATAGCTGAAAGTTATAACGAGTAATGAATTTAATCAGTTAGTCTATATCTTACAGGCGTGATAGTATTTAAACAATCATTAAAAAGAGATGGAGTGGCAAATACATATGACTAAAGAGATATACAGAGCAGACCACGTAGGGAGTCTGTTAAGACCGGCAGAACTGAAAGAAGCACGCAGACAATTCGAAAATAACGATATTACAATTGAAGACCTTCGAGCCGTAGAAGATAAAGCAATTGCAAATGCGGTTCAAAAACAAAAAGAAGCGGGATTAAAAGCAGTTACTGACGGGGAGTACCGACGTGCATGGTGGCACTTCGATTTCCTCGAAGGATTAAAAGGTGTGGAAGGTTCCGATACAGGCAGCGGAATCGCATTTAAAGAACGCCAGACGAAATCACGCGCTATTAAAGTCACAGGCAAAGTGGATTTTGATGGACACAGAGAAATAGAATTCTTTAAATATCTACAGGAGCAGGCCGGAGGAACGACAGCGAAATACGCAATTCCGAGTCCGAGCATGCTGCACTTCAGAGGAGAAATTGATAAGGGCGTCTACCCTGACGAAGAAGAGTTCTTTAACGATCTTGCGGCAGCATATAAAAAAGTTCTGCAGGGATTCTACGATGCAGGATGCCGTTATCTGCAGCTGGATGATACTTCATGGGGCTACTTCTGTTCAGATGAAGAAAGACAGAAGTTAATCGATAAAGGAATTGACCCTGAATACTTAAAAGAGAAGTATTTGGAAGTATTAAATAAAGCAGTTGATGGTCGTCCGGATGACTTTAAAATTACTATGCACATCTGCCGCGGGAACTTCCGTTCAACATGGATCTCTTCAGGCGGCTATGAGCCGGTAGCGGAAATACTGTTCGGACGTTTAAACATCGATGGATTCTTCCTCGAGTATGACAGCGATCGTGCAGGCGGATTCGAACCGCTCCGTCACGTGAACCGTAAGGATTTAACAATTGTTCTTGGCCTTGTAACTTCTAAAAGCGGTGAACTTGAAGATGCAGAGGATATTAAAGCGCGTATTGATGAAGCGGCTCAGTTTGTACCGCTCGATCAGCTGGCGCTCAGCCCGCAATGCGGCTTCGCATCGACTGAAGAAGGTAACGTGCTCACAGAAGAAGAACAATGGAATAAATTAAAATACGTCACGGATATCGCAGCTGACGTCTGGAAATAGAAAGGGGACATGTGAATGGCAACTATTAACCCGGAAACGGTTATTGCAAACAGTAAATTCAACAAATTCCACCTGCTCGTGTTTATATGGTGTTTTATCGCAATTGCTTCTGACGGATTTGATATTGCAGTTTACGGACTTGGACTGCCGCAAATGATGAGCGATTTTGAAATTACACCTGCGACAGCGGGTGCGATAGGCAGCTACGCCATGATGGGTATGATGATTGGGACATTTGTATTAGGCACGATGACTGATGTAATCGGCCGTAAAAGAGTGTTGGCAATCTGTCTTGTGATTATCGGCTTATTCAACTTCCTTGCCGGTTTTGCGCCGAATGAAAAGGTCTTTGTAATCTTCCGTTTTATCGCGTCAATTGGTATGGGGGGATTAATGCCTGCTGTTATTTCACTGATGGCTGAATACTCGCCGCGTAAAAACCGTGCGATGATTGTTGCTTTGATGTATTGCGGGTATTCAATCGGTACGATTGGTGCATCGCTTCTTGGGATTTACTTCCTTGAGTATTTAAGCTGGAGACTGTTTTTCTGGGTTAGTATTTTTACAGTAGTTATAACGCCGTTCTTCCTGAAGCAATTCCCTGAATCAATCTCATTCCATCTCGCACGGGGAAATAAAGAAAAAATTGCAGATATTTTAAACAGAGCGACAGGGACTGACAAATACAGTGCTGCTGACGAGTATGCAATACCGGATACGGCTAGTGTAGAAAAAGGTCTGCCGTTTAAGAAAATATTCAGTGAACGGAAAGCACTGTCGACAATTATGTTCTGGATTGCAGTAATAAGCTGCCTCATGATGATTTCGGGCCTTGGTACATGGCTGCCGAATATCATGCAGGAATCCGGCTACGGGGTATCATCGGCGATGATCTTTACGATGACACTGGCAGTCGGCCAGATGTCGGGTTCTCTCGCCGGAGGCTATATGGTGGATAAAATCGGCCACCGCAATGTACTCCTGACGCTTCTCGGAACAGGTGCAGCAGCATTTGTCCTGTTAAGCCTGACGGGCTCCACAGTACTGCTGTTTGTTCTTATAGCAGTAGCAGGCGCATGCACAGCCGGTTCACAAAACCTGATTAACCCTTATATAACGATGTTCTATCCGTCGGATATACGCGGTTCCGGTTTAAGCATTGCTGTCGGTATGGGACGCATCGGTTCAATTACAGGACCGCTCCTGATCGGCTGGGTGCTGATGACTAATATGCCCGCACAGCTGTCGTTTTTAGGATTCGCTTTACCTTGTATTACTGCATTCTGTGCGCTGCTATTTGTGCAGGAACAGTATGGTACCGAAGTTCAGAAAGGCCGTTTCAGAAAAGTAAAAGAAGCGGCTGCAGTGTAAATTTTTCAAGACGTGAATTTTACTCCGATTCACGTCTTTTTTCTATACTTTTAATGGGATGTCAAAAAATATTCATCTATTTGTGAAAATTTTAACAATGAAAGCGTGTTCTGTTGAGATAAGTGAAGAAGTATTAGATAATGTAATAAATACAACAAATTAGGAGTGTTTTATATGGTCAACAAGGAAGAAATCGAAATTATTCACAGTACAATTCCGATTTTACAAGATAAAGGTGTTGAAATTACTTCTAAATTCTACAAGAGAATGTTTGAAAATCATCCTGAGCTGCGCAACATGTTTAACCAGCCTAACCATAAACAGGGGCTGCAGTCGACTGCACTTGCAACTGCAGTACTTGCAGCTGCACAGCATATTGAGGACTTAACGCCGATCGTACCGGTAGTAATGCCGATTGCACACAAGCACTGCGGACTTGAAGTACTGCCTGAACATTATCCAATCGTAGGTGAAAACCTGCTTGCTGCTATTCAGGAAGTTACAGGTCTGGAAGCTGATGATCCGATTATCCAGACTTGGGGTAAAGCATATGGTGAGATTGCCGATGCATTTATCGGAATTGAAAAAGATATCTATGCAGGTATGGCATGGGAAAGCTTCAAGCCATTTGAAGTTATCGGTGTCCGTGAAGAAACAGGTATTATTAAATCATTCACAGTTAAATCTGATGACATTACAGATATCCCGTATTCAGCAGGACAGTACATCACAGTAGATGTTCAGGTTCCGGGACTGCCTTACAGAGCAAAACGCCACTACTCAATCGTCGATGTTCAGGACGGCAAGCTGACTTTCGCGGTAAGAAAAGAAAATCTTAACGGCAACCGCGGTGAAGTATCGACATACCTGCATGAAGAAGTGAATACAGGCGACACGATTAATTTATCGGCGCCTGTTGGTGTATTCGGTGTTGAAAATGCTGATAAACCTCAGCTGTTCATCGGTTCAGGCATCGGTGTAACGCCGTTATTCCCAATGTACCGTGAAACAGCAGGTGCGAATGCTGACGCGCAGTTCATCCAGGTATCTGACAATGCAGACAATATTGCATTTGAAGTTGAACTTAAAAATATCGCAGAAGCTGAAAATGCAGAGCTGCACACTCACGTAAGAGACAAAGAAGGCTTCCTGATGAGTGATGAGCTTCAGAAATTCCTTAAAGACGAACAGGAAATTTACGTCTGCGGCGGTGTGACATTCATTCAGTCAATCGTTAAGGAATTAGGAAAAGCAGGCGTTGATAAAGGACGTATTCACTACGAAATCTTTATCCCGCGCTTAAGTACAGCCGTATAATTTAATAATTGTATAGCCATCCGCATCAGCGGATGGTTTTTTTAATGAGTAATCTGAACTTAAGGATTTTTAAAATGGTGATATAATACTGGTAATAACAGCCTGAGGAGGAGCGGTATGGAGAGAATATTAGTCGTTGACGACGATCCGAATATTGTAAAGTTTGTAACGCTGAATTTAACTGAAGCCGGATACCGTGTTGCAGCTGCGAACGACGGCAGACAGGCGCTTGCACGCCTGAAGGAAGCCCCGTGTTCTCTTGCAGTGGTCGATGTCATGATGCCTTATATGGACGGTCTTGAGCTGACAAAAGCAATAAGGGAAGAGTATGATATTCCTGTAATTATATTAACAGCGAAAAGCCATATTGATGATAAGGCGGAAGGTTTTAAAGCGGGTACGGATGATTATCTCGTGAAGCCGTTTGAACCGCAGGAACTGATCTTCAGAATTGAAGCGCTGCTCCGCCGCTATAAAGCTGAAGGCGAAACAGACTCAATCCGAATCGGCAATGTCAGCATTTATCCCGACAATTATACTGTTGAAATCGAAGATAAGACGTATATGCTGCCGCTGAAAGAATTCGAGCTGCTGCAGCTGCTGGCGGAACATCCCGGTCAGGTGTTTTCCCGTGAACAGTTAATCGAGCAGATCTGGGGCATTTTTTATGAAGGGGACGAGCGCACTGTGGACGTTCACATTAAAAGACTCAGAACGAGATTTACTAAACTGACGGAAGATTTTACGATTAAGACCGTGCGGGGTGTCGGATACTTCCTGGAGCCGTCTGTATGAAGTCGTTATATGTAAAATTTGTCATGATGACGCTCGGCATCATGATACTCAGTTTCTTTATCGCATTTGTTGTGTCGAATGCGTACTATCAATTTAATTTAAAAGACAGCAATGATGAAAAGAATACGGTGATTGCAGCAGAAATCGCTGAATTTATAGAAGGCAATCCAGATGTGCAGATCGAAGATTATCTGTCGACTGTCGCTGCTTCAGGCTACCAGATGTACCTTGCGGACGGTGAGGCGCATAAATCGTTCTTCGGTGCAGACTTTAACGACCATAATCTGTCTTCGAATGTTGTGAAAAGCGTGCTTAACGGTGAAACGTATCATGGTATGGCGAATTTTGAGGCGGAAATATTTGTGACCGGATTTTTTGCCAATGAATTGACGAACACTATCGGTGTGCCGGTAAATCATGACGGTACAGCATACGCATTATTTATCCGCCCGGATATTAATCTCTTATTTAATGAGATGCATCTGTTATTCGGAATTCTGTTTATGCTGACTGTGCTGTTAAGTATTGTGCTGGTATTTATCAGTGCGCATTTCCTGATTAAACCTGTAACGAAACTGAGTGAAGCCACGAAGCTGCTTGCAGCAGGAGACTATTCTGTGCACGACCTTGATACGAACCGCAGGGACGAACTTGGAGAACTGTCATCCAACTTTGTGCGGATGTCGAGACAGATTGAATACAACGATAAAATACAAAGGGATTTCATTTCGAACATATCCCACGATATCCAGTCGCCTCTGTCGAGTATTAAAGGTTATAACAAGCTGTTAAATAAACCGCTCACGGCAGCAGAGCGGAGCGAATATACTGAAACTGTCGATTTTGAAATAGACAGACTGTCAACGATGACAGAACAGCTGCTCATTTTATCTTCTATTGATCATGAAGATTATCTGCTCCGCAAGGAATCTTATAATTTAAGAGAACAGCTGGAGCGGCTGATTAAAGTATACGAGTGGAAGATTAACGAAAAAGGACTGATGCTGTCGCATAAACTTCAGGATACTGAAATTATGGCGGACAAAGCGCTGATGAACACGGTGTGGGATAACCTGCTGTCGAATGCTGTTAAGTATAACGGCGACGCAGGGAGCATCGATATAGAGATGACCCGTTATAAAGCACACACTGTAATCAGAATAAGCGATACCGGCGAAGGTATTGATACCGTGAGCATCGATAAGATATTCGACAGATTTTACCGTGTGGATACTGCTCGTACGAGCAGTGTCAGCGGTACAGGTCTTGGTCTGTCCATCGTTAAAAAGATTCTCGAACTGCATAATGGTTCAATTAATGTAAGAAGCAGCGAAAACGGCACTGTCTTTACAGTCAGACTGCCGGTTGATACAGCAGAATAATATTTTTTCCTCCTCGTTCATAGTGAGTTCATATTCCGCGTGTAGAGTATGACTCACAGATGATTACGAGGAGGATTTTTTAATGAAGATGGCATGGAAAGAAATGAAAAAATACAAACTGCGGTATACGATTCTCGGATCGATTATATTTTTAATCAGTCTTTTAACATTAAGTATATCGGGGCTCGCGAGCGGTTTGTCACAGGATAATGCGGCATTAATTAAAAATATGCCGGAAGGTACGTTTTATATGGAAGAGAGTGCAGAAGAGAATCACAGTTTCTCAGCACTGTCTGATGAGCAGATTGACAGTCTTAAAGATGCAGACTCAGATGTTACATTATTCTCGATTCAAATGGGTGAGTTCCAGGATAATGAAGATAAAAAACACAGTCTGGCATATGTGAGTGCCGATGACTCAGTAATTTTCCCGGAAACAGCACCTGGTGAAATTGTAGTGGATCAGTCGTTCCAGGAAGAAGGATTTGAAGTTGGAGATACTGTTTCAACAAGCCTAATGGATAAAGATTTGACAATTACAGGCTTTGCCGAACAGGAAAAATTCAGCCACTCTCCAGTCGGATTTATTAACAGCGAAGATTTCTTTGAAATGTACAGAACGGATACATTCCAGCTGGCATTTACTACGGCGGCAGAAGAGCCGGTGGACGAACTTTCACACTTTAATAACGGGGATTTTCTAAATACAATTCCAAGTTACAGCGCAGAACAGATGTCATTGAACATGATTATTATTTTCCTGTACGTAATCAGCGGAATGTTATTTGCGATATTCTTTTACATGATTAACGTTCAGAAACTTGGTACATTCGGTATTTTAAAAGCAATCGGCGTGAAAACATTTACGCTGTTCAAGATGATGTGGACACAGATGTTTATCATCACAATTATTTCACTGCTCTTAGCTGTCGGCGTCAGCCAGTTATTTAACATGTTCGCACCGAGCGGTATGCCGTTCCACTTAACAGCGAGCATGGTGCTGCTGTCATCAGGGGCATTCATGATTATCGGATTCATTGGTGCGACACTGTCAGGTATTCAGATAAAGCAGGTAGAACCGATGCAGGCAATTAACCAGGGAGGCGCATAAAATGAGTTTATTCCAATTAGAAGATATTAAAAAAGAATTCAAGCACGGCAGTACGAAAGAACAAATCTTAAAAGGTATCGATCTCGAATTAAATAAAGGAGAACTGACGGCACTGGTCGGTGCTTCGGGTTCCGGTAAAAGTACGCTCTTAACAATCGCCGCGGGACTGCAGGACTTAAGCGACGGTTCAATTACATTCGGCGGAAAAAATATGTCGGCAATGAACGCAGAAGGTGTCCGTGAAATCAGAGCGAAGCATTTCGGTTTTGTTTTCCAGCACGCTCACCTTGTACCATTCCTTACTGTGAGAGAACAGCTTGAGCTGATGCTTGATACTGCTGAAACGAAATGGTCCAAAAAATCGAGAGCGGCACGTATCGAAGATGCGCTGACAACTGTCGATATGCGGGAGCATAAAGACAGCTATCCTGAAAACTTATCAGGCGGAGAAAAACAGCGTGTGGCAATTGCCCGTGCAATTATCCATGAACCTCAAATACTATTTGCCGATGAACCGACGGCAAGTCTCGATTCAAAACGTTCGGTTGAAGTGATAGAATTAATTGAGAGACTGGCACGGGAATTAAATATTACAGTGCTGATGGTTACGCACGATAACGATATGCTGGAGTATGCAGAACGTATTGTTGAGATGAAAGATGGTAAAATTATCGAATCTTAGAGAAGATGGGTCATAGACTCGTCTTTTTTTATCCACTTTAGTACTTTTAGGCAGAGTTCATATGAGTTACAATGAAAAATAAAAAAGGAAGTTTACATATGAGCAATGATCAGAAAAAGAAAAGCGGATTCAAAATGCCGCATATCTATGTAATATTATTTGTATTCGGTATCGTTGCAGCAGCTGCAACTTATTTAATTCCAGCTGGTGAATTCGACCGTATTGAATTGGAAAACGGCCGTGCAGCAGTAGATCCGGAATCATTTACATATCTTGAATCGACACCGACAGGCTTAACGGAATTTATAACGGCAATTCCGCGCGGACTTGTCGACGCAGGTGAAGTTGTATTCTTCACGCTGATTATCGGCGGAATGTTTATGGTACTGCGTGAAAGCGGGATTATAGAAATCGCTGTTGATAAAATGGCGCGTAAGTTTTCGAAGAAAAGTATTTTTATTATACCGGTGCTCGTTGCAGTATTTGCTGCAGTTGCGACATTAATCGGTACAGCAGAATTGTCACTGGTTTATATCCCGGTCATTATTCCGCTGGTTATCGCTCTTGGCTATGATTCGATGACCGCCGCTGCGATAGCGCTCTGCGGAACGGTAATCGGATATACAGTGGGCGTGCTGAACCCTATTAATACAGGGCTTGCACAGACAATCGCAGAAATTCCAACGTTCTCAGGACTTGGATTCAGATTGATACTATTTGTTATCGTCTTAGCAGTAACAGCGTTATTTATAATGAGGTATGCCAGAAAAGTACAGAAAAATCCGGAAGCAAGTTTAGTGTATGAAGATGATGCAGAGAAACGTGAAATGTACTCAGCTATCGGGGATTCTGCACCATTAACTGCAACTAAGCGTCAGATTGCCGGAGCATTTTTTATCTTAATCTTTTTCGGTATTCTGATTTGGGGAGTAACAACGCAGGGCTGGTTCATGATTGAAATGGCAGGGCTGTTCATTATTATGGGTGTAACTGTCGGTCTTATTTCAGGTTTAAACCTTACGAGTATCAGTGAAGCATTTACTAAAGGTTTCAGAGAAGTATTAATGGGTGCGATTATCGTCGGCCTGGCACGTTCAGTTGCAGTAATACTGGAAGACGGTCAGGTTATGGATACAATCGTTAACGGACTGGGTACTGTAGTCGGGGAATTACCGCCGGTACTTGCTGCGGCAGGTATGTACTTTGTCCAGCTGCTTATTAACTTCGTTATCCCTTCAGGATCAGGCCAGGCGTTAGTAACAATGCCGATTATGGCGCCGCTCGCTGATATGGTTAACGTAACACGCCAGACAGCAGTTCTTGCATTCCAGCTGGGTGACGGATTCGCACATATTTTATATCCGACGAGCGGATACTTTATGGCTGCGCTGGCACTGGCAGGAGTAGAATGGCACAAGTGGATCAGATTCTTCTTCCCGCTGTTTATAATCTTCATGGTGATTTCTTTAAGTGCATTAACAATCGCACAGATTACAGGATGGTCATAAAATGAGAAAAGGCAGAAATCCATTTGGATTTCTGCCTTTTTTAATATCATTATTTATTATTAAAGTTCTTAACAGCTTCCGCTGCATCAGTACTGCCGTCCAGGACCTGGAATTCTTTGCCCCGATTTTCTTTATTCGTAACTACTTCATAAAGTACGTGCGCAACGTTTTCGCGTGCAACATCTTTAATGTCATCGAAGTATAAATCTACGTCGACCTTGCCTGAACCTGCTTCATCTGTAAGCATACCAGGGTGTACAATCGTGTGCGTCAGTCCCGAATTTCTTAAGTGCACATCAGCGTGATGCTTGGCGATCGTATATGGTTTAATTTTTTGTGCATCAGGTGTATCGAATG
Organism: Jeotgalicoccus sp.; assembly: GCA_036782755.1. GTDB lineage: Bacteria > Bacillota > Bacilli > Staphylococcales > Salinicoccaceae > Jeotgalicoccus. The sequence continues at coordinate 19,601 of DAIPYL010000006.1, read as the reverse complement.
CTTCTCTTCTTGAGTCCCATGTTGACACCATAACGAAATGTTCAACGCCTGCCTCTTTGCTTGCATCAACAGCTTTTACAGCCCCGTCCAGATCAACGATAATAGTCTGTTCGGCACCTGTGCTGCCGCCTGAGCCTACTGAAAAGACAACCTGTTCAAAGCCTTTCATTTTTTCTGCGAGTTCTTCGATGGAATCTTTCTCAACATCGATTAATAATGCTTTTACATCTTTATTGTTCAGATCCGAAACTTGTTCATCTTTACGGACACCTGCTGTAAAGTCCGCAGAATTTTCTTTAAGCTGCTGTACGAGGTGTGTTCCGACCCCGCCGTTTGCTCCGATAACTAAAATACTCATCTAAATACACTCCTTAAATGTGTTGTTAATTTCAGTCTAACTTAAAAACTTTCTGAAAAGCTTGGTTTTTGCTTCGTTAAATGGTGCATAACGAACAGGAATATCAATTAATGTGCTGTTCTTCACGACACTCTTTTCATGTGTAAACGTGTCGAATGAATACTTACCGTGATAATGTCCCATACCGCTGGCACCAACGCCGCCAAACGGCAGGTCATGGTGTGACAGATGCATAATGGTATCATTCACACAGCCGCCGCCGAATGACAGTCTTGACAGCAGTGCTTCAGTATTAATTTCATTTTCAGAAAAGATATAGAACGCGAGCGGTTTAGGCAGTGTCTGCTGGTGGACAATCAGGTCTTCAAGATTATCATACGTAATAATCGGCAGAATCGGACCGAAGATTTCCTCTTCCATTGCGGGTGAGTCAAATGTGCTGTCCGGTATTAGTGCAGGTGCGATTTTCTGCTCATGTACATTTAAACTGCCTCCAAGTACCATTTCATTTTCGAGTAATCCTGACAGACGCGTAAAATGCTTTTCATTAATAATCTTAGGATAGTCATCTCTGTGGACAGCATTGCTGTAGCGTTCTTCAATTTCAGCAAGCATGCGGTCGATAAATTCCTGTTTCTTCGAACTGTGAATAATCACATGGTCGGGTGCAACGCATGTCTGTCCTGCGTTAACAAATTTACCCCAGGCAATCCGTTTAACCGCAACATCGATATTTGCTGTTTCGTCGACTACAGCAGGGCTTTTGCCGCCAAGTTCCAGTGTTACAGGAGTCAGTGTTTTGCTGGCTATACCCATAATCTCTTTGCCGACACTCGTGCTGCCTGTAAAGAATATATAGTCATACTGCTGCTCATTTACTTCATCGTGCGGTGTATCTGCAGGTGCACAGTAAACATATTCATCGCTGAAAGTATAATTTAGGATTTTCTCTATAATTGCAGCTGTATGCGGACTTGTTTCAGAAGGTTTAACGAGAACACAGTTACCTCCTGCGATCGCACCAATCAGCGGCATCATCGTTAAATTAAAAGGATAGTTCCACGGTGATAAAATAAGTACCACGCCGTACGGATCACGGTAGATATAATTTTTCGCCGGGAAACTCATCATTGAGCCTGAAACTTTCTTTGGGTTATTCCATTTCCTGAGATTTTTAATAACGTAGTCAAATTCTTTATAAACAATGCCGAGCTCTGTCATATATGCTTCGGCTTCGGATTTTCCGAGGTCTTTATTTACGGCCTCCAGAACCATTCTTTCATTAGCCTGAATGGCAGCTTTCAGCTTCTTTAACTGGCGTATGCGGAAACTGACTGATTTGGTATGGTTTTTATAATAATATTCACGCTGATTTTCAACTATTGATTGTATCGACATGTATAATCCCCTCTCAAAAAAATATATTGTAATATATACTATTCCCTTTTTATGTTTGTGGTAAATAGGGTATACATCATTATTCCCTATTTTAATACATATAATGATTTACTTAAAATAAAGAGGAGCGGATAATCCATGATTGAGTTTAAGAATGTAACGAAGCGCTACGGCAGTAAAACAGCTGTCGAAGATGCAAGCTTTAATGTTAAAGAAGGGGAGTTTTTTGTTTTAATAGGCCCGTCGGGAAGTGGCAAGACGACAACTTTGAAAATGATAAACAGACTCATTCCCTTAACTGAAGGCTATATTTATTTTAAAGATAAGCCGGTGAGTGATTACGAAGTCTATGAAATGCGCTGGGATATCGGCTATGTATTGCAGCAGATAGCACTGTTCCCGCATATGACAATCGGCGAAAATATTGCACAGGTGCCGCAGATGAAAAAATGGAAAGAAGCGGATATTAGTAAAAGGACTGCTGAACTGATGGCGATGGTGGGACTTGATCCGGATATATATAAAGACCGGAAACCTGCTGAACTTTCAGGAGGACAGCAGCAGCGTGTCGGAGTAATTCGCGCACTGGCAGCGGATCCGCCGGTTATTTTAATGGATGAACCATTCAGTGCTTTAGACCCGATTACAAGGGAAAGCCTGCAGGATGATTTAATAGCACTGCAGAAAGAAATTAAAAAAACAATTGTCTTTGTGACACATGATATTAAAGAGGCAATGAAGCTTGGCGACCGTATTTGTTTATTTAATGAAGGCCGGATTGAACAGATCGGTAGCCCGAATGAGTTTTTATCGAATCCGAAAAATGATTTCGTAAAAGAATTTATAGGATACCGGCAGAAAGAAAATATAACTGTCGGCGAATTCGTCAGCGAAAATTCACAGGAAGTTAACAATGAAGATTATCCTCTTGTGGAAGAAGATACAAAAATTGAAGATGCATTTAAAGTATTTGCGGAACACGAGACAGTAATAGTGAAGACTAAAAATGGAAATAAATGCTTGAACAGACAGGATGTCTTTAAGCATTTATCCCTGAAGCGTGGTGACAGTGCATGACTACATTTTTAGAAACACTTAATTCTCGTAAAGGCGAACTGCTGTCGACTTTAATAGAACATATTCAGATATCGTTTATCGCGCTCTTGATTGCGGCTGTTATCGGTATACCGCTAGGCGTTATTTTAACAAAAACGAAGCGTACGGCAGAAGTGGTCATTAATGTCGCAGCAGTACTGCAGACGATACCATCCCTGGCATTACTGGGTTTGATGATACCATTGTTCGGTATTGGTGTGGTGCCGGCAATTATCGCGCTCGTTATTTATGCGTTACTTCCGATACTGAGAAATACTTATACAGGTATAGCTGAAGTGGATGACTCGCTCGTTGAAGCAGCACGGGGAATCGGTATGAAGCCGATGCGAAGATTGATGAAAGTAGAGATGCCGATTGCAATGCCGGTCATTATGGCAGGTGTCCGCACAGCAATGGTGCTGATTATCGGTACTGCAACACTCGCTGCACTAATCGGTGCGGGCGGTCTTGGTGATTTAATTCTATTAGGTATCGACAGAAACAATACACACCTCATATTAATCGGTGCTATACCGGCAGCATTACTGGCGATTCTTTTTGATATTATTTTAAGAGTGATTCAAAATCTGTCGTATAAAAAAGCAGTGACACTTGTTGGCACGATATTCATCGTTATTCTGCTCGTAGCGCTAGCACCGTTATTAACGAACCGCGGTGACAGTATAACAATCGCCGGGAAACTTGGTGCAGAGCCGTCGATTATTACGAATATGTATAAAATACTGATTGAGGAAGAAACAGACTACAACGTTAATGTCGAAGATGGGCTTGGCAAAACATCATTCCTGTTCAATGCACTGGAATCTGACGATATCGACGGCTACCTTGAGTTTACAGGAACAGTACTTGGCGAACTCGTCAAGATACCGCCGGAATCCAATGAAGCTGAGGCGGTTTATAATCAGGCAAACACCGCCCTTGATGAACAATTTGACATGACGATGCTTGAACCAATGGCATTTAATAACACATATACACTTGCTGTGAAAAGAGACTTTGCAGAAGAACACGGACTAGAAACAATCGGAGACCTCAGACAAATTGAAGACATTGTTAAACCAGGTTTCACTATGGAGTTTAATGACAGAACAGAAGATGGTTATCCAGCAATCCAGGAAGCTTATAATTTAAACTTTAATGATGTGGTAACGATGGAACCGCAGCTGCGCTACCAGGCGATTGAAAGCGGAGATATAAATCTGATGGACGCTTACGCAACAGATGCAGAGCTTCGCGAATACGATATGGTGATACTTGAAGATACAGAAGCGGTATTCCCGCCTTATCAGGGTGCACCAATGTTTAAACAGGAATTTCTTGATGAACATTCGGAGATAGTGGAACCTTTAAATAAACTCTCCGGCATGATTACAGATGAAGAAATGCAGGACATGAATTACCGTGTATCTGTGGAAGATGAAAATCCGTATGATGTAGCAGAAGAATATTTAGCAGAAAATAATTTACTGGAATAAATAAAGCACTTTACCCTCTGAACGAGTCAGAGGGTAAAGTGCTTTTTTCTTGGAATCTTAAGAAACTAAAATTCTTCATACTCATTAGGGTTCTGGTTATCGATACGTCCTTCTTCCTGAGTAAGAGAATCAATTTTCTGCATTTCGGTCTCTGTAAGTTCGAAGTCAAAAATATTTAAGTTTGCCAGCTGATGTTTGGAGCTGGATGCTTTTGGTATTGAAAGCACGCCGTGCTGATAATGCCAGCGGAGAATAACTTGAGCAATTTCTTTATTTTTACTTTCGGCTAATTGTTTTAGTGTTTCATCATAGATAACTGTTCTTGCTCTGGATAACGGACTCCATGCTTCAGTAATAATGCCGTGTTCCTTATTAAACTCTCTCACTTCTTTTTGATTAAAGTAAGGATGTAATTCAATTTGATTCACAGCTGGTTTTACTCCAGTTTCATCGATGAGACGATTAATATGTGCGGGTTCAAAATTTGATACTCCGATTGAGCGGACATAGCCATTTTTCTGAGCCTGGATTAATGCTTTCCATGCTTCTGTGTATTTATCCTGCTTAGGGTTCGGCCAATGTAAGAGGAATAAATCAAAGTACTCCAATCCTGTACGGAACAGTGATTCTTCAATTGCAGCAAGTGCCCTGTCGTAATCATACAGTCCGCCGCGCAATTTTGAAGTCACAAAAATTTCTTCTCTCGGTACCGAACTGCGTCGGATACCTTCCCCGACGGCGCCTTCATTTTCATAGCGAATGGCAGTATCGATGAGACGATAGCCGTTTTTCAGTGCATTTTCAACACTCTCTGCACCGCTCTTGCCGATAACACTTGATGTGCCATAACCGATAGCTGGTATTTTATATCCATCGTGCATTTGAAAAATAGGAATATTATTTGACATTACACCCATCCTTTTCTGAAATTAAGATCATTGTCTTATCTACCACTCTTTAAATTATTAAAACAAAACTATGACTCGCCGCTTTCTTCTTCATTTTCCTGATACCTCATTCGCTGACGGTAACCGTAAGTACTTTCCTGAATAGTTTCTTTGTCCTGAAAACCGGCACCGATTGCACCGGCAACTGTCGTCAGTGATGCGGCGAACCATGCAAGTTCCAGATAGAATATGACACCGATATGGTCCGCCTGAATGGTTTTTGCAATGAAGTCCGGCGGCAGTAAAATGACCCCTGCAGCCAGGAATAAAAGATACAGCAGCATATAGTAAAACAGCAGGGAGATAAATAGTGTCAGTAATGTTGTGCTGTTGTACAGTGATGTTATTTTGCGACTTTCACCTTCTTTGAACTTCTCCCATAAATCATGGGAAATAATAATCCAGAGCAGCATGCCGAATATCGACAGTATTGAAATCGCAAGTAGTCGCCATGTAGGAAACAGATAGCTTAAATTCCACATCGTCGAGAAAATAATACCGAACGCACCTGTCGCAAAAGCGATTGATGTCACACCGCTTAAACTCTGCATCATATTGTAGGGGTTATTTGCAAAAGTCATTCCGCTGACCAGTCTCGCAGTGCTGCCGACTTTAGATTTCATATGAAATAGAAGATGTTGTGTTTTTGAGTCTTCGAAATAGTCTTCTGAGTGCTCCAGTTTTGATAATGTGAACATACTTTTTAATTCACGGCATTCCTCTTCAATATAAGTGTCATTATTATTGCTTTTATTAATAATTTTTAATGTATTAATAATTGCAGTTTTCATTCTTTTCTTCAGGGGACGCCATCCGAATGCCGGAATAGACATTATCGCAACGCCATCAGAATTATCAATGTCTATAAGCACAGCTTTATCTTTATAAAATAATGGTAAATCAATAATGCTGACTAAAAAATCACAGTTATTTTCACGCAGATATTCATCTGATTTTGAATAAATTTTACTGCTGAACTCTGTTTCGCCGGCCAAAGGGTCGACGACAACATCAACTTCCCACTCATCAGTGGTTGATAAATATTCTTTTAAATCTTCAACCAATTCATCTTCTATTTTATTGATTATATTTTTAGCGGTCCCAGGCGCTACGATTAATCCTAGACGAATCATAATTTCCCTCCTCTCTTATTCATAGCTGGAATCCTCATCTTCTTCCTGAAGTTTATTGTAACGGTATCTCTGCCGGTATGAATAAGTTACACTGCGGACTTTGTCCTCACTTTCGGCGGTAGAGCCGAGTGCTCCTGCCAGCATACCGAGAGAAGTTGTAAACCAGATCAGGTTGATATAGTTCATTACGGTAAAATCTGTATCTGCCTTTGTCCAGGCATTAAAAATCTCCGTCGGTACAAACATGGTAATAGATATTGTAAGTAAAATATAAAGAATAACGTAGTTAGCTAATGTAACGAATAAAAGTGTCATAAATGTTGTCAGATTATAGATCCAGCGGTAATGAGCTGCTGTACTTGTCGATGATATTTCCCATAATTTATGAGCATACATTAGCCAGAAAACCATACCTGTAATAGAAAACAGCATTAAAGCGATCAGCCGCCATGGCTGATAATCCATACTGAGTTCCCAGGGAGTTGAGAATATAGCGATATATGTACCAGAAGCAAAAGCCAGTGATACGAGCGTTTTAAAATTAGTGATGATTGACCACGGTTCGTTAATGTAAGTCATTCCTAAAATTATTTTCAGCCAGCCGATAAAATACGACTTAATAATATAACGGTTGGTACTTTCATTATCCTCGATGGGAGTTTCCCGGGAAATATTCATAACCGTTGGAGTTGAGAGTTCACTGCTTTTAAATGACGAGCTGTTCTGGTTATATTCGTGCAGATATTCGAGATGATGTATAACCATTCGCTTTAATTTTCTTTTTAAAATAAAGAAACCGAGGGCAGGAAGGGAGAGCAGTGAGACTAATTTTTGTGAATCAAACTCTGATACGACCACTCTATTCTCAGACAAACTTGGCAAATCGGTAATGCCGATGACATAATCCCAATCATTCTTTTTTTTAATCTTAACCATTCTGTGAATAGTTTCGTTAATATATTCCGACGAACTCGTCAAAGGACTGACTTCAATTTCGAATTTGAATGTACAGCTGTCATCGACATATTTTCTTGCGAGTCCCGGCAGGTCATCAATAATTTTTTCAACTAGCTTTTTCGGCATTCCCGGAGCCGGGATCAGACCCACTGTAATAGAAGGCATAGAATTCTCCTTTCTGCGATGGTTTATGTAAATGATATCTCTCTGAAGTATTACCCGCTTTTACACAGTTTAAAGACATTTTTGTCTAATGCGAACAATTTCACATATAGTTTTCAGTTGTTATTACTGTATTATTAGAAAATTTAAATGATACAATGTAATTAAGAAAGAAATTCATTTTGGAGGTAATAAAATGGCAAAATTACAAGATAAAGTCGTCATTATCACAGGTGGTATTTCAGGAATCGGTAAAGCATCAGCAGACTTATTTAAAGAGGAAGGCGCAAAGCTGGTACTTGTGGATCTGGACGAGCAAAAAGGAAACAAAATTGCAGAAGAGATGGGCGGAGACACAATTTTCGTTCAGGCGGATGTAACGAGCGAGGAAGATGCAAAAAAAGTATTTGATAAAACAATAGAGAAATATGGACGTATAGATATTCTGTTTAATAACGCAGGTATCGGTGCAACGAAACCGACACACGAAGTATCGTATGCTGAATATCGTAAAACGGTCAATGTGGATCTCGATGCAGTATTCCTATTCTCTAAACTGGCAATAGATTACTTCCGTGAACAGGGCAGCGGTAATATTATCAATACAGCATCGATGTACGGATGGATTGGTGCTGCAGGCAGTGCCGCTTATAACGCAGCAAAAGGCGGCGTGATTAACCTGACACGTTCACTTGGTGTTGAGTATGCGAAAGAGAATATCAGAGTAAACGCACTTTGTCCTGGATTCATCGATACTCCGATTATTCCGGCGGAAGTAAAAGAAGCATTGGCTGAAAGTACGCCAATCGGACGTCTTGGTACATCAGAAGAAATGGCTAAAGCAGCATTGTTCCTAGCATCAGATGACTCTTCATTTATGACAGCAAACACATTAACTGTCGACGGCGGCTTTACAGCACAATAATATATAGCGCCAAAATAACGCTCATAGCAATCTATGAGCGTTATTTTTTATCGTTTTATTTAATTGATATAACGGTGAGTCATTAAGTTTTTCAGCATATCGATTTCATATCTCAGACGTTTACCGATTTCTGTATCTCTTACTTTTTTACGTTCGAGTTCTTCATCGACTATTCTTCTGACTGCGAGTACATCGGATTCATTTTCCAGTACTTTATCTTTGGAGTTAAATTCCTGGTGGGCAACCAGCTGCATGCCGTATGAGTTGAAGAGGAGAGTGTATCCGGCAATGCCTGTCGTCGATTGATAAGCTTTTGAGAAACCGCCGTCGATTACAATTAACTTGCCGTCGGCTTTAATTGGGTTTTCTCCTTCTTTTTCTTTAACAGGCGTGTGACCATTTATAATGTGTCCATTCACCGGATCCAGATTGAATTCTTTTAAGAAAGCTTCTGCCATTTCAGGCTGTTCACGTAAATAATAGTACGGGTTTTTTTCTTCTTTATGCGTTGCTTTGTCACTGATAAAGTATCTTTCAAACGTCGTCATGGCACGTTTACCAAACAGCGATGACTTCTTGCCTGTCCATAAGTACCAGATTAAATCTGTAGCGAGGTCTTCAGTCTCATCCAGATTAACGAATGCATGACGTAAATACTTCTCAAATTGATCGAGGAGCTCTCTGCCGTAATAAACTTCACCGTCGATTTCCATGCCTTCCATCTCACAGTTTTCCGTAACTGGAATACAGCCGTGAATCAGCAGGTTGCCGTTATACCGCAAGTACAGACTTCCTTTCTTCATCATAAAGTTCATATGGCGTTTAAGTTTCTCGGACTGCTGAACCGAAATCAGCAGCGTATTCATAACGTCCTGTTCCTCTTCGGTAAGAGCTGAAGGATTATTTGGATTGACTGTACTGAAGCATGTGTTTTCAAGCGGATAAACTTTGCCGTCAACAGTATATTCCATCGTGTCGTAATTAATATTTTCAAGTACTAAACGGTCATCCATTTCAAAGCTTGGGCGTCTTTTAATAATCGGTGCTTCCAGCTTAAACTGAATCATTGATATTGCCTGCTGAACTTTAGTCATCTGCAGCTGTTCGTGATCGGATAACACTTTGTCCGATGTTTTCTTCGGATGGAATGCAGGATTATCATCGTAGTACTTATCTGCGAGCGTAAATAACGGGCGCAGATTAATACCGTATGCATCTTCAATAATATCGAGATTATTGTAGCGTGCACAAATACGAATAATATTTGCGAGGCATACTTTGGAGCCGGCATAAGCTCCGAGCCACAGCACATCGTGATTTCCCCACTGAATATCGACTGAGTGGTAATCAATCAGCGTGTCCATGATTTTATCGGGTTCAGGTCCACGGTCATAAATATCGCCGACAACGTGCAGATGATCAACAACCAGACGCTGAATCGTAAAAGCAAGGCCCGTAATTAATTTATCAGCCTGACCCAGTTCGATAATTTCGTTTAAAATACGATCGTAATAACGTTTTTTGTTATCGTGCTCATCTTTTTTATACAACAGCTCTTCGATTATGTAAGCAAAATGCTGAGGCAGTGCTTTACGCAATTTGGAACGGGTATATTTTGAAGAAGAATGAGCAACAAGCTCAATCAGCTGTTCAATTTTAGCTTTATACCAGTCAGTTAATTCCTCTTTATCCGTGAACTGGTTTTTAATAAGTTTTAATTTTTCCTCCGGATAATAAACGAGAGCTGCAAGTTCACTGAGCTCAGCTTCTGAAAGACGGTCCTGAAGCAGGTCGTCAATTTTCACTTTCACGTTGCCGGACCCGTTACGGAGTACATGCTGGAACGATTGGAACTCGCCGTGCAGATCACTGACGAAATGCTCGGTGCCTTTAGGGAGTTCTAAAATAGATTCCAGGTTTATAATTTCAGTCGCAACTTTTTCTTCTGAATTAAACTTTTCAGCCAGCAGCTGAAAATAACGTGTTTTATATTCTTCATTACTGTTATCTGATACAGTCACTGATTAACACTCCTATAGTTAAATCTCATAATAGTTCCATTATATCCATAACTGTATAAATGATAAATGGTTATCGTCTTAATAAAATATGTTTGTCTGTAACAGCAACAGGATATTATAAGACTAAGACGTTGAAAGGAGAATTCACAATGAAAATAAAAACAATTGGACTGCTGCTGTCCTCGAGTTTAATTATGGCAGCATGCAGCAGTGAAGATGAGGATTCAGCGAATACATCCCCTGAAGGTGCAGCGATAACAGAAGAGGAAGCATCGGATGAAGGTGAAGAAACAAGCACAGAGCACGGCGGTACGGAACAGGATGCAGCAACGGAAGAAAATACACCGGATGAAGATACAGACAATGGTGAAGACTCCGATACGAGTACAGCTGCCAACCCGGCAGGAGGAAACGATCCGAGTACAGATTCTAATGCAGATGAAGCAGATGATGTTGATGATTCATCAAGTGAAAGTACTGAAACGGAAGGCTCTTCCAATAAAGTCGATACTGACAGCGGTCAATCAGGTAATCAGACAATCGCACTTGAAGATATCAGTCTGATGGCGGCTGATGCTATTTCCATAGCTGAAGAAGAAGCTGAAGGTGATATCCACGAAATTTCATTTGAAAAAGACGGTGACAGCTGGGTTTATAAAGTCGACTTAAATAACGGCAGTGAAGAGTCTGAAGTTGTAGTTGACCACGACACAGAAGAAGTCATTGATGTTAGAACTGAACAAGACGATGACGATGATAATCAGGACGAAGTGATTGATTACAACTCACTGAACGAAGCTTATGATGCAATTGATGAAGCGATTGCAGACCTTGGCGGCGGGGAAGTTAAAGAATGGTCATTAAGTATGGATGACGGTACCCCTGAATACGACATTGATCTCGAATATGAAGGACAGACACACGAATATACAATTAATGCAGAAACACTGGAAATCCTTGAAAGTGAACAGGATGATTAGTAAATGCAAAAAAGACGTCCGAAATCGGGCGTCTAATTTTTTCACCTCGAGACATTCTGCATAGCCAGCTGTCTTTCTTTATAAAGCTTAAACAGTACGTTGTGACTCGGTTTTTCAACATAGTGAAGAATCATATGTGCGACTGCAAGACTGATTCCGAGCGGGACAGCAAGAAATACTTCATGCAGAAATCCGAGCGATTCGAGTTTCTGAATAATTACATAGCCGATATTCTGGTGAATTAAATATAAGGGGAATGATAACGCTCCAAGATAAACAAGCGTATTGGATTTCAGCCACTGCATTTTATCATTCAGTATCAGATAAAATACAGCGATGAAAAATAGAGTGAATAAACCGTTCGTCATTCCTTCAAATGAGAAATCATATATCAGTGATGCACCTATCATCAGATAATATTTAAAATGATTACCGTGCTGCCAAATGTAGTAAAACATAATACCGATGATAAACATCTGACAGTAGTTCGACATGGAGAATTTCTCAAGCAATGCTGTTGTTTCTGTACCTGCAATACCGTTTGTAATTTGTATTATCGCAGATGTTCCGAGCCAGATACTGGTAAACAGCATAACTCTCTTCTGCAGATTAAAAATCAGGAGCAGTGCCATTAACAGATAGAATGTCAGTTCCACACGGAGTGACCAGTATACGCCGTCGACGTTTTTAACGCCGAAGAAGTCCTGGAACATTGTCATATTGATAAACGTATCGATAACACCTGTTTTAAGCGTATCGACAGATGACAGGCCGACAACGAGAGCCGTCACGACAATCGCAAAGATATACGTGGGGTAAAGTCGTATTGCTCTTTTTGTTAAAAAATCTGATGTTGATTTTACTTTTAGCACCGACATGTAAATAACGAAGCCGCTGATGATAAAAAACAGCTGGACCCCGTAATGTCCAAAAGACAGTATGTCGATATAGTTTTCTTTTAAATGTCCAAATTTCTCATCATAAAAAACAATGTAGTGATAAAGCACGACAATCATAGCAGCGATGCCGCGGAGTGCGTCAATTTCAGCGAATCTTTTCTTTTCAGCCATTTTGATATCCCTCATAGTCCGACAGAGTTTATATATACTCCTTATATTTTGCGTTGTTCCAATGATTGAATCACTATATATCATCCGCACGCCGGAATTCAAATAAAAAGCGGCTAAACAAAAGAACAGCTGTGAACACATGTTCACAGCTGTGGAAATTGCAGTAACGCCTGGCGTTATTTTATTCTGTCGAGAACAGTACGGTAGCCTTCACTGCCGTAGTCCAGACAGCGTTTGACACGCGATACAGTTGCGCTAGATGCACCCGTTTTTTCCTGAACTTTGGAATATGTTTTGCCTTCATCAATAAGTTTTGCAACCTGGAAACGCTGCTTTAATGCAACGAGTTCATTGGAAGTGCAAATATCGTCAAAAAATTTATAGCAGTCTTCTTTGGTTTCCAACGATAGAATTCCGTCGAACAAATCATCCAGTTCCCGCCCTTTTAACTTATCAATCTGCATAGCCTCAACTCCGTAAAAATAATTGTATTATCACTTTAACATACTAAAGTGATAAAGAAAATGGTTGTGTATATGAATTATTTTTGTTACTATTTTATTTATTGGCAATTCTTTATCTCGCTAAAGTGCTAAAGGAGAGTATTTATGACAAACAACAAATTCATTTTGCAAAGACTCGCTCTTGGAGAGAAATATATGGGACTCCTCGACGAAACAGGTTACACCCTGGTTGATATGAACATGATAGAACCTTTTTCCATGGATGATAAATACCATCACCCGACGAGTGTCGTATTTGAAAGAAATAATGCAATGTATGCGATCCGCAGCGACTGGACTCGGACGCTGCTGAATTTCAACAGCAACTTCTATTCAGACGATACACGTTTCGGTTATTTTGGACCGGTTGTCAGAGAGAACGAATCTTTCTATCAGGCTGGTGTCGAAATTTATAAAGCCGAGGAAGAGGACATTATAAATGCACTTTTAATGCATATGAATTTTGTTGAAGAATGTGCAAAAACATCAATTAAAACCCTGGTTATAAATAATGATCAGCTGATTGATTTATTTATTGAAAAATATAATCTGCCGGATACAATGCGTCAGCTCATCTATACAAAAAACATTTCAGAACTTCGTGAACTGCTCGGCAAAAATCACGACTTATATAAAATCATGAGTGCGAAAGTCAGCGATCAGTTTAAAATGGTCAGCAGCATTTTTGGAGATACAGAAGTGATGCAGGCAATTGCACATTTAAAAGAAAAAATGGACGAAGAAGAAACAAAATTCATTCTGGATCTGTCTTTCCGTTCACCGCAAAATTATTATAATGGTTTATATTTCCAGGCATTTTTAAATTCCAACTCAGCAATATTAAGCGGTGGAGAGTATAACAGCAATGCATTCGGCATCGCATTAAACCTGACAGACGGAGGGATTTTATGATTACAGTAGCATTATCCAAAGGACGTTTGTTTGATGATTTCGTTTCATATCTGGAGAAATATGAACTGTATAAATACAGTAAAGTATTAAAAGATGAATCACGTGCACTCTATACAATTGTGGATGACATTCGCTTTATCTTTGCAAAAGGACCTGACGTTCCTGTTTATGTGGAACGCGGCGTTGCAGATATCGGTATAGTCGGCAGTGATATTATTGAAGAAGAAGTGTTCAGCTACTTAAATGTATCGGGTCTTCCATTTGGTAAATGCCATTTTGCAATAGCGGGGCCTCCGGATGTTGAGCACTTCAACACAGTAGCTTCCAAATATACAAATATAGCGCGCAAATATTTTAACGACCAGCAGCAGCCGGTATCGCTGATTCATTTAAACGGTTCAGTGGAACTTGCACCGATTCTCGGTCTGGCAGACGGTATTGTGGATATCGTGCAGACAGGGAACACGCTGCGTGATAATGGTCTGATTGAATACGAAAAGATTCTCGACGTCCAGGCGCGTCTGATTGCGAATAAGCAGACGTTTTATACGAAAGAAGACAGCATCTATGAATTTTTAAGCGAAATTGGAGTGATTGAATGAATGCGGAGACCTTTAAACAAAATTTTACAGCTGATGACAGCACAGATAAAGAAAGCCTCGATAATGTGCTTTCTATAATAGAAGACGTAAAACAGAATAAAGATGATGCACTAAAAAAATACACAGCACAGTTCGATGGCCAGAAAATCGAAGATTTTAAAGTGCCTGCAGAAAAATTGAAAAATAGTTTTGATAATTTAAGTATTGACGAACAAAATTCGCTGATACTTATAAAAGAACGTATTGCCGATTATCAGCAGTCAATAAAATATAAAGACTTCGAAGATGGTGAATTCTCTTATGTCTATCATCCGCTTGAACGTATCGGTATTTACATTCCGGGAGGGACAGCGTTATACCCTTCAAGTGTACTGATGACAGCAGTTCCGGCAACAGCGGCAGGTGTCGGAAATATCGTTGCTGTAACGCCAACTTTCACAGAAGACAACATTACATTCGCCGCCCTGTATCTTGCAGGCGTGACCGAGGTTTATACTGTGGGCGGCGCTCAGGCCATCGCAGCGCTTGCATACGGTACAGAGTCTATTAAGAAGGTCGATAAAATCGTCGGGCCCGGAAATAAGTACGTTGCTCTTGCGAAAAAACAAGTATTTGGAGATGTCGGTATCGATATGATTGCCGGCCCAAGCGAAATTTTACTGTACGTCGATGAATCCGCGGACTATACAGCAGTCGCTTACGATATTTTTGCCCAGGCGGAACACGATGTGAATGCACGGACTTTCCTGCTCGCAGATAATCAGGAAGTTATTGAAGGTATTCAAAGTGAGGTGGACCGTTTAATCAGCTCTCAGGTAAGGGCAGACGTTATTCGTGAATCGCTGAAAAACAATCATTATCAAATTGCAGATACACGAGAAGCACTGATAGATGTAATTAACTTCATTGCACCGGAACACGTATCAATCCAGCATGCTGATGAACAGAATATCAGCCGCAAAATCCGTTATGCAGGCGCGGTCTTTATCGGCAAATACTCACCGGAAGCAATTGGTGACTATGCAGCAGGTCCTTCACACGTGCTGCCGACGAATCAGACCGGACGTTTCAGTCATGGACTGAATGTTAATGATTTTTTAACAAGTCATGCAGTGATTAATCTAAAAGAGGGAACATACAATAATATCGCAGAAGCTGCGAAGACAATTGCACAAAAGGAAGGACTCGATGCGCACTACGAGTCATTAAATATTAGAACGGAGCGATAATATGATCAGTATGGACAGAAATACTTCACCGAAGTCACCTCTTTCAAAAGAACAGATTATTAAGGCGGTCAACCGTACAAATATTGAAGTGTATCCGGAAGAGGAACTGACACGTTTCAAAAGACTGTATGCAGAACGTAACGGTTTTTCACCGGAAAACATTGAAGTGGCAAATGGTTCGGATGAATGGCTGCAGAAAATTATTATGACACTGGGGAAAAATGGTGTAATGTCACTGAATCCGGACTTTTTCATGTATCAGATTTATACCAATCAGGTGGGATTCCGGTATTACTCAGTACCGTCCCGTGAAGATTATTCGTTCGATTATGATTTAACAATCAGTGAAATTAAAGCTAAGAAACCATCGGTATTCTTTATTTCCAATCCGCATAATCCGACAGGCGTACTGCTGCCGAGTCATTTTATTAATGAGCTTGCGGATGCAATGAAATCGATTGGAGGATACTTAGTAATTGATGAAGCATACGGTGAATTTGCACTGGATCACCCGGTACCGGAAGGCGAGCACATCATTATCGTCCGTACGATGAGCAAAGTATACGGTCTGGCAGGCTTAAGAATCGGTATCGTTATCGCAAAAGGAAAAACTTATGAAACGATTACGAGAATTAATCACCCGTATCCGTTAAACAGTTTAACTTTAAATTTGGGCAGTGAATTACTCGGCAATGAGGCTCAGTTGAACGGCTGGTTTGAATACCAGAAGAAACTGCAGCAGTCGCTTGCTGACGCATTTGAAACAGTGCGCCGCCACATTAAAATTAAACCCACGCATACAAACTTTGTATTTACTTACGGTGACAAAGCGAAAGATTTATATGAATATCTTTATAAAAATGGCTACAGGGGCAGAGTGTACGATGAACCGAATTTAAAAAATGCCGCACGTTTTTCAATTATCGATGAAGATGAGTATCCGAGACTGAAAGAACTGATTACAGAGTGGGGTAAATCGTATGACTAGGTACAGCAAAGACAGAGAAACGAAAGAGACAAAATTAAGTGTTGAAATAGATGATGAAAAGGACTTTAAAGAGTCTGAAATAGATACGGGCATCGGATTTTTTGACCACATGCTGACACTGTTCAGTTTTCACTCGGAACTGTACGTAAATATTAAGGCGGAAGGTGATCTATACGTTGACGGTCACCACACTGTTGAAGATATCGGTATAGTGCTCGGTCAGCTGCTGAGAGAGCTGTATGCTGAAAAAGAAAGCTATCAGCGCTACGGTTCAATGTACCTGCCGATGGACGAATCACTTGCACGTGTCGTGCTTGATTTATCAGGCAGACCTCACCTCAGCTTTAATGCAGTTATTTCGAGAGAGAAAGTCGGCGACTTTGATACGGAACTTACAGAAGAGTTCTTTAATGCAGTCGCAATGAACTCGAGAATGACACTGCATATCGATCTTTTAAAAACAGGCAACTCACATCATGAAATCGAAGCGATATTCAAAGGCTTTGCACGCAGCCTGAAGATTGCACTGCAGTCATCGGAAAGTGGCGTGCCTTCTTCAAAAGGTGTTAT
The DNA here is from genome assembly GCA_036782755.1 of Jeotgalicoccus sp. GTDB lineage: Bacteria > Bacillota > Bacilli > Staphylococcales > Salinicoccaceae > Jeotgalicoccus. Next base: position 2,255 of record DAIPYL010000006.1, on the reverse strand, counting down.
TGAGTAGAGTAATAATATACAGATTAAAACAGCATAGGAAAAGGGAGTTTTCACATGAATATTATTCCGGCGATAGATTTAATTGACGGTCAGAACGTCCGTTTGTCACAAGGGGATTACGAGAAAAAATCACAGATGAAAAGAACGCCTGAAGAAGCACTCGAGTTCTATGCAGGATATAAATCGGTAACGAGAATTCACGTCGTTGATTTAATGGGTGCACTGAAACAGGAAGCGCTGGAATCGAATCTTGTAAAAAAACTGTCAGAGCTGTCTTCACTGCCGCTTGAAATCGGCGGCGGGCTGCGTTCACTTGAAACAATCAGGAAGTATCATGAAATGGGCGTTGAGTATTTTATACTCGGCACACGTGCAATTATTGATGTGCCGTGGCTGATTGAAGCGGTTAAAAAATTTCCCGGGAAAATATTCGTGGGCGTGGATGCAAAGGAAGATGACATTTACATTAATGGATGGACTGAAAACAGCGGCGTTAAAATAGATGAATACTTAGCTGAAATCGAAGCATTGGACCTGGCCGGAATTATCTATACGGATATAAATAAAGACGGTATGGGACTTGGGCCGAACTTTGAAAATACAGCACGAATTAACGATTTAACCCGTCATAAAGTAGTCGCAAGCGGCGGTGTAAGAAATAAAGCAGATCTTGATAAGCTGGAGAGTCTTGGCATAACCGAGGCAATCGTAGGTAAATCCAGTCACACTGATGAATTTTGGGAGGGGATTGAATAATGCAGAAAAAAATAATACCATGTCTCGACGTTAAAGACGGTGCAGTAGTTAAAGGTGTTAACTTCGTCGACCTGCAGCACATCGGCAAACCGGCGGAGCTTGCTGAAAGATATAACGAAGAAGGTGCAGATGAACTTGTCTTCCTGGATATCTCGAAAACTCAGGAAGGCCACGCACTGATGCTTGATGCGATTCGCAAAACAGCAAGCGTGTTATCAATTCCCCTGACAATCGGCGGCGGTATCAAAACAAAAGATGATATTAAACAGCTGCTTGAAGCAGGAGCTGATAAAGTCAGCATTAACTCTGCAGCATTATCCAACCCCGAGTTTATCCGTGAAGCAGCAGAAGAATTTGGCAGTGAAAGTATTGTTATTGCTGTAGATGTCAAGTTCAGCAATGACCTTGAAGACTACTATGTCTATACACACGGCGGTACGAAACGTGCAGATAAAAAAGCAGCAGAGTGGATAGCTGAGTGCGAACAGCTCGGAGCGGGAGCACTGCTGATTACAAGCATGGACCATGACGGTGTGAAGAGCGGCTTCGATCTTGAGTTTTTAGAACAGGCAGCAGACATGGTCAGCATTCCTGTTATTGCGAGCGGCGGTGCCGGCAGCATCGGTCACTTTAAAGACCTGTTCGGCAGAACGAAAGTAGCTGCAGGACTTGCAGCATCAATATTCCATAGAGAAGAAGTGCAGATTGGCGAATTAAAACAGGCACTCGCCGACGATGGATTCGAGGTGCATGTGTAGTGAAACCGGATTTCAGTAAAAATAACGGGCTGCTGTCAGTCATATTGCAGGATACGAATACAAAGCAGGTGCTGATGAACGGCTTTATGAATAAAGAAGCTTTTGAGAAAACGAAAACAGACAATGTCGTCTGGTTTTACTCGCGTTCCAAAGAACGATTATGGAAAAAAGGTGAATCGAGCGGTAACGTGCAGGAAGTTGTTTCAATGCAGCTGGACTGCGATCAGGACGCACTGCTGATAGAAGTTGTGCCGCACGGTCCAACATGCCACACAGGCACACAAAGCTGTTTTAACGATGACTATTTCAGCCTGCAGACGCTGGAGCGCACAGTACAGAACAAAATTCAGAAACCTGAAGAAGGATCTTACACTAAATATTTAATCGATAAAGGCACCGATAAAATCCTGAAAAAATGCGGTGAAGAGATGACGGAAGTTATTATCGCTGCGAAAAATAAAGATAAACAGGAACTTGTCGATGAGACGAGTGATCTTCTGTATCACATGCTGGTGATGCTGAATAATGAAGGCGTATCGCTGAAAGACGTCGAGAATAAACTTGAAGAGCGGCACGGTGAAAAACAGGAATACAGTATTCGTGACGATATAGAGAAGTGGTAGAGTTGATGTGAAGAGTGAAGCGGAGAACCTGAGGGGTTTTCCGTTTTTTTGTGCAGGGGTAGTGTTTGGAAGTTCTATGAACGCTCATCATAGGAATCCGGAGAGTTTGGAAGTTCTA
>DAIPYL010000005.1:52113-64757 GCA_036782755.1 Jeotgalicoccus sp. | reverse complement strand
GTCATATTTACTGTTCAGAACTGAAAATTACAAGAATCCCCCAAAAAAACGGTCACTCTGTATATAGAGGACCGGTTTTTATCGTCTTTTACTGCTGTTATTAATTGAACTATCACCTGACAGTGAGGAAACAGCGATTGCTGCATGTGTGCCAATACCGTTTTCACCAAACGTTTTAAACAGGTAGTTCGACGAGAAATCTGCAATGCGTGATTGGAGCGTAAAGTTCTCTGATAAATTAACATAGAATGTCATATGCACCACATCTGCAATACTTTCATTCACATCAAGCTTCTGACTGATCGGGGCAATTGCATTTTTAATTGTCTGTTCCGCAATTTTTTTATACTTCGTAATATTCTCCTGCTCGCGGATTAATGAGCTTTTGTTTGACGGTGAGCTGTAAATTTAATTGTTCAAGTACGACGTGAAATCGCCGTCGTACTACAAATTATGAAACATGTAGAATCACACCTAAACCCCGACCTCAAAATCACAAAAAGTCAGATCCCGGACACCGACTCCCAGGTCTGACTGTTAATTTTTCTCTATACATCCCATCGTTCAGGGAGCAGCGTACTTAACGGCACGATTCTGTCCCCGGGCAAATGAACTTCACAGTTGTAATTTTTATTATGTATCTGGACTATAAATTCCCGGCATCTTCCGCATGGGGGCAGAACCCGGCCGTCACGGTGCACTGCGATAATTTCTTTAATTCGTGTTTCACCCGCGGTGACCATCGCTGCGATTGCAGAGTGTTCAGCGCAAAAGCCGATTGAGCATGCGACATCAATGGCGACACCTGTATATACGTTTCCGTCTTTCGTAACCAAAGCCGACGCAACGTATCCGGCTTTGCCGCCCCGCGCAAGTTTTCTCGGATGCAGCGTATTTTTTGCAATAGTAAGCAAATCATTTTTATGAATCATCTGAACCGCCGCCTTTACAGGAAGTTTCTCTGTGCTTTGTGCCAGAATGTATTATTGTGCAGTCTGATAGTATTAATTGTTTTATCACTTAATTTAATACGGACTGTTTCCGTGTTCTGCACACTCAGTGCCTCGTTGTCCATGCTCATAATCGGGTAGTAGTCATCCGACTGATCGATAACAAGTGTAATCGGGCGTGCTTTCGACAGCAGGAAACTCGTGCCAAGTGTACGGTGGTTATTATTGTTTACACTTCCAAGTTCTGTTACCTGCATCGCGCTGATTAATGGATCGACGACAGCGCCGCCGAGTGATTTGTTATAGCCGGTTGAACCGGTCGGTGTGGAAATGACGATACCGTCCCCGTTAAAGTGTTCAAACAGAAAGTTGTCTATGTAAATATCCATCATAATCGTACGGACGAGACTCGTGCGCAGCGTAAATTCATTCAGACAGTAGTTAGGCTGATTGTTATTTACTTTCACCTCGATTACAGGGTAGCTGCGTGTTTCGAAGTTGTTCGTTTGAAAGACCTTTCTGATTTCAGCCAGGTTATGGTAATTAAAATCTACATACATATAGTTCTTTTCTTCAATGCCGATGCCGATGTACATACAGTCGCTGCGGAAGTCATTTTTTCTTACCGCCTGCAGGAAAGCACCGTCTCCGCCAATCGATGCAACGATGCTTGCATCATTACAGCTGTCGACGGCTTTAATGCCGATAGCATCGAACAGGTTAACGAGGTCTTCGGTAATCTTTTTTGAATTCTTATTGTTTGGTTCAAAGAAATAAATAGTGTTATTTAACATATTTTATGTACTCCTATATCAAAGTAAATTATTTATACATTTAAATATTCAGATAAGATTGGAAAAATTAGAAATTATTGTTAAAATCGATAATTCTTTCATTTAATTAAAAACGTAATAATATAATTATTACAAATTATATACCAGTGAATGATTTTATGCATGACTATCGCTGAGTCTAAGCGGGATAAATTAAGAAAGGGGGAGAGTTTTTGAAAAAGGAAATGAAAATAGCAATTACAGTTTTCCTTATTATACTCGCGGTTGTGCTGGCTGGAGGTATCTTTTACTTTGTTTATAGTGACTACGGTAAAACCGCAGGAAATGAACCTGCAGAATCAACCGTTGATCCGGACGGCGAGATTCAGCGTCTTTTGGAAACTGATAAAAATATCGAATTCAGTGAAGCAGAAGGTAATGACGGCGCACCGTCTGAGTGGGAATTTTCTGATAATCTGCACAAAATGACACATCAGAAAGTTAAAGCACAGGTTAAATGGGGCAGTCTGGAAATTACGGAAGAGCGTATTAACGACATGCTTAAAACTGCAGAGGAATCCAGTTATCAGTATAAAGACTTTTACATAGAAACATTATCTGCCTGGCAAGAGGGCGATTTCACGAATGCCGTGCAGGTACACAACGTTATTTGGAAATCACAGGACGGGAGCATCGGTATTGCGACCGGTCTTTTATCAGCAAAAGAAGAAATGGCATATAAGGCAAAACATTTTGATTAGCGAAGACATCCGGATGATGTCTTTTTTCTTTTTAATGAAGTTAAAATTCATATCACAATTTAATAATATAATCCCGGCTGCGGGGCGAAACACAGCCGGAAAAGTGTTATCATAAAACTGACTTTTAAAATAGGAGGATATTTCATGAAAAGAATAATCGCTTTAGTATCAGCAATCGCGCTGGTCATCCTCGGTCTCGGTGCGTCGTTTATGACATCGCTGTGGGCGAGTGACTGGGAAGATATGTTCAATGAATTTTCAAGGGAAGACGCTCCGAGGAGCCAGGTGCTTGAGCAGGGGGATGCCGGCAATAAAATTGCGGTCGTAAACTTTGAAGGTGTTATCCAGGATACAGGCACGACCGGCACCGGCATGTTCGCGACTGAAGGCTACGATCATCCGATGACAATTCAGGCATTAAAAGATATCGCAGCTGATGATTCATACAGCGCAGTACTGCTTAACGTTAACTCGCCGGGCGGCGGCGTCTTTGAAAGTGCGGAGATACATAAAGAACTGATGGCCGTTAAGGAAAGCGGCAAGACAATCTACAGCTCGATGGGAAATATGGCGGCTTCAGGCGGCTACTATGTCTCAGCGCCGGCTGACCAGATCTTTGCAACATCAGAAACAATTACCGGTTCAATCGGTGTTATTATGCAGAGCATGAACTATACTGAGCTCGCTGAAAACGTCGGCATTTCTTTTGATGTATATAAGAGCGGTAAGATGAAAGACATGATGTCCGCTTCACGTGAAGCAACTGACGAAGAACAGGATTATCTGCAGGAAATCGTCGATACGATGTTCCAGGACTTCGTTGATGTTGTTGCAGACGGCCGCGGCATGTCTGAAGAAGAAGTAAGAGAACTTGCTGACGGCAGAATTTATCTCGGCGGGGAAGCAATCGAAAACGGGCTGGTTGACCAGGAAGGCTACTTTGACGATGCACTTTCTGCATTGAAAGAAGAAGTCGGCGGGACACCGCAGGTTGTTGAGTTTGGCGGCGTACAGAGTACTTCATTCCCATTCGGCGTTAAAATCCAGAATGCTGTTGAAAGTATTACAGGCGGCGGAGAAGTAAAAATGGTTCAGGAACTGATCAATAACCGTCAGGGCGCTGAACCGATGTATCTATATGAATAAGGAGGGGTATCGATGGAAGAGAATAACGGAATTGTAAGAACAGATACCGATTATATCCAGCAGCTGGATTACATGACACATGCTTCCTTTTTCCCGAGATTCATCAGCTACATTATAGACGTAATCGTCCTGTGGGCAGCAGCCCAGCTGACAATCGTACCAATTTTAACGGTGCTTGAAGTCAGAAACGTCTATTTCGGGATTGAAGCATTGTCGATTGAAAATATTGCGACGACACTGCTGTACTTCGTTTACTTTACACTGATGACTTTCTTCTTTAAGCAGACATTGGGCAAAATGATTTTAGGCATCAGCGTCATTTCCTCTAAAGGTGCGAAGCTGACATTCAGCCAGGTATTCTTCAGGGAAACAGTCGGCAGAGTCATCTCGAATGCATTGCTGTATTTACCGTACCTTGCAGTATTATTTACAGACGCAAAAATCGGACTGCATGACTATATCGGTGATACGTATGCTGTAAATAATAAATATAAAGAGTACGGCGATGTTATTAAACATGAAATGCACCCGCACACTGAACGCAAATTAAAAGAAAAAGAAGACTTCAGACAAACGCCGGACAGAACTTTCCAGTAAGGACGATGTTAAGTGTTTGAAGCGGCGGCAGTGATATAATATAATCAAGGTAACTAGGACTATCCTATACGGATAGTCCATATTTTGTTTAAAGAGGGATATTAATGGCAAAAACTACGATGGAACAAGTGTATGAAGAACTTATTAAGAGAATAGATGAGATTGTTAAAAACGATGAAAAACCGAGACTGGAAGCATTGGCAGAAAGCCTGCTGCAGGTCAACGCTGAAGGTTCTGTGAGCGAACTTCGAAAAGCATTTCAGTTTGCTTACCTTTATCAGGTAAAAGAAGAACCTGTACAAAGCAACCACCAGCTGACACCGGATGCGATCGGCTATTTAGCTGCACACATTATTGACCTGTTCACTGAAGGCAAAGAAACTGAACTGCTTGATATCGGAAGCGGTACGGGACACCTTTCAATGACGATTAAGGAAATGGTGGATAATGTTAACCTGTCAGGTGTTGAAGTCGATCCGGCACTTGCTGAAATTAATGCGAACTTATGCGAGTTTCTGAAAGTACCGATGTACATTCATCCGCAGAACGTCATTGAACCGAGCAGAATTCCAACAGCAGATATTGCTGTCGGCGACCTGCCGGTCGGTTACTACCCGCTGCCTGCCGAAAACTACACAACAGCATTCGAAGAAGGCCAGAGCTATGCGCATCTGCTCATGCTTGAAGCGGGCATGAACCTGATTAAAGACAAGGGTCTCGGGGTGTTTATCGTACCGTCGAATATGCTTGAAGAAAATAACGAAACAATTAAGAAATATATTTCTGAAGATGCCACGCTTTTAATGTTCTTAAACTTACCGGCAACAATCTTTAAAACAGAAAAACAGCGCAAGTCGATTATTGTTCTAAAGAAAGGCTTTTCGCCGATTGTGAACAACGAAGTATTAATCGGAGATGTGCCTGATTTTAAAAACGCCGAGAAGATGCAGGAGTTTTTACGTCAGCTTAATGATTGGTATGAACAATACAGCAGAAAGCAGTGATTACAACATGACTAAAATTATTGCGATAAATGCCGGCAGTTCGTCGTTTAAATTTGAATTGTTTAACATGCCTGAGGAAACGGAAATTGCCCGCGGCCTGATTGAAAGAATCGGTCTCGGGAAAGGTAAGTTTACGCTCAGCTATGACGGCGGGCGTGAGACACTTGAACAGAATTTTGAGACTCATAGAGAAGCGGTTAACGTAATGCTCGAAGTACTGGTCAACAAGGATATTATAAAGTCAATCGATGAGATAGAAGGCACAGGTCACCGCGTTGTACACGGCGGGGAAACATTTACCGATGCTGTGATTATCGATGAATCGGTAATTCAGGAAATTGCGAAGCTGGCTGAATTTGCGCCGCTTCACAACCCGGCAAACTTAATGGGAATTGAAGCAATGATGGAACTGCTGCCTGACGTCACGCACGTTGCGGTATTTGATACGTCATTTCATCAGACAATGCCGGAAAGCTCGTATTTATACAGTCTGCCTTACACATATTATAAAGACTACCGTATCCGTAAATTCGGATTCCACGGGACGAGTCATAAATATGTAACAGGTCGTGCAGCTGAACTGTTGAAACGTCCTATTGAAGAACTGAGGCTGATCAGCTGCCACTTAGGTAACGGGGCGAGCATCGCTGCAGTAAAAGCCGGCGAATCACTGGATACTTCGATGGGCTTCACCCCTTTGGCCGGTGTCACAATGGGCACGCGTTCGGGAAACATTGACCCGTCGCTGATTCCTTACATAATGGAAAAAACTGATAAAAGCGCAGTGGAAGTACTGAACGTCTTAAACAAGGAATCAGGACTGCTCGGCGTCAGCGGATTCTCCAGTGATTTAAGAGACATTACCGATGAAGCGCGAAAAGGCAACAAGCGCGCAGAACTGGCAGTAGAAGTCTTCAGCTCGAGCATCCATAAATACATGGGCTCATACGCCGCACGCATGGGCGGAGTTGACGCAATCATCTTCACAGCAGGCGTAGGGGAGAACTCTGCACTGATTCGTGAGAAGGTGCTCGACAGCCTTGAATTTATGGGCGTTTATCTGGATAAGAAAACAAACAACGAAACAATCGGCGTCGAAGCGACAATCAGCCACTCGTACTCACCGGTTAAGGTCTTAGTGATTCCGACCGATGAAGAAGTGATGATTGCGAGAGAAGTGCTGAGGCTGACGGAGTAGTACCAATACTTTGAGCTGTATATTGTAAATTATTCACATACGGTTTTGACATAAAAAACACTATGATTATGGTCGCACAATGAAGTCCATTTAAAGTAGATGTTGTATAGATTTTTATAGTTTGCCACTTTCATCAATAAAACGATGGAGGTGGCTTTTTGTGTCTTTAAAAAGAAAATCACAAAAAAATAAGAATAATATTACTTTTTCAGAAGCGAAAAAAATAATGTATGAGCATAAGAAATTAACCCAATCTAAAATGACAGCACAACAATAGTTCTCACCTTTAAATATTCTCAAAAAAATACATTGAAGAGTAGAAAAGATATGAAATCAGATTCTCGAAAGTTTAGCTGAAAAACAAAATAAAAAAAGCTCATGACCACCACAAGTACCACTTGGATACCTATGGTAGACACAAGCTCTACCTAAAATTAATTTACTATATATTCTCTAACTTTTCAAATAGTGTCATGTAGTTCAGAGAAAATATTAAGTCTGGCGGAATAGTTAAAATTGAATAAACGTAATTATAATTACCTTCATCAAATATGATGAAGTGTTTTTTTGTTTCAAATCATAATTGGTGATATAAATTGATGATTGCAATGTTTTTATATATAGTTGACGAAAGTAATTATAAAATCTGACTATAAAGGGTGGTTGTATGAAAGAATCGCCAGATAAAATAGCATTGGAAGAATTTTTAAAAGATATTGAAGTATTGCAAAAAGTTGAAGACAGGGTATCTACTTTTAATGTGTTTGATATTTTAGGAGTGGTGAATAATGAACTACGTCACAGTAATATGCTGAGATGGTTAATGACACCGTCAGAATCTCATGGATTAGATGACTTATTCATGGAAAAACTTGTGAAGAAAGCTATAGATATTGATAATACTCCAATGAAGCAGTATGACAGTTTGAACATACTGCTGAATGATTATAGTGATTTAGCCGTGTATAGAGAAAGTAATAATATAGATATTCTAGCAGTATCTGAAAACAGTAAATTTGTTTTAGCAATTGAAAATAAAATATGGTCTGTTGAGTCAAAGCACCAGTTGAAAAAATATGAAAAAATAGTAAGTAATGATTATCTAGATTACTCACAGATATTTGTATACCTTTCACCGTATGGAACAAAAGCTATAAACTCAAATGCATGGATAAATATGAGTTACCGGGATGTCATTGATATTCTAAAATTTATTATAGAACAGAGAAAAAATAAAATAGATACTTCAATTATAAATTTTATAGAACAATACATAGAAATTTTAAGGAGGAATATTGTGGAGGATTCAGAACTTAGAAAGATATGTGAAGAAATTTATTTTAAACATAAACATGCTTTGGATTTAATATATGAGCATAAACCGGATTTGAGGACTAAAATCTCTGATGAACTAAAGAAATTTATTGAAGATGATCAAAACTTAATACCAGATGATTCAAATAAACAATATATAAGGTTCACAACCAACAAGCTCGATGAAATTATTCCAAAGATTTCTGATTGGACCAGCTCGAAACGTTTAATGTTATTTGAGATAGATAATTTGAATCCTTTAAAAATAGCACTGGTACTTGGGAAAGGGGAAGACGAGCAAAGAAGAGAATTGTATGAAGTAGCAAGAAGAAACGAATTTAAAGGAATAAGTACACTGAATCGACATTTTCCAAGAATGTACTCCTCTGAATTATATGAATATAAAGAATATGAGAATTATGAAGAAACACTGGATAAAGTAGTTGAACAGATGCAGTCATTCATTTCAAAAACCCTCCCTGAGATAGAAAATACGATTATTAATCAGTATAATAAATAAAAAAATTAGAAATTTAACGTAGTATAAACAGTTTTAAAATGAGGAGAATTTTATCATGAAAATCAGAGCGCTCGAAGAAGCGGATTTGGAATTCGTACATCAGCTGAACAATGAATATTCGATTATGTCCTACTGGTTTGAAGAGCCGTATGAATCGTTAAGTGAATTAAAATATTTATATGAAAAACATATGATGGATGCTGACGAGAGAAGATTTGTTATCGAGGATGACGGTGTGCTCGTTGGGATCGTCGAGCTGGTTGAGATTAATTATATTCACAGAAACTGTGAAATTCAGATTATCGTCAAACCTGAGTTTAACGGCAGAGGCTATGCAAAATTTGCGTTCAGTGAATGTCTGGCATATGCGTTCAATATCCTGAACATGAATAAAGTGTATCTGTATGTGGATACGAAAAATGACAGAGCTGTTCACATATATGAGAAGAGCGGTTTTGAAATCGAAGGCACTTTAAAAGAACAGTTCTATACTAAAGGCGAATATCAGGATGCCTATCTGATGGGGCTGTTAAAGCGCAATTGGCATCAGGAAGATTAGCAGCTCATTTGAGCTGTTTTTTAAATATTGTAAAATGGGTATATATAGAATATAAACAATTTAGACAGGATGTGTGAAGATGCTTGTAGTAATAGATGTACAAAATGATACATTTGATAAAAGAGGAACGAACTTTGCCGAGTGGTCCAAGGTGATTGAAGACGGTATCGCCAGCAGAATCGATGAAGCGATAGAGCATAACGAATCCATTATCTATACGAAAAACTTATATCCCGACTTCGAGTACGACGAACGCTCCGCAGAATCAATCCATTTTGATGAAGCAATATATCCCAAATTTTACGAACGTCTTGAAGATTACGGAGATGAGTATACAAAAACTTTTTACGGTATCCCGCCGGAACAGGCTAAAAATATTTATGAAAATTATAAAGATGAAGTCGAGACCAACCAGAAAATAGAATTTATCGGTGTCGAAACAAACGTTTGTGTCCTCGCGAATATTATGATTATCCAGAATATATTCCCGGAAGCGAATATTACAGTCAATAAAAATCTTGTGGCAGCTGCAAGTGATGACCTGCACGATAAAACTTTCGAGATTCTTGCGAATATGAACGTATTTATAGTTGAATAAGAACTCGGGGCATGAAAATGCCGCGAGTTTTTTTATTTTTATATGTAGACTCAGTTTTGATGTCCCTCGCGGATTTGACGAAGGATACCGGTGAAGTCTGATGTCCCTCGCGGATTTGACGAAGGATACCAATTTTCAAAAAAGCACAAAAAAGAGGACATCCGCAGATATCCTCTAAAAAATACTATTTATTTCTCTTGTTTTTTCTCTTCTCAACACCCTCTCTAACCAGCGGTGCTACTTTTTCACCGAACAGTTCAATTGTTTTAATGACCTGGTGGTGCGGCATTGTGCCGACCGGTGTTTGCAGTGTAAAGCGTTCAACGCCCATGTGCTCGTACAGTGCAATAATTTTTCGTGCGACTGTTTCCGGGCTGCCGACGTAAAGTGCGCCGTCCGGATCACACATATTATCGAATGCTTCTCTCGAATATTGTCCCCAGCCGCGCTCACGGCCAAGTTTCGTCATCGATGCTGAGATGGAAGGGAAGAGCAGGTCGCGTGCCTCGCCGTCTGTATCCCAGATAAACCCGTGTGAGTTTGTTGCGACTTTTAATTTAGATTCATCGTGTCCTGCTGCTGCACCGATTTGTCGGTAAAAGTCTGCGATTCTCGCAAATTGGAACGGGCTGCCGCCGATAATAGCCAGAACCAGCGGCATGCCGAGTTCTGCTGCGCGTTTTGCCGATTGCGGTGTACCGCCGCTCGCAATCCAGATTGGAATTTCATCTTGTACCGGTTTCGGAAATATTTCAGCGTTCTCGAGCGCCGGTCTGTGTGTACCTGACCAGTTAATCTTCCCGCCTTTTTGCAGCGTCAGCAGTAAATCCAGTTTTTCATTAAACAGCGTATCGTAATCATTTAAATCGTAACCGAACAGCGGGAACGATTCGATAAATGATCCCCGGCCGGCCATAATCTCAGCGCGGCCGCCCGATATGCCGTCCAATGTTGCGAAACGTTCATAAACGCGAACCGGATCATCAGACGACAGTACAGTTACACCGCTCGACAGCCGGATATTTTTCGTTACGGCAGCACCGGCTGCAAGTACAACATCCGGAGCACTCACTGCATAGTCATCGCGGTGATGTTCACCAATTGAAAATATATCGAGACCGACTCGGTCTGCCGCTTCTATTTCACGTACGAGTTCCTGCAGACGTTCTGCATGAGTAATTGTTTTACCTGTCTGCGGGTCAAAGACTGCATCGCCAAACGTATTAATTCCAAGTTCCATAAGTAACCTCCGAAAGTGAATTTAATTTAAGTTTATCCGATACATTGCAAATAAAAAAGTAATGCGCCCGAAGGTACATTACTTTTAAAATTAAAACATTCTTTTAACCATTAGCGGTTTTGTTCCATAAAGTCTTCAGTCGCTACCAGCGGTTCAAAGTCCGAAGGTAATGTTTCAGTGCGGACGACTAATACGTCACATTTTGCGTTTCTGACAATCGCTTCTGAAACCGATCCGATGATGAAGCGTTCAACAGCATTCAGACCGGTAGAACCACAGACGATTACGTCCGCGCCAATTTTTTCCACAGCTTTTTTAGGAATAATTGATTTCGGTGAACCATAGTCGATGATTTTCTCTACATGTTCAACACCTTTGTCTAATGCGACTTTCTCATACCCGTCAAGGAGCTTCTGAGCAAATTCATTTGCACGTGCTGAAATTGAACGGTCGTACGCTTCAACAGACGCGAAAGAGCGTGTATCGATAACATTGATAATAGAAAGTTTCGCGTTGTTACGTTTTGCAGCTTCGACTGCTTTCTGGAATGCCCACTCTGCCTCATGTGATCCGTCTACTGCAACTAAGATGTTTTGATATTGTAACATTAAGAATCCACTCCATTTCCTTTTCTTACTTATATTATACCACATGTACACGCTTTCAAAACTTTTAATATTGAGATAATTATAGACAAAATTATGACTTATTGTGATACAATATATTTGTTTGAATAAAGGGGGATTTGGAAATGATTATTGGTATACCGAAAGAAGTAAAAAATAACGAAAACAGAGTAGGCCTGACACCGGGCGGCGTTTACGCATTTGTGCAGGCAGGCCATACTGTGCTCGTAGAAAAAAATGCAGGCAGCAAATCGTATTTTGAAGATTCAGCGTACATTGAAATGGGTGCGGAAATCGTCGATACGGCAGCACAAGCCTGGGATGCTGAAATGGTGGTTAAGGTAAAAGAACCGTTAGCGCAGGAATTTGATCTTATTAAGGAAGATTCAATTCTATTTACATATCTGCACCTTGCTCCTGAAGAAGCATTAACTCAAGTCTTAATCGATAAAAAGGTAACGGCAATCGCATATGAAACAATTCAGCTGCCGGACGGCTCACTGCCGCTTCTTGCACCGATGAGTGAAGTTGCGGGACGCATGTCGGTACAGGTCGGCGCTCAGCATCTGATGAGCATCAACGGCGGTAAAGGAATTCTCCTCAGCGGTGTGCCTGGGGTAGAAAAAGCTAAAGTAACTATCGTCGGCGGGGGAGCTGCAGGTACGAACGCTGCAAAAATGGCAATCGGCCTCGGCGCAGACGTAACAATCTTAGACTTAAACCCTAAACGTTTAAGAGAGCTGGATGATTTATTCGGCGCACGCGTGCAGACGTTAATGTCCACACCGTTAAACATTAAAATGGCTGTTGAAGCAAGTGATCTGGTTATCGGCGCAGTATTAATACCGGGAGCGAAAGCACCGAAATTAGTATCTGAAGAAATGATTAAAAACATGGCACCGGGATCAGTTATCGTTGACATTGCAATCGACCAGGGCGGTATTTTCGAAACGACTGACAAGATAACAACACACGACGACCCGACATATGAGAAACACGGCGTCATTCACTACGCAGTAGCAAACATGCCGGGAGCTGTACCGCGCACATCAACAAACGCACTGACTAACGCAACGCTTCAATACGGTTTATTAATTGCAAACAACGGCTACAAGGAAGCAGTTGTTAAAAATCCTGTCATCGCAGGCGGATTTAACACATTCCAGGGCCACGTCACTTATAAAGCAGTTGCAGAAGCTCAGGAAAGAGAATACAAAGACATCCACGATTTATTAGGATAGATATAAAAAACAGAAAAAGCAGCCCTTTGCGGCTGCTTTTTTGTTTGTGTATAGGTGTTTATCGTGTGGGTGAGCAGTCGGAGGACAATGTCGAATTAACAAAGGGCATCGGATTCG
>DAIPYL010000005.1:19184-52013 GCA_036782755.1 Jeotgalicoccus sp. | reverse complement strand
ACAACGTCATTCAAACCTCAAAATCTACTGGTCAATCACGACAACATCAAACGGAATACTCTTTTTCAAATCATCAAGTTGTTCCGGACGAATCAGCGGGATAATCGACAGACGTTTTTTTACGTGCATTTTCAGTTTCGCCAGCGGCTGGAGTTCTTTAAAGTTTCGAATATCAATATCGCGCAGGTCGTACATTACGCCCGACACGTCATTGCCGATAAAAATCTCAGCGAGACGGCTGTGCAGGAAGTACGGGACTTTCGTAAATGACGGTCCGATTATAAAGTGCTTGCTGCGGATTTCATTCGACAACGTTTCAAGAAGTACTGTATTCACATCGTGGAAATCGCGTGTAAATATCTGATCGATAATGTAACCGTCGGCAACAGTCTCGCGGCGTATTGTTTCAATCAGTGTATTCTCAATCATAAAGTCGTTTGTTTCATGGAAGTTGTTTACCGTTATATAAATTTCATTATCCGGCGTCAGTGCACGCTGCATTTTCAGCAGTGTTAAGTTCGGTGTATTAAAGTCCGGATAGCCAAATAAGACGGCATCGGAATTCATACTGAGTGAGTGTGTTAAATAAATGTGTTTCATCAGTTTATCTCCTTATATATAAAATATCGTTTTAATGATTATTTAAAAGTTTTTCAGGGAATAGACTACTATTAATAATTTAAACAGGAGTGGTAATTTTGACTGTAAAATATCATGGACATGCAGTACTTTCTTTTAACAATAATGACACTGATGTCATCATAGACCCGTTTATTAACGGCAACGATTTAACTGACTTAACAGTTGACAATGTTAAAGCTGATTATATTATACTAACACACGGTCACAATGACCATGTAGGGGACACGGTTGAAATCGCAAAAAATAATAATGCCACGGTCATTGCACCTGTGGAACTGGCTGCTTATATCGAAAGCCGTGGTGTTGAAAACACTGTCGGCATGAACGTCGGCGGGGAAGGCGAGTATGAATTCGGTAAAGTTAAATACGTGCAGGCTTTCCATACGTCAAGCTTTACTGATGACGACGGTGTGACACATTACACAGGTGAATCAATGGGCTTAATTTTAACGATTGGGGAGAAGAAAGTTTACGTGACAGGC
Organism: Jeotgalicoccus sp.; assembly: GCA_036782755.1. Taxonomy (GTDB): domain Bacteria; phylum Bacillota; class Bacilli; order Staphylococcales; family Salinicoccaceae; genus Jeotgalicoccus. The sequence continues at coordinate 50,889 of DAIPYL010000005.1, read as the reverse complement.
GATACAGGACTGTTCGGCGATATGGAACTGATTTCTAATAGAAACGGGCCGATTGATGTCTGCTTCATTCCAATCGGCGACCACTTTACGATGGGAATCGAGGATGCGGTTTACGCAGTAAACGAACTCATTAAACCGACAATTGTTGTGCCTGTGCACTTCAATACGTTCCCGCCAATCAAACAGAATCCGGAAGAATTTAAAAACAAAGTGAACACAACATGCCAGGTGCTGAATCCGGGCGAAGCTGTGGAATTCTCTTAAATAAACGATGGAAACTCTTCTTGCAGCTGAGTTTCCATTTTTCTTTCATACACATCAATTATTCATGCTATGATAAATTTAACTGGAAATAAAGAAATTGGGTGAAGACATGTCGAAACATGAAGATATTTTAAAATACATAAGAGGTCTGCGTGAAGGCAGCAGCCTGTCGGTAAGACAGATTTCAGGATATATGGGCGTGTCACTCGGCACGAGTTACCGCGCAATTAAACAGGCGGAGCAGGATGGTCTCGTGAAAACAATCGAACGCGTCGGCACATTCCGTATCGTACAGCGTGAAGTGAAGAGCCACGGTAAAATTATGTTCAGGGAAGTTAACCGGGTAATTCAGGGGACGGTCCTTACCGGTGATAACTATCTCGATAAAGAAATCTCGCGAATACTGATCGGGGCAATGCAGACCGAAGATCTCGTAAAATATTTAGAACCGAGCGGCCTTTTAATAGTAGGTAATCGCGAGAAATCCCAGCGAAAAGCTCTTGAAAACGGCGTCGGTCTGCTTATTACCGGCGGTTTCGGTACAGGTGAGGAAATATTGAAACTCGCTGAAGAAAAACAGCTGCCGGTAATTTCGACGACACATGACTCGTTTACATGTGCTTCGATTATTCACAGGGAAGTGTACAGTTTGTCGCTGTCGCAGAACATCGTTACTGCGGGCAGTCTGATGGTGAAGCAGGAACAGTATACGATTGATATAAATGATCTCGGTACTGAAGTGCACCCGGAAGATAAAAACATGATTCTATTAAACGGCAACCGTTTCGTCGGCGCAATCCGCTCGAAGTTTTTAGATGAGATGACTAAAGATAACTACACATCATATCTGCTGCCGGACTACAGTGCAGAAGAAGATACGACACTGCTGTCACTGAGACAGATTATGAGCTGGCACCAGCTGAATATTATTCCGGTCGTGGAATCTGGCGACTACCGCGGTATCGTGCACCGGAGAGAAGTATTTAAAAACATCTCTTCAAGAAATTTAAAATCGGGCATGTCGACGGATCAGCTGATCGACAGGGAAATTAAAATTGACAGCAATAAAATTAATATAAGAGTAATGCCGTTTATGGCCGATGAATTCGGTTCACTGTCACAGGCGAACTTTATGAGACTTGCTGAAAGACTCATTCTCGTCGTACTGCAGGAGAACCACATTCACAGTTATCATATTGACACTTACAACATAATGAACTTTAAAATTGTTCAGCTCTATCAGGAGATTGAACTGATTGGTGAAATTATCGACAGGGGCGAGCAGTTTATCCGCCTTGAGATTGTTCTGAACGTGCAGGGAACAGCGTATTCGAAAGCAACGTTCATGATTCAGCACTTTAACGAGAAATAAAAAAACATCCTGCTGTAAAAATTACAGCGGGATGTTTTGCTTATGTAATACTAGCGGTTTTTGCGCCTGGCTTTATTCGCCTTCATCGCCTCAAACTCTTTCCATGCCTGTTCTTCAATCGGCAGATTGCCTTTGAAATACTTTCTTGCCTTATTAAAGTAGTAGACCTGATATCCTCCGAGGAGTACAAAAATACCGCCGATAATATAAGCAACAAGTGTGTGGAACTGAAGCATTGTGTTTAAACCGAAAGCGACGAGAAACAGACCGAGCCAGATTCTCGCAATACTGTTATAATACGCGCCTCTCACATCGCGATTTGTACGAATCTTTCTGACTTTAAAGACTACAAAAAGTATGAAAGCGGCGACAATCGCTGTGACGAGAAATGACACGGCAAACGTGAATAAGAATTCCATACGTTACAACTCCAATCTCTTATGTAGTATAATTGATAGATGAATGTAAGTAAATTAATATTGAGGAGTTTCGCCATTGTTTAATAAATTAACAGGACATTTAAATGACTTAAAAACCTATGCCGATGATGTACTTAAGCTGATAGAATCACACGATGAAATCGTTATCCTGAGACACCAGAAACCGGATCCCGATGCTTACGGAGCACAGCTCGGCCTCCGCGCATATTTACAAAATAAATATCCGGATAAAAGTATCGCGGCACTTGGACACGAAGAACCGTCGCTTGGCTTTTTAGGAAGTATGGACCGCGTGTCGACGATTGAACGTCCGCTTGTCATTGCAGTGGATACAGGCAACCGGGAACGCATTGACGGCTCACTGGATTACGCTGAAAAAATCGTTAAAATCGACCACCATCCGAACGTTGAATTATACGGGGACGTGTCAATTGTAGAAACAGATGTCTCATCAGCAAGTGAGCTCATTTATCTGTTAATCGATATTTGGGACAGCTCAGCAATGAACGATGAGGCAGCAGCGTTGTTTTACATGGGAATTGTAGGAGATACAGGCAGATTCCTTTATAACAATACGAGCACACTGACTCACGCAGTCGCATCTAAATTAAAAGAGTTTAACTTCGATGCAGCAGACTTAAACAATCAGATGCACAAATCATCTAAAAATAAATTTAAATATAAAGGTTATTTAATCCAGAATGCAGTATTTACGGATTCAGGAATCGCCTACGTGTATGTGCCGAAATCAGTTATGGAAGAATATGAACTGAGCGTCAGCGAAGCGGGGCTCGACGTGAATATCTTCAGAGAGATTGAAGATGTGAAAGTGTGGTTTATCGCGCTGGAAGGCGACGGTGAAATCCGTGTCAGACTCCGTTCGAAAGAAGTCGTGATCAACGATGTGGCAGCAATGTTTGACGGCGGCGGACATCCGCTCGCGTCAGGCGTGCGTGTAAAAGACATGGATATGCTGGACGAACTGATTACAAAAATTGAAGAAAAATTGTAACGAGTAGGTGTTTCAATGCTTAATTTAAATGTGCACAGCTCATTTGATTTTTTAAACTCAAATATTACATTGGAGCGGTTATGCGGCAAGCTTAAAAGTGACGGTCAGCGTGCTGTTGCTGTGACGGACCTGAACCGGATGCACGCAGTTTACCGCCTGATGGCATTGGCACCAAAGTACGATATAAAACCGGTGCCGGGTATGGAAATTATTATCGAGGACGGCATGAACGGCGTGCCGCTCGTGCTGCTCGCTAAAAATCATCAGGGTTACCTTGAACTGATTCGCACGAGTGCGATGCTGTCGTACAGAAGTTTAACGAGAACGTCGCTGAAATTTGTCCAGGATAACATTAAAAACTGTATCGCCATCGGCAAAACGGCAGATGCAGAGTCAATATTAAGCGGGCTGAGTATTCCTGAAGAAGATAAGTATCTCTCACATAATACGGGCGGCGATTACAAAAAAATGTTTATAAAGGCCGCGCATTACGTCAACAGCAATGAACGCGGTTCCTTAAAAGTGCTGAACGCCATTCGCGATAACCAGAAGCTCAGCATCGACAGCGTACAGAATCTTCATGGCGATGCGTGCATTCAGACACACGACATGGTGCCTGAAGAAGCACGTATGTATCTTAAAAATAACGAAGAGATTATTAATAAGTGCAATGTGCCGATTCCTTCAGTTCAGCATACACTGCCGAAGTTTAAAAATCCCGAAGACATCAGTTCAAAGGATTATTTATGGCAGCTGTTAATGGAACACTTTGAAGAGAGAAGTTTTTCAGAACCGGATAAATATATGGAACGGCTGAAATTCGAATACGGCATCATTACCAGCATGGGCTTTGAAGATTACTTTTTAATTGTTCAGGATCTGGTGAACTATGCCAAATCCAATGGTATATATGTCGGGCCGGGCCGGGGGTCGTCTAGTGCGAGCCTGGTGTCCTACCTTTTAAATATTACCGAAGTCGATCCGCTCGAATACAATCTTCTGTTTGAGCGTTTCCTAAACCCGGAACGTGTCAGCATGCCGGATATCGATATCGACTTTGAAGATTCCAGACGCGATGAAGTCGTTGAATACTTAATTAAACAGTACGGCGATATGCGGGTTGCAAACATTATTACATACGGAACGCTGAGCGCCAAAATGGCAGCGCGCGATGTGGGGCGTGTTTTCGGATTTTCCGATGACGAACTGAAGCTTCTGTCGAACCTCGTTCCGGATGAACCGAATGCATCATTATCAGATGCATTTAACAGCCGGCGGTTTAATACGCTTTTGGAAGCTGACGACAAGTACAAAACGTTTATGGATATTACCCTGAAAATTGAAGGGCTGCCGCGTCATACATCAACGCACGCCGCAGGACTCCTGTTAAGCAGTGAAACACTGACGAACAGCGTGCCTGTTCTATTCACTGAAGGACATGTCATGAGCCAGTGGCCGATGAAAGATGTTGAAGCGGCGGGGCTTTTAAAAATCGATTTACTTGGGCTTAAAAACCTGTCGCTCATCCGCTACATGGTACAGAGCATCAGAAGGACAGACAAAGGATTTTCATTGGACAGTATTAGAGAAGATAAACGCGTCTATAAAATGTTATCGAAAGGACTGACACTTGGTATATTCCAGCTCGAGTCAGCCGGTATCAGACGGGTCATTGAGAACTTTAAACCCGAAAGTCTGAAAGATCTCGCTGCAGTGCTTGCATTGTACCGGCCAGGTCCAATGAAGGAAATCGATAACTTTATATACAGAAAAGAACATCCGGAAACGATTGAATATCCTCATCCGGATTTAGAAGATATTCTAAAAGAAACATTCGGCGTTATCGTCTACCAGGAACAGATTATGCAGATTGCCGGTAAAATTGCCGGATTCAGTTACGGTGAAGCAGATATTTTACGCCGTGCCATGGGTAAAAAAGACCGTGCCGCACTGACGAACGAACGCCAGCACTTTATAGACGGTGCAGTGAAGAAAAATTATACGGCGGAACTTGCGGACAACATCTTCGATTTGATTATGGAGTTCGCAGACTACGGTTTCGTTAAAAGTCACGCCGTCGCTTACGGTAAAGTTGCCTATACGATGGCCTACATGAAACTTCACTATCCTGCACACTTCTACGCGGTCATTTTAACGCATCACAGAAGCAACGATGAAAAGATCAGCCAGCTTTTAAATGAACTGAAAATGATGCGCATCCAGCTCCTTCCGCCGGACATTAATACTTCCGTCTGGCAAAACTCGCAGGGGGAGGGAATCCGTCTCGGCTTCTCAATGGTCAACGGCGTATCGAGACCGCTGTACGATGCAATTGTCGCTGCGCGCAAACTGGAAGGACCGTTTAAAGATATATACGACCTCGTTTCACGCAGCGATTTTAAATTTAACGAAAAGATTTTAAGAAATTTAATTCTTTCAGGTGCACTCGACAGCTTTAAAGAAAATAGAAAAACGATGCTGCAGACGATACCGGATACATTATCTACAGTGAGTGACGGTTACCAGCACGACTCGTTCTTAAGCTCCCTCGGTTTTAATCTTAAAAAAGAATACCGCTATGCAAAAGAGATGGACGGGACCGAGATGATTGAAGGTGAGAAAGAGGCGCTCGGGTTTTACATTTCAACGCATCCGGTGCTCTTGAAGCATCAGGAGCTTGAATTCATTCCGTTTGCGCTGATTCACCATAAGCGCAAATACGGGACGTATCTTCTGCATATTGAAGATTTCCGTACGATAAAAGTAAAGAAAACCGGCCAGAACATGGCCTTTCTGACATTAACTGACGGTCACACAAATATCGACGGTGTGCTGTTCGCAAAAGAGTATTTTAAATATCACCCCATGTTAAAAGAATCGATTGTGGCAGCAGAAGCGACTTACGGGACCCGTCAGGGCAAACCTCAGCTCGTTATAGACCGCCTGTATAAGCCTGAAGATTACGTCAGCGCGTATATTGAAAAGACCCGGAAAATATATATCAGAGACGTAAACATCGATGAAATTTCAGAACTCCTCTCAGAACAGGGCGTACCGATTCATGATTTCAATACGCAGCAGCTCGCAGGGTATATAAAAATCAGCGATATTAAGACACTGATTTCGAAAATACATTTTGAGAATATCAGATTAATTGTGTAAATCTGTTGTAAATTAAAAAATAAAATGATAATATACCGTGGTATGACCACTAATAGGAGGAACTGATTTGTCTTTAAAAAGCGATGCATTAGAACTGCACAAAGTTAACCAGGGAAAGCTTTCCGTAAACTCAAAAGTAGCACTAAAAGATAAAGAAGCGCTCAGCCTTGCATACTCTCCGGGAGTTGCTGAGCCATGTAAAGAAATTTATGAAGACGAACGCAAAATATTCGATTACACGATTAAAGGCAATACGGTAGGTGTTGTGACTGACGGTTCGGCTGTACTTGGACTCGGCAATATCGGTGCTGCAGCAAGTCTGCCGGTTATGGAAGGCAAGAGCGCGCTCTTAAAGAGTTTTGCAGGCGTGGATTCATTCCCGATCGCTTTAAAAACAAATGATGTTGATGAAATCGTCAATACAGTCAAACTGATGACTCCTGTTTTCGGCGGCATTAATTTAGAAGATATTTCAGCTCCGAGATGTTTTGAAATCGAAGAAAGACTGAAAAAGGAAACTGATATTCCTGTCTTCCATGATGATCAGCACGGTACGGCTATCGTGACGCTTGCCGGTCTGATTAATGCAGTGAAATTAACGGGCAAAACTTTATCAGCTGTAAAAGTCGTACTGAACGGTGCGGGTGCGGCAGGTGTTGCAATCGTTAAACTGCTTCACAGCTTCGGCGTGAAAGATATGATTATGTGCGATTCGCGCGGTGCGATTTACGAAGGACGCGCGGCGGGCATGAACGCAATTAAAGATGAAGTGGCTAAATTTACGAACATCGATAATAAAGAAGGCAAGCTGCAGGATGTGCTTGCAGATGCTGATGTGTTTATCGGTGTATCGGTTGAAAATGCATTAACTGAAGAAATGGTCCGTTCGATGAACGAAGACCCGATTATCTTTGCGATGGCGAACCCGACACCTGAAATTATGCCGGATATTGCAATAGCAGCCGGTGCCAAAGTAGTGGGGACAGGGCGCAGCGATTTTCCGAACCAGGTGAACAACGTGCTTGCGTTCCCGGGGATTTTCAGAGGGGCGCTTGACGTGCAGTCGACACACATTAACGAAGAAATGAAAAAAGCAGCAGTGCTTGCTATTGCCGAAATCGTTACGGAAGAAGAGCTGAATGCCGACTGCGTCATTCCGGGAGCGTTCCATCCGGAAGTCGCACCGACAGTTGCAGAACGTGTTGCTGAAGCTGCGATGAACACAGGTGTTGCCCGTAAAAAGGTTGAACCCGGATATGTTTACAACAAGACAAAAAGATTAATAAGCGAATTGAACGGTTAATTATGGAAAATAAAAAAGGTCTTCAGACGATACTTGAGGAAATTAATAAAATTATCCAGGACCAGAATATTGGAATAGGCGAAAAAATTCCGAGCGAACGTTATTTGAAAGAACGTCTTAATGTCAGCAGGCAAAGTGTGAGAGAAGCGCTCCGGGCGCTGGAACTCATCGGTGTGATTTACGTCAAGCGGGGAGAAGGCACGTACCTTGCAAATATTGACAGCCACCAGCTCTATACATTAATAGCGAAATACCTGCTCCGTACGGACAGACAATATGAAGAGTTAGTTGAACTGATGCATATGATAGATTATTATTACGAACATAAATACGATGGTATGCAGACTGTCGACACAGGTGATAATCAGGTCGTGCAGAGAATTTATAAACTGCTGAAAAAATATGCGGACGGATACGAACATTAACTTCGATGGGGTGTAAAAATGTTAAAAGATATATTTTTTAAATTAAATAAAAAAGCAAGCGATGAAAAAGCGGAGAGCGGTGCACAGAAACAGGAAACAATTATGACGAAGTGCCCGAGCTGCAAAAAGATTCTTTACTCTAAAGATTTGCACAAACGTCTGAACGTCTGCTCAAACTGCGACCATCACATGCCGATTATAAGCACGGACCGTATGGAAGCGCTGCTTGATATCGACAGCGGCAAAGAACTGTTTTCAAATGTGACATCAGTAAACCCGCTGAACTTCCCGAACTACGAAGAGAAGCTTAAATCTGATAAAGAAAAAACAGGGCTTAAAGAAGCGCTGATTGTCTCACATGGTAAAATAATGGGTAATGAAGCAGTAGTGGCTATTATGGATCCGAGATTCCGTATGGGAAGCATGGGCTCGGCACTTGGTGAAAAACTGGCGCGCACATTCGAGTATGCGACAGAACACAGACTGCCGGTTATTGTCTTCACTGCAAGCGGCGGTGCCCGTATGCAGGAAGGGATTTTATCGTTAATGCAGATGGCGAAAGTCAGCGTGGCAATCGAAAGACATAACAAAGCTGGATTATTATACATCGCGTACATGACAAACCCTACGACGGGCGGAGTTTCAGCATCATTCGCTTCAGTCGGAGATATTAACCTGGCTGAAAAAGGCGCGTTAATCGGGTTTGCAGGACGCCGCGTCATCGAAGAAACAATTAAAGAAAAACTGCCGGATGATTTCCAGACGGCGGAATTTTTACTCAAGCACGGGCAGCTTGATGAGGTCGTCAACAGAGTGAACATGAAGCGTTATTTAGGCACGATTCTAAAGATGCATAAAGAGGTTGTGTAATTATGGTATTTGAATTCGAAAAACCCGTTACTGAACTGGAAAACAAAATTAAAGAGCTTGAAAAATATGCCCATAAAAACAAGCTGGACCTGACGACTGAGATCAGCTTTTTGGAGAGAAAAGTGAAGGATAAAAAAGAAGAAGTATACTCACAACTGACACCGTGGCAGCGTGTTGAAATTGCACGCTACATAAAACGCCCGACTTCAAAAGAATATATTGCAGCTTTATTCGATGAGTTTATCGAGTTTAAAGGCGACCGTGCATACGCGGACGACAATGCAATTATCGGGGGTATCGCTATGTTCCGCGGCCGTCCGGTGACGGTTATCGGCAACCAGCGCGGTATGGACACGAAAGACAACATTGCGCGCAACTTCGGTATGGCTCATCCTGACGGCTACAGAAAAGCGCTGCGTCTGATGAAGCAGGCGGAAAAATTCAAGCGTCCGGTAATCTGTTTTATCGATACGAAAGGTGCGTATCCCGGTAAAGCGGCAGAAGAACGCGGCCAGAGTGAATCGATTGCCCGCAACTTAGTTGAAATGGCAGGGCTTACCGTGCCTGTTATCAGTATCGTTATCGGTGAAGGCGGTTCAGGCGGTGCACTTGCACTTGGCGTCTGCAACAAACTTTACATGCTTGAAAACGCAACTTACTCGGTAATTTCTCCGGAAGGTGCGGCAAGTATTCTATTTAAAGACGCTTCGCTTAAAGAAATCGCAGCGGAATCGCTGAAGATTACAGCAGCTGATTTACTGGAACTTGGCGTGAGCGACGGCACAATTAAAGAGCCGGCAGGCGGTGCGCACCACGATAAAACTTTCGTGTTCAACGAAACGGATCAGGTGCTGCAGGACGCGTTGGCGGAATTAGTGCCGATGGACGGCGATACGCTTGTCGATCAGCGTTACGATAAGTACATGGCAATCGGCCAATATACTGAATAAGTTTTGATTAATTTGAAAATCGCACTTGCCCGTATGGAGGCGGGTGCGATTTTTGATTTAATGGGCCAATGAACCAAACCAATCACCGCACATTCTTCCGCACCCCGACTTACGCACATTTCCTCACCAAATAGATAGACCGTCAAAGCATAATTATGCTATGTTTAAATGGACTAATAGGTGGGTGATGGACATGAGGAAAATAGCGGTTTTAACGAGCGGCGGCGATGCGCCTGGGATGAATGCCGCGATACGCGCGGTTGTACGTAAAGCGATTCATGATGGTATGGAAGTTTACAGTGTAAATCACGGCTTCAATGGTTTAATCAGCAATGACATTAATAAAGCAGGTCTCGGCGACGTCGGGGATATTATTCACCGCGGCGGTACTTCTTTATATACTGCACGATGTGAAGAGTTCAGAACTGAAGAGGGCAGACAGCGCGCGGCAGACAATTTAAAGGCGCTCGGTATTGAAGGACTCGTCGTTATCGGCGGGGATGGTACTTACATGGGTGCTGCCGAACTTGGCAAGCTCGGTGTGAAAACTGTCGGTGTGCCTGCAACGATTGATAATGATATTGCCGGCACCGATATTACGATCGGCTACGATACCGCCTTAAACACTATCGTCGATATGATCGACCGTATCCGCGACACGGCAACGAGTCACGAGCGGACGTTTATTATAGAAGTGATGGGCAGGGATTCAGGCGAGCTTGCACTTAATGCAGGGCTTGCGGCCGGAGCGGAAACAATTTTTATTCCGGAGCGCGATACGAAGATGTCAGATGTGGCTGAACGTATTCAGGCGGGGCTTGACCGGGGCAAGAAGCATTCCCTGATTGTCGTTGCCGAAGGGGTTATGTCTGCAGAATATTGTAGCAATGAACTGGCAAAGTATATTAATATAGAGACAAGAATCAGTGTTCTTGGACATATTCAGCGCGGCGGCAAACCGAGTGCTTCTGACAGAGTGCTCGGTTCGAGGCTTGGTGCCTATGCGGTCAGCTTATTGCAGGAAGGCCGTTCGGGTGTCGGCGCAGGTATTTCCAAGAACGAATTAACAGCCACAGATTTTACGTACGTACGTGAACACGATAAACAATATGACAACAGTATTTACCTGCTTTCAAAAGAGCTTTCAATTTAGGAGGAACAGAAGAATGAGAAATACAAAGATTGTATGTACAATAGGACCGGCTTCAGAATCGGAAGAGATACTGGAAAAAATAATCATGGCGGGCATGAACGTTGCGCGTTTAAATTTTTCACACGGTGACCACGCGGAACATCAGGCGCGTATCGACACAATTAGAAAAGTGGCGAAACGTCTCGATAAAACAGTAGGTATTCTTTTAGATACAAAAGGACCTGAGATCAGAACGCATTCAATGGAAAACGGCCAGGTTGAGCTTGTCCGCGGACAAAAAATTGAAGTGTCGATGACTGAAGTGCTTGGTAACTCAGAACGTTTTTCAGTATCTTATGAAGGATTAATTGACGACGTTGAGCCGGGAGACTTTATTCTTCTTGATGACGGTCTGGTTGAACTCCAAATCGATGAACTGAACAAGGAAACGGGCATTATTACGACGACTGTTAAAAATAACGGTCTCTTAAAGAATAAAAAAGGGGTTAACGTACCGGGGGTCAGCGTAAAACTTCCAGGTTTAACTGATAAAGATAAAGCGGATGTTAAGTTCGGCATCGAGCAGGGTGTGGACTTTATCGCTGCAAGTTTCGTAAGACGTTCTCAGGATGTGCTTGAAATCAGAGAGCTGCTTGAAACTCATAAAGGTGAATTCATTAAAATTATTCCTAAAATTGAAAATCAGGAAGGAATCGACAATATCGATGATATCCTGAAAATTTCTGACGGTCTGATGGTTGCCCGCGGTGACCTTGGTGTGGAAATCGCACCGGAAACAGTGCCGATGATGCAGAAAGAATTAATCAGAAAATGCAACCTGTCAGGCAAACCGGTTATTACTGCAACTCAGATGCTTGATTCAATGCAGACGAACCCCAGATGTACACGCGCTGAAGCGAGTGACGTGGCAAACGCAATCTATGACGGGACTGATGCGGTAATGCTGAGCGGTGAAACTGCTGCCGGTGCTTATCCGGTTGAAGCGGTTCAGACGATGGCGAAAATCGCTGTATCGGCTGAAGAAGCTCAGGATTATAAGAAGTTATTATCTGACAGAACGAAATCGACGCAGACGAACATGGTAACTGCAATCGGTGTATCTGTTGCGCATACTGCGCTGAACTTACAATGTAAAGCAATCGTTGCAGCGACAGAAAGCGGACATACAGCGAGAATGATTGCGAAATACCGTCCGCATGCAAATATCGTAGCGGTAACACCTTATGGACATGTTGCGCGTCAGCTTAACCTCGTATGGGGTGTGAACCCGATTGTTAAAGAAGCTGAAAAAGATACTGATGAACTGTTAAATACGTCAGTGATGGCGACACTTGAAAAAGGCTACGCTAACGAAGGCGATCTGATTATTATTACAGCAGGTGTACCGGCAGGCCGTGCGGGTACGACAAACTTAATGAAACTGCACGTTGTCGGGGATACACTGATTAAAGCTCAGGGTATCGGCGATAAAACTGCGGTAGGCGAAGTTGTGACTGCAAAAAACTATGAAGAACTTCAGGGCAAAGATACGACGGATAAAATCGTCGTGGTCCAGTCCGTTGACGCACTGATGACACCGCTGTTAATTAAAGCAGCAGGTCTGATTACAGTAGAAGGCGGACTGACAAGTCAGGGTGCAATCGTCGGATTGAACCTGGAACTCCCGACAATCGTCGGCGCACAAGAAGCGCTTGAAGTGCTGGAAGACAACATGCTCGTTACGATCGACAGTGAGCAAAGTGTCGTCTACAGCGGACATGCGCACGTGCTATAAGGATTAGAGGTGTGTTGGATGAAAAAAACGCTCGCTGCATTACTCGGAAGTATATTAATTTTATCAGCATGCTCTGACAATTCGGAAGAAGAACAGGTTTCCAAAGAAAACGGAACTGAAGAATCCGGCGAAGAGACTGCTGAAGAAAATACAGAAGAAAAAGCAGGCAACAGCGATATCGCATCAGGTGACTTAATCGACAGCGCTGTGGCAAACAGTGAAGGCATTACCAGCTATGTAGCCCAGCAGTCATTTAAAATTACCGGTGCAGATGACGAAAGTACAATCCGTACGATAATGACATTCGGCGGACAAAATGAATTTAAACTGTCAGTGAACAACAACGGCGATATCGTTACACACTATATCGTCGAAGGCGATCACTTTATGTATGCCGGCAATGAAATCGTTGAAACAGAAGAAACGATGGATATCGAAGGCAACGATTATCAGACAATAGTCGCAGAGCTTAAAAACTATCCTGAAGGTGCAGTCAGCGAACTGGGCGAAGGCTACGCAATAACGATAAACATCGAGGACACATCGGCGCTCGGCAGCTTGGTTGACGAAGAAACGCTGAAGCAGGTTGAAGCGGCCGACAGCATTAACGGCACGATTCAGCTGTACTTCGATGCGGAATACACATTTACAGGCAGTGAACTGAAAGCTGATATCGTAAGTGAAGGTGAAGACATCGCGATACATTCGACAGTCGATTACACAAACATCGACGACGTTGAAATGATTGAAAAACCGATGAATATGTCGGAAGAATAAAATAGTAATGAGATTGAGATTCTCCGGAGCTGCTTAAGATGCAGTTTCGGGGTTTTTTTGGTTTGGGCGGGATGTCAACGGGGGACTGGTGTTGTGAATTAGAATGAATATTATACTTAGAATGATTAAAGTACGACGTCAAATCCCCGTCGTATTCCAAGGTGCTTTAAAGTACGACGACGAGAAGACGCCGTCGTCCAATAGGTTCTATCACCATCCCATTTTGTCAGCATTCATTCTTCACATAATATATACTTATGATATAATATAAGATAATTAACTGATTCTTATTACACGCTACTTTATCGGTTAATTCATAACAGAATACAGCAGTATCATAGGTTGCGCTTACATTATGTATTCTTATTCACAAAGAAAGAGTGCAAGTAAGGGTAAACATATTTGTGACAATTTTGTTATACTTGGTTTAAAGATTCTGTTACATAACTAGGAGGGGGATTTATGACTGGAAACAGCGGTTTAGAAGGTGTTGTAATTGGGGAATCAAGAATCAGCTCAATTATCGGCACACAGCTGACTTATTGCGGTTATGAAATTGACGATTTAGCAGAAAATGCTGAATTCGAAGAAGTGGTATTTTTATTATGGCATGATCACCTGCCAGACAAAGAGGAATTAAAAGCTTTCAAACAGGAGTTATATGATCACGCATTCTTAACTGAAGAAGCTAAAGGTTTCTACAAAACTTTCGTAGATAAATCTGTACATCCGATGAGCGCACTGCGTACTGCAGTGTCACTGCTTGCACACACGGATGAGCAGGCTGAAGATCAGTCTGAAGAAGCGACACTGCGTAAAGCAATCCGTATTCAGGCGAAAATTCCTTCAATCGTTGCGGCTATCGCACGCACTCGTGAAGGGAAAGAAGTAATCGACCCGAATCCGGAGTACGGTTACGCTAAAAACTTCCTGTACATGTTATATGGGGAAGAGCCGACTGATGTTCAGGTCGAAGCGATGAATACAGCACTTGTACTTCATGCTGACCACGAAATCAACGCATCAACATTTGCGGCACGTGTTATCGTAGCGACTTTATCGGATGTATATTCGGGAGTTACAGGTGCTATTGGAGCACTTAAGGGGCCTCTGCACGGCGGAGCGAATGAAAAAGTTATGGCAATGCTTGAAGAGATTGGTACTCTTGATAATGTCGACAGCTACATCCAGAAGAAATTCGACAACAAAGAGAAAATCATGGGAATCGGTCACAGAGTTTATAAAGATGGAGACCCGCGCGCTAAATATCTTGAAGATATGGCACGCCGCTTAACTGAAGAAAACGGTCAGCCTGAACTTTACGAAATGTCTGTGAAGATTGCACGCATTATTGAAGAAGAGAAAGGCTTACTGCCTAACGTTGACTTCTTCAGTGCATCAGTTTACCATTCACTTGGAATCGCACATGATTTATTCACACCGATCTTTGCAGTCAGCAGAACGTCAGGCTGGATTGCCCACATTTTCGAGCAGTTTGAAAATAACAGACTGATCAGACCGCGTGCGGAGTACAATGGCCGTACGAACATGAAATACGAATCAATCGAAAACAGATAATTAAAATTCAACGGGGGTTCTACTAATGGCAGGAGAAAAAATTCAAACTAATAATGGTGTACTAAACGTACCTGACAATCCGGTTATTCCTTTTATCGAAGGTGACGGAATTGGTCCGGATATCTGGGCAGCAGCAAGCAAAGTTATCGATGCGGCTGTAGAAAAAGCTTACAACGGCGAGAAAAAAATCGACTGGCTTGAAGTATACGCGGGTCAGAAAGCATTCGACAAAACTGGCGAATGGCTTCCGCAGGATACTCTTGATAAAATCGACGAGTATTTAATCGCTATTAAAGGTCCTTTAACAACTCCAATCGGCGGCGGTTTCCGTTCATTAAACGTTACGCTGCGCCAGGAATTAGACCTTTTCGCGTGCTTGCGTCCGGTAAGACACTACACAGGTGTACCTTCACCGGTTAAACACCCTGAGCACTGTGACATGCAGATCTTCAGAGAGAACACTGAAGACATATATGCTGGGATCGAATTTAACGAAGGTACGCCTGAAGTTAAAAAAGTTATCGACTTCCTGCAGGACGAAATGGGCGTTAAAAATATCCGTTTCCCTGAGTCTTCTTCAATCGCTATCAAACCTGTATCTAAAGAAGGTACTGAACGTTTAGTGCGTTCTGCTATCAACTATGCAATCGAACATAAAAAACCATCAGTGACTTTAGTGCACAAAGGTAACATCATGAAATTCACTGAAGGCGGATTTAAGAAGTGGGGCTATGAACTCGCTCGCAACGAATTCGCTGACCAGACTTTCACATGGGCTGAATACGATGAAATCGTAGAGCGTGACGGTAAAGAAAAAGCTGACGAAGTACAAAACAAAGCTGTTGCTGACGGTAAGATTATCATTAAAGACTCTATTGCGGATATCTTCCTGCAGCAGATTCTTACACGTCCGAAAGAATTCGACGTTGTTGCAACAATGAACTTAAACGGTGACTACATCAGTGATGCTTTAGCAGCGCAGGTTGGCGGAATTGGTATTGCACCAGGTGCAAACATCAACTACGAAACCGGCCACGCTATTTTTGAAGCAACTCACGGTACTGCACCGAAGTACGCTGGACAGGATAAAGTTAACCCTTCATCTGTATTACTATCAGGTGTCTTAATGCTTGAGCACCTTGGATGGCAGGAAGCTGCTGACCTTGTGAACAGCGCTATTGAAAACACAATATCGAAAAAAATCGTAACATATGACTTTGCCCGCCTGATGGACGGCGCTACAGAAGTTAAATGTTCTGAGTTCGGTGACGCATTAATCGAAAATATGCAATAATTCAGATTGTAATCTGATCAACTAAATACTATAATAGAAAAAGTCGCTCAATTTGAGCGGCTTTTAATTTTGTACATATTGGGAGGACGTTTAAGCTGTGGACGAGAGTAAAAAGAAACATGGATTGTTTCAAAGGTTTTTAGATTTTGTAGAATGGCTGGGTAACAAACTGCCGCACCCGGTTACGCTTTTTGCTATTTTGGCGGTATTGACTTTAGTTTTATCATCAATTTTCGGAATACTTGGAATTTCAGTCACACATCCAGGCGAAGGTAACGAAGAAGTTGCAGTAAAAAACTTATTAAATGCCGAAGGTATTAGTTATATATTCGAAAGTATGACGGATAACTTCATTAACTTCGCACCGCTTGGCGTTGTACTTTTAACAATGCTCGGTATCGGAGTAGCGGAGCGTTCCGGTTTAATCGGCGCTGCTTTAAAAGCGTTTGTACTTGCAATTCCAAAAAACCTGATCACTGCAGGTCTCGTATTTGCAGGGATTATGTCATCGGTAGCATCTGATGCAGGTTACGTAGTATTACCGCCGCTTGGTGCACTTCTGTACCTGGCACTTGGCAGACATCCCCTTGCGGGTCTGGCTGCAGCATTCGCCGGTGTATCTGCAGGGTTCTCTGCGAACTTACTGCTGAGCGGAACGGACGTTATGCTTGCTGAACTTACTGCTGCAGGCGCGGCATTAATCGACCCTGCATATGCAGATTCAATTAACGTTGCAATGAACTGGTACTTCATTATGGTCAGTGTATTCCTGCTGACATTTGTCGGCTGGTTCGTATCTGCTAAAATTGTTGAACCGCGTTTAGGTTCATTCAAAATGTCTAAAGAACAGGAAGAAGATTTATCAGGTGAAGATGTTGAAGGAATTCAGACACTTGAGCCTGTAGAGAAGAAAGGTCTGATTCTGGCGTTTATTTCTGTTATTATCGGACTAATACTTGCAGCACTGTTAGTAGTGCTTCCGAACTCGCCGATGCGCGGATCTGACGACATCGGATCTTACATGGATACGATTATTCAGTCACCGTTCATGAGTTCACTTGTACCGATTATTGCGATTTTATTCTTTATTCCGGGTCTTGTTTACGGTATTGTAACAAAATCAATTAAAAACGATAAAGATGTCGCAGGACAGATGTCTGACACAATGGCTTCTATGGGAATGTTTATCGTCTTAGCATTCGCAGCAGGTCAGTTCGTCGCTTACTTCACTGAGTCTAACCTTGGTCTTGTAATCGGGGTTTACGGTGCGCAGCTTCTGGACAGCATGAGCTTAACCGGTGTACCGCTGTTAATCGGCTTTATGCTTGTAACTGCTGTAATCAACTTATTCATCGGTAGTGCGAGTGCGAAATGGGCTTTAATGGCTCCAATTTTCGTACCGATTCTGATGCAGCTTGGATACTCTCCGGAGCTGACGACGATGGCATACCGTGTAGCAGATTCAAGTACGAATATTATTACACCGCTCATGACTTACTTTGCAATCATCATTGCATTTGCACAGAAATACGATAAAAACATCGGTATCGGTACACTGATTTCAGTAATGCTGCCGTACTCAATTTGTTTCTTTATCTTCTGGGCAGTAATGCTTATCGTCTGGACCCTTCTTGGAATTCCATTAGGTCCGGATTCACCAGTTTATTATTAAGAGAAAATAATGGATATAATTTTACAACACCTGACTCCCCCGATGAGTCAGGTGTTTTTTGTTTTAGGATTTTACAGGAATAACTCATCGGCCTTTTTTAATTGGCTAATATTCACTGGAACTGTATAATTTAAAGTAAGAATGAAGACTTAAGGAGATTATTATGGCTAAGTTAATTCTCATGGATGGAAACAGTATTGCGTTCCGCGCATTTTACGGACTGCCGCTGTTAACGAATCAGAGCGGACTGCACACGAATGCGATTTTCGGTTATGCACGGCTGCTTGAAAAAGTAATTAAAGAAGAAGAGCCCGATTATTTTTTAGTCGCGTTTGATGCGGGTAAATCGACGTTCAGACATAAGCAGTACAAAGAATATAAAGGCGGCAGACAGAAAACTCCGCCGGAGCTCGGCGAACAGTTTGCCCCGATTAGAAAGTTAATCGATGCTTACGGCATTAAACGTTTCGAGCACGAAGATTACGAGGCTGATGATATTATCGGTACGTGGACGAAGCTTGCTGACGAAGAAGAATTTGAAACGATTGTTATTACAGGCGATAAGGACTTAACGCAGCTCGCAAGTGAACATACAAAAGTTTACATTACGAAAAAAGGTGTCACGGATATTGAAGTTTATACACCGGAACACGTGGCTGAAGTTTACGACGGACTCGTGCCAATGCAGATTATCGATTTAAAAGGTCTGATGGGCGACAAGTCGGATAACATTCCGGGCGTACCGGGTGTCGGTGAAAAAACTGCGGTTAAATTATTGAAGGAATACGGCAGCGTTGAAAGCGTGCTGGATAACCTGGATAAGATTACTGCTAAGAAATTAAATGAAAACTTAACGAACAATCAGGAGATTGCGTTAATGAGTAAAGACCTCGCGACAATTTACCGCGATATGACGTTTGATTTTAAACTCGAAGAACTTAAATTCACGAACGAAGATTCACAAGAAAAATACGAGCTCTTTAAAGAACTTGAATTCAACTCGCTCTTAAATAATATGGCAGCGACGGAAGTAGAAGAGATTGCGTCATTTACAGCGGAGCGCACGGATTCATTAAACGATTTCAGCGATGATATCAGCATTTATCTCGAAGTGCACGATGAGAACTACTTAAAAGCGAAACCTGAATTTATCGGTATTGCCGATAAAGATTTCGTGCTGGTTAAAGAGGCGTCTGAATTTGATGCAGACGAACTCAGCCAGTTTTTAAATACGCGTACATCTGTAACAACATACGATCTGAAACGCCAGGTGGCACTTTTAAATCATCTGAACGTTGAGTTCGACAACTTTACAGAAGATATTATGCTCGGCAGTTTCCTGTTAAACCCGTCGAAGAAAATTATCGATGTTGCAGAAACAGCAGCCGACTTTAATGTGTCGATTAACAGTGACGATTTCCATTACGGCAAAGGCCGCAATAAGAAGAATCCGGATGCTGACGAAACGAAGGATTTCGTTGCCGATAAAGTCCAGGCGATTGAAAAAGTCGCTGAACCGATGGCGGATAAACTTCGTGCGGATGAAATGTATGACTTATGGCATGACCTGGAAATTCCATTATCGAAAGTACTCGTTCAGATGGAACTCAAAGGAATTAAAATTAAAACAGAGCGTCTGAAAGAGATGGAAGAAGAACTCAGCGGACGTCTGAAAGAAATAGAAGAAAAGATTTATCGTCTGGCAGGGGAAGAGTTCAATATCAACTCTCCGAAACAGCTCGGTGTGATTTTATTTGAGAAGCTTGAACTGCCTGTTATTAAGAAAACGAAGACCGGCTACTCAACAGCGGTCGACGTGCTGGAACAGCTCGAGGACAAGCATGAAATTATCGAACATATTTTAACATACCGTACGATCAGCAAACTGCAGTCGACGTATGTTATCGGCCTGCAGGGTGAAGTGACTGAGGATTCGCGTATTCATACGCGCTTTAACCAGACACTTGCCCAGACGGGACGTCTATCGAGTGTGGAACCGAACCTGCAGAACATTCCGATCAGACTTGAAGAGGGACGGAAGATTCGTCAGGCATTCGTTCCTTCAAAAGAAGGCAACGTGCTGCTCGGACTCGACTATTCGCAGATTGAGCTGCGTGTACTCGCAGCAATTACGCAGGATGAATCGATGATGGAAGCATTCACAAACGATATCGATATTCATACGAAAACGGCGATGGAAGTGTACGGCGTTGAACTCGATGAAGTCACACCGTTAATGCGCCGCAACGCGAAAGCCGTTAACTTCGGTATCGTCTACGGAATCAGCGATTACGGACTCAGCCAGAACTTAGGCATTACGCGTAAAGAAGCAGGTCAGTTTATCAATACGTATCTCGAATCATTTAAAGAAGTGAAACAGTTTATGCACGACATCGTGCAGGACGCTAAACGCGACGGCTATGTGACGACAATGCTGCACCGCCGCCGCTACGTGCCTGACGTCAACAGCAGAAACTTTAATGCGCGTTCGTTCGCAGAACGCACAGCGATGAACTCGCCGATTCAGGGGAGTGCCGCTGATATTATTAAACTCGCTATGGTGAAATACGCCGGGAGCGAAGAAGCACAGAAATTCAATGCAGAATTACTATTACAGATCCACGATGAGCTGATCTTTGATATTCCGGAAAGTGA
This sequence comes from Jeotgalicoccus sp., assembly GCA_036782755.1. Taxonomy (GTDB): domain Bacteria; phylum Bacillota; class Bacilli; order Staphylococcales; family Salinicoccaceae; genus Jeotgalicoccus. The sequence continues at coordinate 30,188 of DAIPYL010000005.1, read as the reverse complement.
AGTGGAAGCCTTCATTCCGGTTATTAAAGATATTATGGAGCAGGCGATAGACATCGACGTACCGCTGAAAGTAGATGCAGGGTACGGTACGGACTGGTATGAAGTGAAGTAGGTGGAGTAAATGCCGGAACTGCCGGAGGTAGAACTCGTTAAGCGCGAACTCGCGCCCGTAATCAATTTAAAAATTACGGAAGTTGAGTTGTCGGAGCATATTTATAACGGGCATAAAGCAAATAAACGCACGATAGTAAAAGATGATCTCGACGCATTTAAGGAGATTGTTACAGGCAAGACGATTACGCATATCGGACGCCGCGGCAAGTATTTATATTTCCTGATTAACGATGAATATACAACGACGCATCTCGTCAGCCATCTCGGCATGTCGGGTGCGTACTTTATCGTGTCGGATTTTGATGATATTAAAGAACATAATTTTAAGAAGCACTGGCAGGTCATATTCTCGCTCGATAACGGCCAGAAGCTGGTGTATTCGGATATCCGCCGCTTCGGTGAGATGCATACGCATGACAGTCTGCAGGACTTCCCGCCCTTCGCACGCATGGCGCCGGAATATACGGATGAGCTGAGCTTTGACCATTATATGAAGATGCTGCGCACGAAGAAATACGAAGAGAAGCCGATTAAAGCCGCGATTATGGACGGTGAAGTTATTCCGGGCGTCGGTAATATTTACGCCGTGGAAGCATTGTACCTGTCGCATATTCTGCCGACCAAAAAAGTGAAAAATGTTTCCGATAAAAGGCTTCGTGAACTGTTCGACCGGATAAGAGAAGTGTTCGAGCTGTCATTATCACACGGCGGTTCGACGATTTCCGATTACCGGAGCGTGACAGGCGGCAAGGGTGAAATGCAGAACAGCTTTAACGTGTATCAGCGGGAAGAATGTCCGCTCGGACACGAGCTGAAGACGAAAGTAATCAGTACACGCAATACATTCTATTGCACAACATGCCAGAGGTGATGTCCATGTATAAAATTATCGGATTAACAGGCGGAATCGCGAGCGGAAAAACAACGGTGAGCGATTATTTAAAAGAGCGCGGTTATACCGTGCTCGATGCAGACGCCTATTCAAGAAAAACGACAGCGAAAGACGGTCCGGCCATTCCGGCGATCATCAAAGCATTCGGTGAAGATATTGTCGATTCTGAAGGCGAGCTTGACCGGAAGAAACTTGGCGGTATTATTTTTAACGATGCCGATAAACGCCGCGAGCTGAACGAGATTGTTCATCCCTTAATCAGGGATATGATGAATGCGGATGAACAGAAGTTTATCAAAGAAGGCCATGTGTTTTTGGATATTCCGCTGCTGTTTGAAAACGGCTTGAATGAACGATGTGATTTTGTTGTCACTGTGTTCGTCGACCGCGACACTCAGATTAAGAGACTGATGAACCGTAACGACTTAACTGTCGAAGAAGCAAAAGCGCGAATTAACAGCCAGATGCCGCTGACGGAGAAAGTTCAGAGAAGTGAGTACCGTCTTGATAACAACGGTACTGTAGAGAAATTATATGAACAGATTGACCGATTTACAGAAGAGTTGGAAAGTCTGTGAAAACGCGTTCAAACGTAAGTTTAACTATGGTATAATATTAAATGAAAAAGAACTTTCAAAGGAGCTCTAGTCATGAAAAAAGTTGCTATTAATGGTTTAGGTAGAATTGGAAGAATGGTGTTCCGTATTGTTGCAGAATCAAAAGAACTTGATCTTGTTGCAGTCAACGTAACATCACCTGCGAAAACAATCGCACATTTAATTAACTACGATACTACACACGGTACGTGGGATAAAAAAGTTGAAGTTAAAGGGGATAACATTGTCGTAGACGGTAAAGAAATTACTGTGACAAGTGACCGCAACCCTGCAAACTTACCATGGGCTGACCTTGGCGTCGATATCGTTATCGAAGCTACTGGCGCATTCAACCACGGTGACAAAGCACAGGCTCACATCGACGCTGGTGCGAAGAAAGTATTATTAACAGGACCATCAGGCGGCGGCAATGTACAAACACTTGTACGCGGCGTTAACTGTGCAACATTAGACACGTCGTCCTACGATGTATTCTCAAATGCATCATGTACGACAAACTGTCTTGCACCTGTAGCCAAAGTATTAAACGATGAGTTCGGAATTAAAAATGGTCTTGTAACTACTGTACACGCGTACACTAACGACCAAATGAACATTGACAACCCGCACAAAGACTTGCGTCGTGCGCGTTCTGCTGCAGAAAATATTATTCCTACTTCAACAGGTGCTGCTAAAGCAACAGCTTTAGTGCTTCCTGAACTTGAAGGTAAATTAGATGGTATGGCATTACGTGTACCGGTATCAAACGTTTCATTAGTTGACCTTGTAGTAGACCTTGAAAAAGAAGTGACTAAAGAAGAAGTTAATGAAGCATTTAAGAAATACGAAAGAGATGCCATGAAAGGTATTTTAGGCGTCAGCGATGAGCCGTTAGTATCAAGCGACTACAATACTGACCCGCGCAGCTCAATCGTAGATTCAGCATTAACAATGGTTATGGCTGACAACAAAGTTAAAGTACTTTCATGGTACGACAACGAGTGGGGTTACTCTGTAAGATGTGTTGAATTAACTGAAATGATCGCTAAAGAAATTTAACAATACAGTCACAGGAGGATAGTTGATGCTATCCTCTTTTTTGATACAATAAAAGTAACAATACGAACGAAGGAGTGCTGACATGCAATTAGTAAACAACGACGGACAAAACACAGAACTGATTATCAAAGGCAACACAGCGACGTATAAAGGAGAAGAATACGAAATCCTGATACATGACGGGGATGTATCAGCTGCCGGACACATTGCAACGAACAACTTCATCGTAAAAGAAGAGTACGTTAAAGAAATGGAAGAAAGATTTAAGAGCCGTAAAGGAAACGTCGATCAGTACGATGGATTCTCCGGGTTTATGCTGGTAAAAAAAGACAATAAAATGTCAGTGCTGACAGGCTGGGCATCGACTGAAGACTTCACAGCATGGGTGGAATCAGAAGCATTCCAAAATTCCCACGTAAAAAAAGAACAGCGCGTTAAATCACAGGGCAGCGACTATCTTGAAGCAATGCCGGTACGTGAGAATTACAGCGTTGAAGGATAAAATAATTATTTGAGGGCAGTCGCGTCGTCTCTTATGGGGATGGCGGGGCTGTTTTTGTTTTGGATTGACGGGGCCGCTGCGGTTTCCACAATCTATCCCGTCACTGTGGCTTCGGCGCGCCATTGTGGAGTCTGCGGTGGCACAGAACCACCAATTGCGCGCCACGGTGTGCCGCGCGCCCGAATATATCCCCGGCGCCTCGGGGTTTATCTTCTAATCCGCTTTCTTTTTTTATGTTTAGTGCTTTCGGTGTTATAATAATTGAAACTAATCTATTACTGAATGAGGTGAACATCACATGAGATGTCCAAAGTGTCAGCATACGAATTCGAAGGTTGTCGATTCGCGTCATGCAGATGAGATGAATGCAATTCGCAGACGCCGTGAGTGCGATGATTGTCAAACGCGTTTCACGACGTTCGAGCGTATTGAATTATCACCCCTTGTCGTTATAAAAAAAGATGGAACTCGTGAAGTGTTCGACAGATCGAAAGTGCTGGATGGTCTGTTAAAAGCTTGTGAGAAACGGGCGATTCCATATGATGAAATTGAGAAGCGCGCGGATAAAATCGAAGCGGCGCTGCGCAATTTAAATAAAGCGGAAATTACATCCAATGATATCGGCGAGTCCGTTATGAATGAATTAATTACTCTCGATCAGGTGGCTTACGTGCGTTTCGCATCGGTGTACAGAGAGTTTAAAGATATCGATCAGCTGATGGATATTCTGCAAAATTTAGAAAAAGGTAAGGCTTAACATGAAATTTAATGAACGTTTAAAACCGAATACGGAGTTTATCGTCTACCAGCCGGGTACTTTGTCGAACGATAGTTACGAGATTTTGAATGCATTGTATTTACCGGTTATCGGCACAGAGGCCTTCGGTATTTATTTATATTTATGCGAGTCGACGAAGGTGCATGATAAGCTTGCCGTCCGTTTTCACCGCGAGCTGATGGATGAGCTGTCGCTGAGCCTGACCGGCTTTGAGGCATCGCTCGACAAACTTGAAGCAATCGGTCTCGTGCGCACTTACGTATCGAACAAAGAGCACGATGACTTATTTGTCTACAGATTATTGCAGCCGCTGTCGGCGGAAATGTTTTTCAAGGACCCGATGCTGTCGATGTACTTATATTCGCAGGTCGGCTCGGCGAAGTTTAATGATAAAAAAGACGGTCTCATATATCCGGAGCTGCCGGAGGACATTACTGAAGTGACCAAGAAATTTACCGAGGTGTTTTATCATTCGAGAGATGCGACATTCCGCACGCCGAATGACAACTTTAAGCAGAGAGATGTCTCGAGAGGGCCGTCGATTGACCTCGATGATTTCGATTTCGATGTGCTGTTCACACATTTAAAGGGCACGCGAATCGACAAGCAGTTCTTTACGAAAGAAGTGAAGATGCTGGTCGTGCAGCTGAGCCAGCTGTTTAAATTAAATGCGTATGACATTAAACAGATTCTGCTGCAGTCGACAAGTCCGCAGTTCGGAATCGATAAAGAGCGCCTGAAAACTGAAGCGCGCAAATACTATCAGAAAGAATACGGCGAAGTCATTCCAAGTTTCACGACTGCAGAAGAAGCGGTGAAACCTGCAGGTGATGAATCGTATCTCGAAAGTCTCGATAAGGTCAGCCCGCTCGACAGAATTAACGATCTCCGCAGCTACAAGCCGTCGGAGAACGATTTGAAAGTTGTGACGGAACTTATCGTTAAAACTGGACTTGAAAACGGCGTAATCAACGTGCTGCTTGAGTATGCAATTCAGATGAAAGACGGCGAACTGCCGCTCCGATACGTCATGACCATCGCAGAAAACTGGGAGAAAGAAGGTTACCGCACTGCATCGGAAGCTTACCAGTCTATTATGGAATTCCGCGAAGCGCAGGAAGAAAAGCGCCGGAAACGCCAGTTTAAATATGCAGGTCCGGGTGAAGAGCAGCCGGCATGGCTGAAAGAAAAGTCAGCTAAAAAACAGCCGCAGCAAAAAGCGGCTGAACCTAAGAGTGACAAAAAGAAAAACAAAGCACCGATGAAGACGCTGAAAGACGACGAGGACTTCAGCGAACTTATTAATAAATTTAGAGAGAATTAGGTGAGATGATGGAACCGATAAGCAGTTTCGTTAAAAATAACGAACGAATCAAGGAAAACAATGAACGTATTTATAACGAGATTATCAGTCACCCAAAAATGAAGTCGTTTATGGATGCGCATGAAGGCGAAGTTACCCGCTCCATGATTCAGAACGATCTGATGATTTTAAAACATTACATTAATCAGCCGGCGGAATGCGAGCCGGCGGGCGAAGGCAAATGCCTGAGCCACCCGGACGGTTTCATCATTAATCTTGAAATTCGTCAGGGCCGCTTTAACATGGTTTACTCGAAATGTCCGATTAAAGCAAAACATGAGGAATTCATAAAACGCGAAAGCCTCATTCAGAGTTTCCATATTCCGCGCGATGTGCGTGAAGCAACATTCGATACGATTTTCCTAAACGATGACCGCAGGGATATATTAAAAAATGCGATTCAGAAAGCCGGAAAAATCGCGCGCGGGGAAGACCACCGCGGGCTGTATATTCATGGTCAATTCGGTATCGGCAAATCGTACATTCTCGGCTGTATCGCAAATGAGCTGAAAGAGAAATCCATTTCTTCGATGATGATTTACGTGCCTGAAATACTGCGCGATTTAAAATCCGGCTTTAACGACGGCACGACAAACGAACGCTATGACGCCATCCGGAGCGCGGAAGTGCTGATTCTCGATGACCTCGGTGCTGAAGATGTGACTGCATGGAGCAGGGACGAAGTGATTACGAGTATTTTAAACTACCGCATGGTCGAACAGCTGCCGACGTTTATCAGTTCAAATTTTGCAATTAACGAACTGAAAGGCCGTTACAGCTATACGAAAACGAACGGCAAGGAAGAAACGAAAGCACTCCGTATGATTGAAAGGATTCGCGCATTGTGCGAAGAAGTTGAACTTTCCGGCGATAATTTAAGGAACTCATAACTTGATTTTAAAGAATTGCTGGTGTACTATATAGCTATATTTCATTAATAATCCAAGGACAATACAATTTCTAAAAAGTTTATTTAAGAGAGTGCATGATTTGCTGGGACATGCATATAAACTGCGGATTGTTACTACCTGAACACGGATGCTTTCCTAATCGAAAGCCGGATGGACCGATATCTCCAAGCTTGAGACACGGAACATTTCTGTGTAAATCAGGGTGGTACCGCGGTAAAGTCGCCCCTATTTTATTATAGGGACGGCTTTTTTTATTTAATTGTTTAAAAAATTGGAAACTGAGAGGATGTTCAGCATGGTTGAAAAAATCGAAGTGAGATTCCCCGACGGGAACGTAAAAGAATTTGATTTCGGTGTGACTCCGGAAGAAATCGCAGGCTCAATCAGCCCGGGACTTAAAAAAGCATCACTTGCTGCTAAAGTGGACGGGGTCTATTACGATCTGACACGCCCGCTTGAAACTGACAGCGAAGTTGAATTAATTACAAACAAGAGCGAAGAAGGCATCGAAATTCTCCGCCACTCGACTGCACATTTAATGGCCCAGGCCTTAAAACGTCTGTACGGCAACGTGCATTTCGGTGTCGGTCCGGTTATTGAAGAAGGGTTCTACTACGACTTTGATATGGACACGAGCATCTCTTCTGAAGATTTCCCTAAAATAGAAAAGGAAATGAAACGCATTGTCGATGAAAATATCGAGATTGAAAGACGCGTTTTATCACGCGGCGAAGCGAAAGAATTATTCGCGGGCGATCCGTATAAACAGGAATTAATTGAAGCGATTCCGGAAGATGAGCAGGTGACTGTGTACACGCAGGGCGAATTTACCGACCTTTGCCGCGGTGTCCACGTGCCGAGAACGTCTAAGATTAAAGTCTTCAAACTGTTATCAACTGCAGGCGCATACTGGCGCGGCAACTCTGACAACAAGATGCTGCAGCGTATTTACGGTACAGCATTCTTCGATAAAAAAGAGCTTGCTGCCTATATGGCACTGCTTGAAGAACGCCGCGAGCGCGACCACCGCAAGATCGGTAAAGAAATGAAACTTTTTGAAAACAACCAGCTGATTGGTGCAGGTCTGCCGCTATGGCTGCCGAACGGTGCGACTATCCGCCGTGAAATTGAACGTTATATAGTAGATAAAGAAATCTCGCTTGGTTACGACCACGTGTATACACCGATTATGGCCAACACAAATCTGTACAAAACAAGCGGTCACTGGGAACACTACCAGGACGACATGTTCCCGCCGATGGAAATGGGTAACGAAGAGTTAGTACTCCGTCCCATGAACTGCCCGCACCATATGATGATTTATAAAAACGAACGCCACTCATACCGTGAACTGCCGATCCGTATCGCAGAACTCGGGACGATGCACCGTTACGAAGCAAGCGGTGCCGTGAGCGGCCTGCAGCGTGTACGCGGCATGGTTTTAAACGATGCGCACGTATTCGTCCGTCCGGATCAGATTAAAGAGGAGTTTATCCGCGTAGTGGAACTTATTCAGGAAGTGTACAAAGACTTCGGTCTGAACGACTACTCATTCCGTTTAAGCTACCGCGATCCTGAAGATAAAGAAAAATATTTTGACGACGATGAAATGTGGCAGCGCGCTGAAAACATGCTGAAAGAAGCCGTTGATGAAATGGGCTTAGAGTATGTTGAAGAAGAGGGCGAAGCGGCATTCTACGGACCGAAACTTGACGTCCAGGTTAAAACTGCGCTCGGCAAAGAAGAAACTTTATCGACTGTACAATTAGACTTCCTGCTGCCTGAACGCTTTGACTTAACTTATATCGGCAAAGACGGCGAAGAGCACCGTCCGGTCGTAATTCACCGCGGCGTTGTGTCGACGATGGAACGTTTCGTTGCATTCTTAACTGAAGAATACAAAGGAAACTTCCCGCTGTGGCTTGCACCGAATCAGGTGGAAATCATTCCGGTAAATCTTGACCTGCACTACGATTACGCACGTGAAATTCACGATGAAATGAAGAGCCAGGGCATCCGCGTTCATATCGACGACCGCAATGAGAAGATGGGTTACAAAATCCGTGAAGCTCAGATGAAGAAAATACCGTATCAGGTCGTTGTCGGCGATAAAGAAAAAGACGAATCGCTCGTTAACGTCCGCAAGTACGGCGAAGAGAAACAGGAGAGCTTCGGCAAAGAAGACTTCCTGTATCAGCTGATTGACGAAATAAGATTAAAGAAATAAATTTGACAAAAGAGATTTAGTACTGTATAGTATTAAGAGTTGAAACAAACGGACAAGTTGAAGCTCCCGCTTCACACCCGCAAACGCTATTAGTGGTGACCGGGTAAATTGGGAAATGCAGACGCAGTAACTATTGCGCCTGCAACTTCTAAGGCGGGTGCAGTAATGCATTCGCCTTTTTTGTTCGTTAAATATTTTTGGAGGTGCTAAACATAGCTAAAGATCAAACATTGATCAATAATCGTATTCGCGCAAAAGAAGTTCGTTTAATCGGAGAAGATGGTTCACAGCTGGGTATTAAAGCAACAAGAGACGCAATTGAGATGGCAGAAAATGCCAACTTGGATGTAGTACTTGTTGCACCAAACGCTAAACCGCCTGTTGCACGTATTATGGATTACGGTAAGTTTAAGTACGAGCAGCAGAAGAAAGACAAAGAAGCTCGTAAGAAACAAAAGGTGATTAACCTTAAAGAAATTCGTTTGTCACCGACAATCGAAGAGCATGACTTTAACACTAAGTTAGGTCACGCAAAGAAATTCCTTGCTAAAGAAGACAAGGTAAAAGTTTCTATTCGCTTTAAAGGCCGTGCAATCACGCACAAAGAAATCGGACGCAAGGTACTTGAGCGTTTCGCTGAAGCTCTTAAAGAAGATGGCCAGATCGAACAGAGACCGAAGATGGAAGGACGTTCCATGTTCTTAACTGTTGCACCATTTGCAGACAAAAAATAAAAATTAATCGGAGGACTTTATCATGCCAAAAATGAAGACGCATAAAGGTTATGCTAAACGAGTTAAAAAAACTGGTACAGGCAAATTCAAACGCTCACAAGCGTTTACAAGCCACTTATTCGCTAACAAAACTACTAAACAGAAACGCCAATTAAGAGGATCAGCTTTAGTTGCTAAATCAGATGCAAGAAGATTAGTTCACTTATTAGCTAAATCTGCTAAATAATATAAAAGGAGGAGTTAGAAATGGCTCGCGTAAAAAATGGATTAACATCTCGTAAGAGACGTAAAAAAGTATTAAAACAGGCAAAAGGTTATTTTGGTGCCAAGAGCACTTTATATAGAACAGCTAAACAAGCTGTAATGAAATCAGGTCAGTACGCATACCGTGACCGTAAACAGAAGAAACGTGAATTCCGTAAATTATGGATCTCACGTATTAACGCTGCTGCACGCCAGCACGACATCAGCTACAGCCGTCTGATGAACGGACTTAAAGTTGCAGGAATCGATATCAACAGAAAAATGCTTTCTGAAATTGCTATCGCTGACGACGCTGCTTTCGGTCAAATCGTAGACCAGGCTAAAAAAGCTTTAGACAAATAAATTGTTTTAAAAGGGCACCCATAAAGTTGGGTGCTCTTTTTTTGTGCGGAAATTATTTGCGATTTGTTAAGTAAATAAATTAACTTGTACGATAAAAAAATAAAATGGCGTTTTTCCCTATATATAGGTAAAGAGATATTTTATTTAGGGAGATGAAAACCATGATTCTGAGTGAAAGATTTATTGGCGGAGAATTAGCGTATTACCGTGCGTTGAAGAAACGGATTGTTCTAGCTGGACAGGACGCGAAAAGTCTGGCTATCCAGGAGAAAGGATTTGCAGGGGAGTGCGAATACGACCGGGTGTTTGACGAAGCTGGCCACGGTTCGGTGTTCGTATTCCGCGATATTTATCTGCGGATTGACGAGAGGACTGCACAGTACGATTGTTTAATTGTCAGCGATGACGGGATTGTCGTTAACGAGATTAAAAACTACTCCGGTCTTTACCGGTACGAGTCAGGCAAATGGTTTATAGGAAAATCCGAAGTCTCCGAAGACGCGCTGTCCCAATTGCGCCGGGCCATCGGCAGGCTGGTCAAAATGCGCTACGAGGTGAGGGGCGCGTTCGATATTTCCGGGAAGATCATATTTCCAAATATCGAGTTCCGTTTGCAAAGTTCGGACGAAGAGCTCTGGAACAATATCGTCATGCGGGCCGGCCTGCGCAATTACCTCATGCAATTCAAAAATATGTATGCCGGCCGCGACGCAGAAAACATTGCTGAAGTAATCCGCCAGCACATCATTCCCAATCCATTTCTCGACAAATCCGCCGATTTTGATTCGCTGCGAAAAGGACTGTACTGCGGCGACTGCGGGAGATTTGAATTGGAAACGAATCACTTTTATATGACATGTCAAAAATGCGGGAAGACCGAGAAGAAAGAAACGCATGTACTTAGAGCGATTAGTGATTATAAATCACTGTTTTTAAATGATAAATTAACGAAGCAGCGGTTTATGGAGTTTATCGATTACAAAGTCAGTGAACGGACTGTGTTCCGATTATTAAATAAATACTGTAATCAGATTACTAAAGGCAAATGGACATACTATGAATTTCGATATCGTGATTTTGACGAAGCGTATCAGGTTCATGAGATATTAAACAGGTATAAGGATAAAATTACTAACAGCAACTAGCAGATTATATGCTCATCTGCCCGTGACAACGTCTTACTGGCAATTGAAGTAGGCTCATCTGCCCGTGACAACGTCTT
>DAIPYL010000005.1:10334-19084 GCA_036782755.1 Jeotgalicoccus sp. | reverse complement strand
GTGACAACGTCTTACTGGCAATTGAAGTAGGCTCATCTGCCCGTGACAACGTCTTACAGGCAGATGAGGTTTTCGTTTGCTAATAGCACCATTGCCCCGCTCCTAATTTACCGATACAATATTAACAAAAAGGACGTGTAAACTATGATTCAACAGTCGGAAATTATAATTATGGCAGTAACGGGCATCATTGCGGTAATGCTGCCGTTTATTTTTATGTTAGTACTGAGCAGAAAGTTTAAAGTCAGATGGCTGCCTTTAATTCTGGGTATCGCGGTCTTTATCCTGTTCGCATTAATACTCGAACAGCTGATGCATCTCTTCGTGCTGAAGCCGCAGCCGGACGGATCAATAGCACTCATCAGCAACGCTCCGTGGCTATACGTGCTGTACGGAGTTTTCGCAGCGGGGATATTTGAAGAGACCGGCCGCCTGCTCGCATTCCTGATCACAAAACGTCATTACAAAGATATCGACAGCGCCGTTTCATACGGCATCGGACACGGCGGCATCGAAGCAGCGGCAATTGTCGGCCTCGGCATGCTGAACGGCATCATCTTCGCAGTCCTCATCAACTCAGGCTCGGAGTCACTCAACGCTCTCCCGATACCAAAAGAAGATCTTATCGCGAGCCAGCCGTGGTATATGTACGCAATCGCAATCGGCGAAAGGATTCTTGCGATGAGTCTGCATATCGGACTTTCAATTATCGTTTTCGCATCGGTAATGATGAAAAGGAAGTGGTGGCTGTTCCCGGCGGCAATCATTCTTCATGCACTGGCGAATACAACGGCGGCGATGATGCAGGCGGGCCTCTTAACGAATATTTATTTAATGTATTCAGGGTTAATTATCATGACAATCGCAACAATCACGATAGCAGTCCGCCTCGTCAAAGAATACAGAAAAAATGTTTATTCACTGCAGAGTATAAACACACGAAAAGTGAACAAAAGTGCATTAAATCACACACTAAAATAAATAGACAGATAATTCAGCCTTATCCATTAACTGGATAAAGATTTTACTTTGGCTTCACCCTACGTGCCCCAACGGTTATAGCCGATAATACTGATATAACAGTGTTGTAAGCGTTAACATATTTTCCGAAAAGCATAGACAAGACCGGATAAATAGACTATATTTGAGTGGTAATTTCTTATTATAGAAAGAAAACAAAGGGGAATCATTTAATGGAGACAGTTGTAACGTTTTTTAACGACATCGTCTGGAGTGCCGCACTGGTTATACTTCTCGTTGTCGCAGGGTTGTACTTCTCAATTCGCATGAGATTGTTCCAGGTGCGATACATAGTCGACATGGTCCGTTTAATGTTTAAAGGCGGTAAATCAGCTGATGGAATTTCAAGTTTCCAGGCAATTGCTGTATCATTGGCAGGGCGTGTCGGAACAGGTAACATCGTCGGTGTTTCTACGGCAATCTTTATCGGGGGTCCAGGTGCAGTATTCTGGATGTGGCTCATCGCCTTCCTTGGTGCAGGCAGTGCATTCGTAGAGTCGACACTGGCACAGATTTACAAACAGAAAGAGGATGGACAGTACCGCGGGGGGCCGGCGTACTACATCGAAAAGGGAATCGGTGGAACGTTTGGTAAGTACTACGCTTTGCTTTTCGCAGTAGTAACAGTACTTGCGTGCGGTCTGTTACTTCCAGGTATTCAGTCCAACTCAATTTCAAGTGCAGCAACAAACGCATTCCCGATGCTTGATGGCTGGATGATCGGTGTATTCCTGATCGTCATTCTTGCAGTTGTTATTTTCGGCGGTATCCGTTCAATTGCAAACGTTGCGACAGCAGCAGTGCCGTTTATGGCAATTGCATATATCATCGTGGCGGTAACAATCGTAATTATGAACATTTCAGAAGTACCGGCTTTATTCGGTTTAATCTTCAGAAGTGCATTCGGTCTTGAACAGCAGTTCGCAGGTACAGTTGGTGCCATGATTATGATCGGTGTTAAACGCGGATTGTACTCAAACGAAGCAGGTCAGGGTACAGGCGCTCACGCAGCAGGTGCTGCTGAAGTATCTCACCCGGCGAAACAGGGTCTTGTTCAGTCATTCTCTGTATACATCGATACTTTATTCGTATGTACAGCAACAGCACTGATGATTTTAATGACAGGTATGTATAACGTGTCTGACGGCGACGGCGGACTCATTATAGATAACGGTGTGTATCAGACGAACGCTGAAGGCGAGAAAGATGTTTCCGGTACGGTTACATTTACTCAAGCCGGTATCGACAGCGCGTTCCACGGCATGGATAACTTCCAGGAAGGCTTTATTGGATTCGGTTCATACTTCATCGCATTCGCGCTTCTGTTCTTCTGTTATACGACGATGCTCGCGTATTACTATATAGCAGAGACGAACCTGGTATATATGCTTAAAGGCAGAATGCCTTGGCTGAAAATTGTACTTGGGATTGTATTAATTGGTTCAGCGTTCTACGGTACGGTTTCAACAGCAGACCTCGCATGGCAGATGGGTGACCTCGGTGTAGGACTGATGGCGTGGATTAACGTTATCGCGATACTCATCCTGCAAAAACCGGCACTCAAAGCATTCAGAGATTACGAGCGTCAGTACAAACTGCAGAAGCAGGGCAAAATTGACGAGATTGTCTTTGAGCCGACTCGCGATGAATTTAAAGATCACAACTTCTGGGTGGATGAATATCCAAGAAGAAATGAAGAAGGCTATGACTATCCGGACAGAAATTAATTTAACTGCAGCACTCTCTTAATGGAGGGTGCTTTCTTTCGCAGTATTATTATTTCGAAAGCTGAAATACTTTGTGGTAAAATAAATTTAACATCAATTTTAAAGGGGATATTTAAATGGATAAACAGCTTGAAATGCTTAAAGACTTAACAGACGTAAACGGGATCGCAGGATTTGAAAGTGAAGTAAAACATAAGATGAAAAACTACCTCGAACCGGTCAGCGATGAAATTATAGAAGATAACCTCGGCGGCGTGTATGGTAAAAAGAATGCAGCCAGCAGCAGTAAAACAATTCTTGTTGCAGGCCATCTGGATGAAATCGGCTTTATGGTGACCGAAATTGACGACAACGGTTTCCTTAAATTTACACCGGTCGGCGGCTGGTGGAACCAGGTCATGCTGTCACAGCGCATGCATATTACAACGGGTGACGGCAAAGTCATTACAGGTGTGATCGGTTCTAAACCGCCGCACGTACTGTCGGCATCAGAGCGCAAGAAACCGGTCGAAATTAAAGATATGTTTATCGATATCGGTGTGGCGTCGAAAGACGAAGCACTTGAAGCAGGAGTTATGCTGGGTGACATGGTCACACCTGCGTCGGAATTCGAAGAGATGACAAACAAAAATTACCTGCTTGCTAAAGCATGGGATAACCGTTACGGCGTAGCATTATCAATCGATGTCATGAAGAATCTTGAAAAAGAAAATATCGATATTAACTTTGTCGGCGGCGCAACAGTGCAGGAAGAAGTAGGACTCCGCGGTGCGAAAGTCGGTGCCAACAAAGTGAAACCTGACCTTGCAATCGCAGTGGACGTCGGTCTTGCAATGGATACTCCGGGAATGAAATCTTCAAACGGTACGGGAGATCTTGGTAAAGGACCGCTGGTATTATTAATGGACGGTTCAATGATCGGGCATGTGCCTTTCAGAAAACACGTGATGGCAGTTGCCAAAGATAAAGATATCCCTGTACAATTACAAGTGATAACGGGCGGAGGTACAGATGCTGGTTCATTCCACGTCGCACATGACGGAATTCCGTCAGTTGTCGTTGGTGTGCCGGTACGCTATATGCATTCAAACGTATCAATTATGCATAAAGAAGACTACAATAATGCGGTTAAACTCGTAACTGAAGTAGTTAAATCATTAAACGACGATAAGGTGGACGAAATCATTTGGTAAAAGAAGTAATTTCTTCAAAAGATAACACGCGCATTAAAAATTACCGTAAACTGCATACGGCAAAAGGACGCAAAAAGTCAGACCAGTTTTTAATCGAAGGTGTTCATTTAGTTGAAGAAGCGGTTAATTATAACCAGCCGGTCGATACGATTATTATCGAAGACGGTTTCCAGCACAATTTAAATATCGATAAATTTAAAGTTTTATATGTGTCGCGTGATGTTATGAAAACTTTATCGACACTCGATACGCCTCCGGGCATTGCTGCTGTCGTGAACCAGCAGAAACCGGGCAAGGTGGATTACAACAGAGTGCTGCTGCTCGAAGACATTCAGGATCCGGGCAACCTCGGCACATTAATCCGTACAGCCGATGCATTCGGTTTTAAAACAGTATTAATTACGCCGAAAAGTGCAGATCCGTATAACCCGAAAGTATTACGCAGCGCACAGGGGAGTCATTTCCACCTGAATATTTTACAGCGCGAAGCAGCTGAAGCGGCGATAAGTTTCAAAGGCATTAAAATCGGTACATCACTGAACGATGCAGTCTACATCGATGACTTCAATAAGCCGGACGGCGACATTATGCTCGTACTCGGCAACGAAGGCCAGGGACTGTCTGAAGAAACGCTCAATCTGATGGATATCAACGCCAAGATTAATATGCCCGGTTCAAGCGAGAGCTTAAACGTCGCAATTGCCGGTGCTATTATGATGCATCATTTTAAATCTTGATTTTAAGCGGATTTCAGCTATAATGAATGTAACAATATTATAAAACTGCTTCGGTTGAAGTTAGGAATAAATGATTATCAGGACCAGTCACAGAGAACATTAATATCAGCTGAAAATTAATGTATGGTTTTAATCAGTGTTCACCTGATTGATGAAGTATACGGGACATGCGTCACCATATAGACGCAGCAAGTGTCTGCATATGCAGAAAATTAGGTGGTACCACGGAACTCCGTCCTTTTATTTAAGGATGGGGTTTTTTTGTTTTTAAAATATTAAACTTTAAAAATATGAGGAGTGACGGGCATGACACAGGTGATGGAAACAATGCAGCTTGAATTTAACGATAAATTAAGCACAATCGATAACAGTAAAGCGCTGAATGAACTGCGTGTTGAATATTTAGGTAAAAAAGGTAAAGTAACAGGATTAATGAAAGAGATGAAAAATCTTTCAAACGAAGAACGTCCGGCTTACGGGCAAAAGGTCAATGAACTGCGCAATGCAATCGAGGGCAAAATCAGTGAACTTGAAGCGGAACTGTCTAAAAAAGCACTTGAAGCGAAACTTGCTGCAGAAACAATTGACGTCACTTTACCGGGACGCACGCTTGAAATCGGCGGTTCGAACCCGATCGACCGTATCGTTGAAGACATCGAGGATTTCTTTATCGGCCTCGGCTATGAAATTAAAGAAGGCTACGAAGTTGAGAAGGATTATTATAACTTCGAGGCATTGAACTTACCGAAATCACACCCGGCACGCGATATGCAGGACAGCTTTTATATTTCAGAAGATATTCTTCTCCGCACGCACACATCTCCGGTGCAGGCGCGTACGCTTGAAGCGCAAAAAGGCGAAGGTCCGGTTAAAATTATCTGCCCTGGTAAAGTCTACCGCCGCGACAGCGATGACGCGACGCATTCACACCAGTTCACACAGATTGAAGGACTTGTAGTCGATAAAAACATTCACCTCAGCGATTTAAAAGGAACGCTGGAATTATTCGCCAAGGAAATTTTCGGCAGCGAAAGAGAAGTCCGTCTGCGTCCAAGCTATTTCCCGTTCACTGAGCCGAGTGTTGAAGTTGATATTTCATGTTTTAAATGTAAAGGTTCCGGCTGTAATGTGTGTAAACAGACAGGCTGGATAGAAATTCTAGGTGCAGGAATGGTTCACCCGAACGTGCTTGAAATGGCAGGATTCGATTCTAAAGAGTATTCCGGATTTGCATTCGGCATGGGACCTGACCGCGTCGCAATGCTGAAATACGGTATCGAAGATATCCGTCATTTATATACGAACGATTTAAGATTCATTGATCAATTTATTCCGACAGAAGATGGAGGCGGACAGTAATGAGAGTATCCAGAGAATGGCTTGAGACTTTTATCGATATTAATGTACCGACTGACGAACTTGCTGAAAGCATTACGCGCGGCGGGATTGAAGTGGATGACATTATCGATTACACAGCAGATATTAAAAAACTTGTTGTCGGCTATGTGAAGTCGGTTAAACCGCATCCTGAAGCGGACCGTTTAAACTTATGCGAAGTAGATACAGGCGAAGAAACGACGCAGATTGTCTGCGGAGCGCCAAACGTTAAAGCGGACAGCTACGTTATCGTTTCCAAAGTCGGCGGCAGACTGCCGGGCGGCATTAAAATCAAACGTGCGAAACTTCGCGGTGAAGTATCTGAAGGCATGATCTGTTCACTGGAAGAAATCGGCGTAAAAGAAGAATATGTGCCGGCTGAATACCAGGGCGGAATTTTTATGTTTAATAATGAGCCGGCTCCAGGTACAGAAGCACTTGAAGCATTGTATTTGGATGACCAGGTACTTGAGTTCGACTTAACACCAAACCGTAAAGATGCCTTATCGATGGTTGGTGCAGCATACGAAGCGCGCGCATTATTCGGCGGTGAAGTGAAAGTGCCGGAAACCGGTGTGTCGGAAACTGAAGATGTTGTGACTGTTGCGATTGAAAACGAAGACGCTGAAGCAGTGCCGTTTTACGCAGCGCGTGAAGTACGCGGTGTTGAAATTAAACCTGCACCGTTATGGATGCAGATTCGTTTGATTAAAGCGGGCATCCGTCCGATTAACAACGTTGTTGATATTTCAAACTACGTATTAATGGAATACGGCCAGCCGCTCCATATGTTCGACCGCGACAGAATAGGCTCGGACAAAATCGTTACACGTACAGCACGTGAAAACGAGAAGTTCACGACGCTCGACGGTAAAGAACGCACGCTGAATACGGATGACATCGTTGTAACAAACGGTGAAGTGCCAATCGCACTTGCCGGTGTAATGGGCGGTCAGGATTCAGAAGTGACGGATCAGACTGTCAACGTCGTCATCGAGTCCGCATTATTCGAACCGGTTAAAATCCGTAAAACGAGCAGCCGTCTGAATCTGCGCAGCGAAGCATCTCAGCGTTTTGAAAAAGGCGTATCACACGAATTTATATTACCGGCAGTTAACCGTGCAGCTTATTTATTGGAAAAATATGCAGGCGGGAAGACGCTTAAAGGCATCGCATCAGAAGGCGAACTTAATTTAGAACCAGGTGTTATTCAGACATCAGCGGACTTTATCAATAACCGTCTTGGTACTGAACTGACAGTCGCTGACATTTTAGGCACACTGCAGAAACTGGGCCTCGGCGCAGAAGAAAAAGACGGCGCAATCGACGTCATCATTCCATCCCGACGCGACGATCTGAGAATTCCTGAAGATATTTCTGAAGAAGTGGCACGAATTTTTGGTTACGATAATATTCCGTCAACACTGCCGGAATACTCGAATATTACACCGGGCCGACTGTCGGATGAGCAGCAGGAAGTCCGCGTAATTAAACGCCAGCTGAACGCTCAGGGATTCTCACAGGCAATCAACTACGCATTAACGAGCAAAAAACGCATCGGCGAGTTTTCAACGCTGACTGATTCACTTGGTTTATTAATGCCGATGAGCGAAGACCGCGCTGTACTCCGTACATCGCTAGTACCGCATTTAGTGGATAACGCGACGTACAACGTAAACCGTCAGCAGAAGAACGTTTCATTGTTTGAAATCGGTAAGATTTTCGATACGAACGGACAGAATCAGCTGCCGGACGAAATTGAAATGCTTGCGGGAATTGTGACCGGCGAACAGCACAAAACAGCATGGACGAATGACTCTGTGCCGTCAGACTTCTACACGGTGAAAGGTGTACTCGAAGCACTGTTTACGAAACTTGGGCTTGTTGGCCGCGTGACTTACAAGCAGTCGGCCGCACACGATGAACTTCACCCGGGGCGCACAGCAGAAGTTTATTTAGACGATAAAGTGATTGGATTCGCAGGCGAACTGCACCCGCAGTACGCTGAAGACCACGACCTTGGCCAGACAGCAGTTTTTGAGATTAATCTTGAAGAAGTACTGAAAGTTAAGACAGGAAGCATTCTTTACGAATTCCTGCCTAAGTACCCGTCAGTATCACGCGACGTTGCGCTTGAAGTTTCGAGTGATGTGAACGTGTCAGAGATTATTGCTGAAATCCGCGGAGCCGCACCTGAATATTTAGAAGACGTTTATCCGTTTGATATATACGAAGGCGAGCACATGGCAGACGGCAAGAAATCAGTCGCGCTGCACTTAACTTATTTAGACAGAGAAAAAACGCTGACAGACAAAGACATCGAAGCCCTTCACACTCCGGTGGAAGACGCATTGAAAGCAGCAGGTTATATATTAAGAGGATAAAATTGAATAAGGCAGGGACGCTTGAGAGCGTCTCTGCTTTTTGTTTGTTGGGGGACGGATGAATTAGCAGGGCGCGATTGTCGGAGACTACTGCGCTGAAGGATGGAAAACGCGTTATGTATGATGAAAAATGAAGACTTAGCTTGAAAATGAGGAGTAAACGCGTTACCTGTGCAATAAATAAAGAACATAACGTGAAAATCGAGGTAAAACGAGTTACCTGCATAAAATATGCTCAGGATAACTCATTTAATGAGCAAGCTCCATTTGAAAAACGTAATCCTGCACGAAAAGTGATGGGAAATGAGCAAG
>DAIPYL010000005.1:0-10234 GCA_036782755.1 Jeotgalicoccus sp. | reverse complement strand
TCCCACAAAAACAACCAGACATATCACGACAACACATTAAAACGGTGATGCCTTGCCAAAAACCCACAAGACTTATCACCAATGAGCAACCAGCCGGCAGCAATCCAGCAGACAATCCACCCTCCATCCGCTGCAAAATCATCATAAATCTCCCCCAAACATCCCCCAAACCCAATACCCGCAACATTTTAATTGCTTGTATTAACATTAGGGGATAAGTATAATAAACTAATGAAATAGGTAAATGTGTGAGAAATTTTAATGACATGGGGGCAATGTAATATGAGCGGAAGAAAAACACGCATTGCTGTAAAAATATATAATGAACATTATACGCTTGTCGGCGCTGACAGTGAGGAACACTTGAGACGGGTGGCGGACGCAGTCGACAAAAATATTACAGCGATTGCTTCAAAGAGCCCTGGGCTCGATACGACGAGAAAAGCGGTGCTTACGGCTTGTAATATCATGGATGATTATATAAAGTTAAAAGAAAAATATGAGGCGCTGGAAAAAGAACACAGTGCGCTTAAAAAAGGAAACTAGTTTATGACTTTAATACTTCTAATTATACTTATAATCGGACTGATTGTGGGTTATCGCCGCGGTGCAGTGCTGCAGTTTATGCATCTGATCGGTACGATATCCGCGCTCATTATTGCTTCATTAAATTATGAAGCGCTCGGCAGCAGGTTTTATTTAGTGATGCCGTATCCGTCGACTGCACAGGCAAATGCTGTGCTGACGGAAGTCGGAAATCTTGAATATGCATATTATTATATGTTTGCTTTCTTTCTTATTTTTATCGTCAGCAAAATTGTTATTCAGATTATCGTCAGCGGCTTTGATTACCTGCAGCAGGTAACATCGGACGGACTGATTCCAAGCATCATCGGTACTATTCTCGGCTTAATCGAAGTCATATATGTACTCGCTGTTCTCCTCTTTTTCGTCGCAACGATTCCATACATGCCGGTTCAGGAAGCACTGGCAGACTCATGGATTGCTTCATTTATCATTGAACACACATTTATAATATCGGACAAATTAATAGAATGGATACAAGTAGAGTCATAGAGATATGGCTCTTTTTTCGGAGGTAGGACATGAATAAAAAAGATGTGATCAGACTGCTCGAGAAAATCGCAGTATATATGGAATTAAATTTAGAAAATCCTTTCAAAGTATCTGCATACCGCAAGGCGGCCGCGTCACTTGAAACTGACGGGAGAACACTCGATGAAATCCCGGATTTCAGTGACCTGAAAGGGATCGGTAAAGGGACGAACGAAGTCATTACTGAATTCGTCCGGACAGGCGAGTCATCAGTATTAAAAGAATTAGAAGATAAAGTCCCGAACGGACTGATCCGCATGCTTAAACTGCCGACGCTCGGACCGAAGAAAATTGCGAAAATTCACGATGCTCTCGGCATCAGCACGCTCGAAGATTTAAAAGCGGCATGTGAAAAACAGGAAGTCAGCGCTTTACCCGGCTTCGGCAAGAAGACAGAAGAGAACATTCTGAAGTCGATTGAGACGGTACTGAACAGACCGGAACGTTATCCAATTGCGCGCGTATTAAAATTTCAGAAAGTCATTACGGATGTTATCGACACAATCCCCGGCGTTGAACGCTGCGATATGACGGGCAGCGGCCGCCGCACAAAAGAAACTTCGAGAGATCTGGACTTTATCGTCAAAGTGGAAGATTATGAACGCTTTACGGAAATAATGGTCAGCCAGGATTTCGTCACAGACATCGTTGCACGCGGCGATAAAAAACTTTCAATCGAAATCGAACATGATTTCGATGAGATTAACGTCGACTTCAGATTTGTAAACGGCGACGAGTATATTTCAACGCTCCAGCATTTTACAGGGTCAAAAGAGCACAACGTAAAAATGCGCCAAATCGCAAAAGCGCGCGGTGAGAAAATCAGTGAGTACGGAGTGGAGACGCCGGACGGCGTGAAGACGTTCAATTCGGAAGAAGAGTTTTACAACTACTTCGATTTGCCGTACATTCCGCCTGCAATGCGTGAGACAGGCAGGGAAACAGATATCGATGTGAACGAAATCGTTACAGCGGAAGATATTAAAGGCGATCTGCACATGCACACGGTATACAGTGACGGTGCGTACAGCGTGCGCGACATGGTTGAAGCGGCGCGCGCAAAGGGCTACGAGTACATCGTCATTACCGATCACTCGAAAAGTCTGCGCGTGGCAAACGGCTTAAGCGACGAACGCCTGTTGGAACAGCTCGCAGAAATCAGAGCAATCGACCGAGAGTACGACGATATCGATGTGTACAGCGGAACAGAAATGGATATTCTGTCTGACGGCACACTCGACTATTCAGACGATATATTAAAACAGCTCGATTACGTTATCGCAGCCATCCACTCGAGTTTCCAGCAGCCGGAAGCAGATATTATGAAACGTCTGAAGTCCGCGATGGATAACCCGTACGTGCGTCATATTGCACACCCGACGGGGCGATTAATCGGCGTGCGTGACGGCTATCCGGTCAACATGGACGAATTATTCGATTACGCTAAGCAGACAAATACAGTATTAGAAATTAACGCCAGCCCGCAGCGCCTCGACTTATCGAGCGATGTGATTGCAAACCGGGACGTGATGTTCACGGTCAATACGGATGCGCACCATACGGACCATCTTGATTTTATGAAATACGGTGTCGCAACACTCCAGAAAGCATTTGTAAAAAAATCGCAGGTGCTGAACGCATTAACACGGGAAGAATTTAAAGCATTTATTAATAAAAGTAAAAAGAGTGATATAAATGAATGATAAGACATTCACCAAACTGGAATTCGATAAAATTCTCGAATCCGTCAAAGCATTCGCAGTCAGCGATAAGACGAAGGCGGAGTTAAATTTCTCCATCGTTGAAACCGATCCCGATACAGTAGTAAAGAATATTGAAGAAGTTGATGACGCATCAAAAATGCTCCGTTACCGCCACGTGGAACTCGGCGGCATCAGCGACATTAAACCGTTCGTCAAACGCGCGGAAATCGGCAGTATTTTAGGTGTCAGCGATTTTAACAAAATTAAATCAATTCTTAACAGAAAACAGATGCTGCACACATTAATCAGTGCATTCGAAGAAGATGAAGTATTTTTACCGAATATCAAGCCGTACATTACAGAACTTGAAGATATTCATTTCCTGTACAAACGTATTACTGAAACAGTCGATGAGGTGACGGTCCTCGACCATGCGTCACCGGAGCTCTTAAGAATCCGCCGTAAAATCGGTTCGGAAGAACAGAAAATCCGCGAACGCCTAAACGATATCGTCAGAAAAAATCAGCGCAAACTGAGCGACAGTATTATTACGATGCGCAACGGCCGTTATGTAATTCCCGTCAGCGTGGATTACCGCAGCGAATTTAAAGGAATTATCCACGACTCATCACAGAGCGGACAGACGATTTACGTCGAGCCGACAGCAATCGTCGATATGACCAACAACATTACGCGCTTAAAAGAGTCGGAAGAAGCGGAAATCACGCGCATTCTGAGCGAACTGACAGCAAGAGTGAACGAGGTTGCGCATGATTTATATGAACACAACATCAGCCTGCACCACATCGATTTCGTCTTTGCCAAAGCGAAGTACGGTGCGCATATAAAAGGGACAAAACCAATCATCTCTGATGATGAATCCATCAGACTGATCGGTGCTTATCATCCGTTAATCGACAGCGAAACAGTTGTAAAAAACGATATCGTCGTCGAACCGGAAACGAAAGCCGTTATTATTACCGGACCGAACACCGGCGGTAAAACAGTCACGATTAAAACAGTCGGACTGTCAGTATTAATGGCGCAGGCTGGCATTCCGATTCCGGCACGCGACGGTTCATCCATCGCAGTCTTTAAAAATGTTTATGCCGATATCGGTGACGAGCAGTCGATCGAACAGTCACTGTCGACGTTCTCGAGTCATATGACCAATATTGCCGACATCTTAAAACGCGTCGACAATGAGTCACTGGTTATTCTGGATGAGCTTGGCGCAGGGACGGATCCCGAAGAAGGTGCGGCACTTGCAATCAGTATTATTGAATACCTGCTCGATAAAGAAGCGAAAATTATTTCAACAACGCACTACCCGCAGCTGAAGTCGTTCAGCTATACACGCGACGACGTCATTAATGCGAGTGTTGAGTTCGACGTGAGCACTTTATCGCCGACGTACAGATTATTAATGGGCATACCGGGTAAATCAAATGCCTTTGAAATTTCCAACAAGCTCGGTCTGGATTCAGGTGTCATCGACCGCGCGCGCAGCTTAACCGGCCGCGACAATATGGAAGTCAACGAAATGATTACCGCACTCGAGCGCCATACAACACTTGCGCGCGAGCACGAGCAGGATACGCACGAGTTAATGCGCGAAGCAGAATCACTGCAGAAAGAACTGAAAGAATCGAACGAGCAGTTTACGAAATTTAAAGATAAGCTGATCCAAAACGCTGAAGACGAAGCGAACCGCATCGTCAAACAGCGTGAACTGGAAGCGGCGGAAATTATTAAAGAGCTTGAAATGATGAAGGAACTGGGTGCGGACAGCATTCAGGAACACGAACTTATTAAAGCGAAAAAAGAACTTTCCGACAGCTATTATGCCCGCGATATTAAAAAAGATGTCCGCAACGAAAAAATCGAGGCACTTAATGTCGGAGATGAAGTCGACGTGCTGACTTACGGACAAAAAGGTGAAATTATCGGACTGAACGGTGACGAAGTTACTGTGCAGATGGGCATTATTAAAATGAAACTCGACAAGTCCGAAGTGAAGAAACGGAAAGCATCCAAACCGCAAAAGCCGGTGACGATCCGTCAGAACAAAACACACGTCAACCGTACGCTGGATCTGCGCGGTGAACGTTACGAGGACGCGCTGATCCGTCTTGAACATTATCTGGACCAGGTGCTCCTGTCGAACTTCTCGGATGTCGAGATTATTCACGGTAAAGGTACGGGTGCACTGCAAAAAGGTGTACAGCAGTATTTAAAACGCCACCCGAAAGTATCATCATTCAGAGGCGGCATGCCGAGTGAAGGCGGCTTCGGTGTGACGATAGTCGAAATGAAGTAGGTGAGTCCCGGTGGATAACTTTGATATGTATAAACTTGCGAAGGTGCTTATAGTGATCAGTGTGATAATGTTTATAAGCGGTATTGTCTATCTGATGTACTTCGCCTAAGCAATACCGTTGAGTGACAAAATGAATTGTTGTATAATTAAATCAACACAAATTTGGAGGTAGTTTTATATGGCATTATATGATGTGAACGATGCAGGATTTAAAGAAGAAATTGGTAGTGGACTTACATTAGTAGACTTCTGGGCACCTTGGTGCGGGCCTTGTAAAATGATTGCTCCAATCCTTGAAGAATTAGCGCCTGAAGTAGAAGGCAAAGCTAATATTGCTAAATTAAATGTTGACGAAAACCAAGCTACAGCAAGCGAGTACGAAGTTATGAGTATTCCAACTCTGATCCTTTTCAAAGACGGCGAGCCTGTTGATAAAGTTGTTGGATTCCAGCCTAAAGAGCAGCTTGCTGCATTAATAGAAAAACACGCTTAAATTTTTAAAGCCGCCATTTGGGCGGCTTTTTTTATAGAAGAAGGGATAAATCATGTCAGAACTTAAACTGAAATTATCAGTTCTGCCCGTTGAACCCGGGTGTTATCTGATGAAAAACAAAGACGGGGAAATTATATATGTGGGCAAGGCTAAAAATCTCCGGAGCAGGGTGCGTTCGTACTTTACCGGCGCGCACGATGAGAAAACGATGCGTCTCGTGGCCGACATTGTCGACTTCGACTTTATCGTAACGGGTTCGGAAATCGAATCGCTGCTCCTCGAGAATACATTAATTAAAAAACATCTGCCCCGGTATAATATTTTATTAAAAGACGATAAAAGCTATCCTTTTATTAAAATTACGAAGGAAAAGCACCCGAAACTCGTCGTCACACGGACGGTTAAGCCGAAGACAGGTAAATATTTCGGACCGTATCCGAATGCGTACAGCGCGTACGAAACGAAAAAGCTGCTGGACCGCATTTACCCGCTCAGAAAATGCAATACGATGCCGGACAAATTATGTCTGTACTACCATATCGGACAGTGTCTCGGCCCGTGCGTATTTAATGTGACAGAAGAACAAAACCAGAAGATGATTGACGGCATCACGAACTTTTTAAACGGCGAAACCGATGAAGTCATGAAAGAACTGAAAGAAAAAATGCACGCGGCTGCAGAAGCGCTCGAGTTTGAGAAAGCGAAAGAATACCGCGACTTAATGGGTCATATTGAAAACACGATGCTGAAACAGAACATGCTGACTGCCGATATGACTGCACGCGACTGCTTCGGCTACGCGGTGGACAACGGCTGGATGTCGGTGTCTGTGCTCTTTATCCGGAGCGGTAAATTAATCGAGAAGAAAGCGGAAATGTTCCCGATGAATGACTCCGCAGAGGAAGAGTTCTTCAGATTTATCGTGCAGTTTTACGATCTCAGTTCCAGCCTGATGCCGAAAGAAGTGCATATTCCAAAAGAGTTCAACGCTGAACTTCTTGACGAAGCACTGCCTTCGAAAGTTAAGGCGCCGATGCGCGGCGGGAAACGTGAAATGGTGGAGCTTGCATCGAAAAACGCAAGTATTGCTATTGAAAACAAGTTTGAAATTATTGCCAGGGACGAGGCGCGGACGATTAAAGCGATAGAAACACTTGGCGACGTGATGAACATCGAAACACCGCGCCGCATCGAAGCGTTTGATAACTCGAACATTCAGGGTGTGGACCCGGTGAGTGTCATGGTGTCGTTTATCGACGGGAAACCGTCCAAAAAGGATTACCGCAAATATAAAATTAAAACGGTAAAAGGGCCGGATGACTATGCGTCGATGGCTGAAGCGGTCAGACGCCGCTACACACGCGTCTTAAAAGAAGGGCTGCCGCTCCCTGATCTGATTATCGTCGACGGCGCAGTCGGGCATATGAACACAGTTAAAAACGTGCTCCTGAACGAACTGTCGCTGGACATTCCGGTCGCAGGTCTTGCAAAAGACGATAAACACTCGACGGCAGAGCTTCTTTACGGAGACCCTGCAGAAATCATCCCGATGAAAAAGAACTCGCAGAGCTTTTATTTACTGCAGCGTATTCAGGATGAAGTGCACAGATTCGCAATTTCATTTCATAGAAATACGCGCCGCAAAACGTCGATTGTATCGCAGCTTGATAATATCGAAGGAGTGGGACCGACACGGAAGCGAAAGTTACTTTCAAAATTCGGCTCAATCAAAAGGATGAAAGAAAAGAATGTGACCGATTTCACAGAGATTGGCATTCCGAAAAACGTTGCAGAAAATATAGTTCGGAAACTAAGCGAACAGGCGTAACACGGCGAATATATAATAAAAGTGTAAAAGATTAAACGCTGTCTTGATTTGTAAAATTATTACGGGTAAAATAAGAGTTAAAGTTTGTTGAAAAATAGTTAGGGGGGTCTTTTGTGTCGAATCAAGATTCAGGGTTTTACATTCGCAGATTACATTCATTGCTCGGAGTTATTCCGCTGGGAGTTTTCTTAATCCAGCATTTGCTTGTTAACTTTACGGCTACATACAGTGAGGAAGCATTCAACTTCGCTGCAGGTATTATGGGTAACCTGCCGTTCGTTATTCTGCTTGAAATTTTCATCATTTACTTACCAATTCTGTTCCACGGTATCTACGGTATTTATATCGCTTTTACTGCTAAAAATAATGTGGGCAGATACGGAACATACCGTAACTGGATGTTCGTACTTCAAAGAGTTTCAGGCGTCATTGCATTTATATTCATCGCAGTGCACGTTTACCAGACACGTATCCAGGTGTTTTTAGGTGAAGAAGTAAACTTCCAGATGGTTGAGCAGATTGTTGCCAATCCGTTCTGGCTGGTATTCTGGATTGTCGGTGTACTAGCGACAATTTTCCACTTTGCGAACGGTCTGTGGACATTTATGATTACTTGGGGTATTACACAGTCACCAAAATCACAGCAGATTATGAGTTACGTAGCAATCTTTGTATTCTTAGTAATTTCTACAATTGGATTAATGGCAATTTTTGCGTTTGTATAGAAGGAGTGTAAATAATGGCGGATAATAAAGTAATCGTTGTCGGCGGCGGACTTGCCGGATTAATGGCGACGATCAAAGCAGCAGAATCTGGTGCGAACATAGATTTATTTTCAATCGTTCCGGTTAAGCGTTCACACTCGGTGTGTGCGCAGGGCGGAATCAACGGTGCAGTTAACACGAAAGGTGAGGGAGACTCACCGCTGATTCATTTTGACGATACAGTATACGGCGGGGACTTCTTAGCGAACCAGCCGCCTGTTAAGGCAATGACTGAAGCAGCACCGAAGATCATCCATCTGCTTGACCGTATGGGTGTAATGTTCAACAGAACACCTGAAGGACTTTTAGACTTCAGACGTTTCGGCGGAACGCTTCACCACCGTACAGCATATGCAGGTGCTACAACAGGCCAGCAGTTACTGTACGCTCTTGATGAGCAGGTAAGAAGCTTCGAAGTTAAAGGACAGGTCGACAAGTACGAAGGATGGGAATTCCTCGGAGTCGTTGTAGACGACGACGGCAGAGCACGCGGAATTACAGCACAGGAAATCACCAGCGGAGAAATTAAAACTTTCAAAGCGGATGCTGTGATTATGGCGACAGGCGGTCCCGGTATTATCTTTGGTAAATCGACGAACTCGATGATCAACACAGGATCAGCGGCATCGATTGTTTATCAGCAGGGTGCAGTTTACGCTAACGGCGAATTTATCCAAATCCACCCGACAGCAATTCCCGGAGACGATAAACTCCGTCTCATGAGTGAATCTGCACGCGGGGAAGGCGGACGCGTCTGGACTTATAAAGACGGCAAGCCATGGTACTTCCTTGAAGAAAAATATCCGGACTACGGTAACCTCGTACCCCGCGATATCGCAACACGTGAAATCTTTGACGTGTGTGTGAACCAAAAACTCGGCATTAACGGCGAGAACATGGTTTACCTTGATTTATCACACAAAGATGCACACGAGCTTGACGTTAAACTTGGCGGAATCATTGAAATCTATGAGAAATTCACAGGAGACGACCCGCGTAAAGTGCCAATGAAGATCTTCCCTGCGGTACACTACTCAATGGGCGGTCTGTATGTGGACTACGACCAGATGACATCAATTCCGGGCTTATTCGCAGCAGGTGAGTGTGATTACTCACAGCACGGCGGTAACCGCTTAGGTGCCAACTCATTACTGTCAGCAATTTACGGCGGTATGGTTGCAGGACCGAAAGCAATCGACTACGTGAAAACGCTGGAGACTTCTTACGAAGATCTTGATGAAGAACTGTACGACAGACACGCTAAAGCAGAACAGGATAAATTTGATAACATTCTTGCGATGGACGGAACGGAAAACGCATATGTTATTCATAAAGAACTTGGTGAAATTATGACAGCCAACGTCACAGTTGTACGTCATAATGACAAACTTTTAGAAACTGACAAGAAAATTGTTGAGTTAATGGAACGCTACAAGCAGATCAACATTAACGACACTAAAAAATGGAGCAACCAGGCGGCCTTCTTTACACGCCAGTTATGGAACATGCTTGTCCTTGCACGAGTGATTACAATCGGTGCATACAACAGAAACGAATCACGCGGTGCACACTACAAACCGGACTTCCCGGAACGTAACGACGAAGAATGGCTAAAAACTACCAAAGCATTCTTTGAAGGACCGCTTGAAGCACCGAGATTCGAATACGAAGACGTTGACGTGAGCTTAATTCCGCCGCGTGTTCGTGACTATTCAGCTAAACATTAGTAGAAGGGGATGGCTAAATATAAATGAGTACTACAGCAACTGAAACAAAAACGATAAAGCTAAGTATTAAACGCCAGGAAAATCCGGAAGCTAGCAGCTATTGGGAAGAATTTGAAATTCCTTACCGCCCGAACATGAACATCATCAGTGCGCTTATGGAAATTCAGAGAAACCCGGTTAACGCAAAAGGCCAGAAAACAACTGCAGTAACTTGGGACGCAAGCTGTCTTGAAGAAGTCTGCGGCGCATGTTCAATGGTAATCAACGGCAACGCGCGCCAGTC
>DAIPYL010000004.1:66711-69157 GCA_036782755.1 Jeotgalicoccus sp. | reverse complement strand
ATGATGCTGTATACGTGACGACACCAAACATTTTTCTTCCATGGGCTGCTTTTTTCCAAAAAAGGAAAAAAAGCGTTCAGCGTATTTTGGAAGTGCGGGATTTATGGCCGGACAGTGTCCGTGATGTTGAGAAGATGAATATTGATTTATTCTTCCCGATTTTAAAATTCATGGAAAAAATGCTGTATAAACAATCGGATAAAATAGTTATCAACAATGAAGGGTTTAGAAAATACATAAACCGCATGATTAAAAATAAACCTGTTTTGTTTTTACCGAATGCATTTACAGAAAAAGAAGCGGGTTTTGAAAAGGCACCTGACGACTTCAGAGTAATATATACTGGTAATATCGGTTTTGCCCAGAGTTATGAAAAACTGCAGGAAATGGCTCATAAACTTGAAGATAACAAAATTAATTTTAAAATTATCGGTTATGGTATGAATGCTCATCTATTCCAGTCATATATTGAATACAATGATTTTGAATACGTAACATTCGAAGAAGAGAAAACACGTGAAGAATGTCTGATTGAAATACGCAATTCAAATATTCAGCTGTCGATATTGAAAGACAGTGATGTATTCCTGAATGTGCTGCCGGGCAAAGTGATTGACGGAATCGCCTCAGGTGTTCCTGTAGTGACGAATTTAGGCGGATATACAAGCGAGCTGATTAACAAATACCACGTTGGCTATGCCAAAGAGAAAGCGACTGCTGATGAGCTTGCAGAAGCAATTTTGAAAATCAAAGAGAGCAGCGAACTGGAATCAAAACTGAAAAACAATGCCAAACAGCTGTTAAAATCACATTTCCTGTGGGAAGAAAACATTGAAAAATTAGAGAGTTTTATATTCGATAAAGAGTTTAAGCGGCAATAATTCCGCTTAAACTCTTTTATTAATGTTAAGTAAAGATAATTTAATGTAAAATGAATTTACTGAGTATAAAATATAATTTTTCTTAGGGGTTTAAAAAATGAATTCTATATTAAATACATTAAAAACTATAATACCTCGCAGTATGAGAGAGCGTTTGATCAGAAAAGTAACATTGCAGGAAATTAATCTTCGTAATGGATTAGTGGAAATTAATCTTACACTTAAAAACTTTTATAATTTTAATCTTAACGACAAGATGAAAATTACACTGTCAAATGGAGAGTATACAGAGTCTCTCGGTTACACTGTTGATAAAAATATGCTGTCGATACAGCTGACAGACAGTGTATTTAAAAATACTGCAGGCAACTCTTCCATTAAAGTATCTGTTGACGGCAAAAATATGATTATCGACTCGGATGCAGGAATTGACAGCCAAACGTCATTTTTTAAAGACGGGAAGTATTATAATATTCTCGTAAACGGCACATTGATTCTTGAACATCTGCTTGCAGAATATACTTTTAATTCATCATATATTGAGGCATCAGCAATGGATGTATCGTATGAAAGTTTATCAGCGGCATTCGACAGCGGACAAAGCATGGATAATTACAGTCTGGCATTGCTGTATCCGAATAAGATTGTGGAACTGCCAAATGAAGGCAGCGGAGCTCGGGTAACAGCTTCAGATTTCAGCAATGTCACTATGGGCAGAGCGACACTTTATCTGGTTAACGGTTACGAGATGACACCTGTTAAATTAAATGTTCAAGAAGTTAACTTAACGACCCAGGATCATAACCTCCAGTTTTTAAACGATGGCAGTGAACTGTACACCTTCATTGAAAATCATGAAATTGAGCTATTTACTGCTGATGCTGAAATAACAGGAAATGAGGACAGCGTACGGATTTATATGTCTTACAGTGACAGTATTGAAATTGAATATCTCGTCGTTGCAGATACAATTTCAGGAGAAGAAGAACAGTTTTCTGTGGAAGCATACGCACCGGGTAAATTTAAGGCAGAAGTCCCTGTAAGCACACTGGTTAATAATTTTACACGAAAGAAATTCAAGCTGATTACAGCATCAGATGAACCGATTACTATGCAGCCTAATGTGAACTATCCTGCAATTTTAGGTTTTGGTGAACGGCTGGTAATCAATCATGAAAATCAGAATATTAAAATCTGGTTCTATAAGAGAAGAGATAATGCATTAGGCTTTAAAGTGACGCGGCCGAGAATGAAAAGACAAATCACATGGATTGAAAATTTTAGTCTTGAAGGTTTTATAGAAGGAAAAGAAAACTTTACAGATTGCGAAAGTTATCTGATTTTTGAAGACCGCTACAGTAAAGAGTATTTTACGCTTTTAGTTGATGAAGAGTTTAATATTGATTTGACTCTTCTGGATCTAAATTCTATTAAGAGTAAAAACAAAACCATTCTGGATATATTTGTGGCAATGATTCACAGGGATGGTAAAATCATACGGAAAGAAAAAATTAAGTATAAATTTTCCGATTATAAAAAGGATAATTATTACGGCAGTTATTCTG
>DAIPYL010000004.1:41464-66611 GCA_036782755.1 Jeotgalicoccus sp. | reverse complement strand
ATTAAGTATAAATTTTCCGATTATAAAAAGGATAATTATTACGGCAGTTATTCTGAATATGACACTGACGGTAATGCGCATTATCATTTAATTACAACCACACCGTTTGACAACCTTAAAATAGAAACTTTTTCTATTCCAAAAGAGGTTGTTATACCGGATGAAACGAATGTCAAGGATTTTAATACGTGGCTTGTCGGAGAACGTTATGATACCGCACAAGATAACGGTTATGCTTTTTATAAATATCTGAGAGAAAATACAGATGTGAATGCTTATTATACAATTGAAAGCAACGCGCCTGACTACGGTAAAATAAAATCTGATCCGCACGTGCTGGCATTCGGCTCTCCTGAACATTTTGAAATATCATTTAAAGCGGGTGTACTGCTCGGAACTCATGACCTTGAGAATTTGCTGCCGTATAAACCCGCACGCGGTTTCTTCAACTATGAAGATACTGTTAAAGTATTTCTGCAGCACGGTGTACTGGGGCGAAAACGGGTGGAGTACCATAAGAAGTATTATGACCTTCCATTTGACCTGTTTATTGTCAGCAGTGAGCCGGAAAAATATGATGTAGTTATGAGAAAACTCGGATACGAGGATGAAGACGTTGCGATTACAGGTTTGGCAAGGTTTGACTCACTGCCAAGGGACAACAAAACAAAAGATATTCTTCTTATGCCGACGTGGCGTGACTGGATTAATACAGACGAAGCGTTTTTGACAAGTAAATACTTCCATAATTATAATGGTCTGATTCATAATGAACGCTTGATTAAAATACTGGAAGATAATGATGTTCAGCTTAATTTCTATCCTCATTACAGAGCACAGATGTATTTCAACGATGAAATACTGAACCCGAGCAGCAATATTAACTTCATTCAGCTCGGTACGAAGACAGTTCAAGAACTGCTTATCGACCATTCGCTGTTAATAACAGATTACTCAAGTGTGAGTTTTGACTTTACATTGATGGATAAGCCGGTTATTTACTATCATTTCGATGTCAGGAAATTCTTCAGGCAGGGTAAACTCCGACCGTTATATCAGACGTTTATCGGAGAAATTGCACGTACTGAAGATGATCTGGTTAATCTGATTGAACAGCAGATTAAATTAAATTTCCAATCGGAACAACTTGATATTTCAGGAATATTCAAGTATCAGGATCATCATAACTCGGAACGTATATATAAGAGCGTAATAGATAAAATTAACAGTACCGAAGAATAATTGAAAGACCTTCCGGCATCGCGGAAGGTCTTTTTATGTGCTGTATATATGTTTGATCAGACGGGCAGCCGAATTTCCATCGCTGTATTTGTTCCATTGATTATTAAACGCTTCGATTTTCTGCATATCGAAATTGTTATTCTTAACTGTATTAATAATTTCTTCTGTACTGAAGGCAATAGGCCCCGGCATGTAGGACTGGTAATTGAACCAGAGACCGCGGGATTTCTCGTATTCTTTCAAATCGTACGGAAAGAATATCATCGGTTTCTTTAAAATTGAAAATTCAAAAGGAATCGATGAATAATCTGTGATCAGTATATCAGCTGCCGCCAGCAGTGAATTAATATCAAAACCGCCGGACACGTCGGTAACGAACTCGTCATTTTTAAAACCTGTCAGTTTAACTGCCGGATGCAGTTTTAATAACAAATGATAATCTGATGACAGCTGTTTTTTCATAGTATCTATATCTAAATGAATATTCTTCACATCAAACTCATCATCTCTGAAAGTCGGTGCATAGAGCAGGATTTTCTTTCCTTTGGTTTCCGGGAGTGCCATCAGAGTTTCCCCGGCTGCTTCTTCCACTGCTTTTGTATTGTAGAAGAAATCAGTTCTTGGAACTCCGGTTTTAAGTATACTGCTGTTATCCGCTCCAAAGGCTTCGCCAAATATATACGCCATTTCATTTGAGCTTACGGCAATATGGTGAAAGCGGCTGTAAACTTCGCCAAAACGTTTATGAGCACTGTCAGGACGGTTTTTAATCGTCTTATCTCTGCAGCCGAAATATTTTACCGCACCGTTTGCATGCCAGACTTGAGTGCATTTAACCGGTGCCCTGAAATTGCATGCAGCCAGCACAACGTGATAATTATCGACGAATACGTATCTTGCTGTAGCGAGAT
Organism: Jeotgalicoccus sp.; assembly: GCA_036782755.1. GTDB lineage: Bacteria > Bacillota > Bacilli > Staphylococcales > Salinicoccaceae > Jeotgalicoccus. Next base: position 64,458 of record DAIPYL010000004.1, on the reverse strand, counting down.
GGTATATACCCTTGAGGAAGGACACAGCCTTTAGCGGAGTAAATTCTAATATACGGTCAGACGCTGTACTTTCAAAAGTTCGGCTGCATCCCGGTTCTTTTAAGATGATAATTTTGGATGACGTCTGTTTTTTTACTTCGGCAGCAGCATACTCAATATTATCTCCGAAGGATGCGAGCATTACGGTTTTCTGTTGTAAGGGTGCCAGCCTGAAGATCTTAAAGATAAATCGCAGTACAGCAAGATAAAGGGAGATAGCTCCTTCTTTAATCATTTTTTTGTTTCAGCTCATCTTTAATTTTAGTTGTTGAAATTCCGCTCGTTCTTGGAAGATAAACGACTTCACAATATTCTTTGAGAAAATCGAATTCGCCTTCCCAGTCATTCCCCATAACGAAAGTATCGATATTATATTTTTTAACGTCATCGACCTTTTGATCCCAGTCATTTTCGCCAATGACTTCATCGACGTATTTAATAGCTTCAAGTATTTGTTTGCGTTCTTCAAATGAGTGATACGCTTCCTTATGTTTCAGCATATTGAACTCATCTGTTGATACAGCAACGATTAAATAGTCACCAAGTGCTTTCGCACGTCTCAGTATATTTATGTGTCCTGTATGAAGCAGGTCGAATGTGCCGTAAGTGATTACTTTTTTCATGATAATCTGCCTCCATTAAAGCATTATTATAGTGTTTTGTAGTATTATGAATTATAGCATAAGATAAATATGAAAACTTTGCAGGTGTGGTGGATATGAAAAAAATTAAAAATTTAGCATTAAAATTATATAAAATAGCATTCTGGCTGTGCGGCAAGTCTTTTAACAAAGACCACTCGCTGATCGTTTTCGAGAGTTTTCTCGGTAAACAGTTCAGTGATAACCCGCGCGCACTGTATGAATACATGTCGATACATTATCCGGAGTACAGATTTTTATGGAGTGTCGATAAGCGTTACGCTGATGTATTTGAACGCTACGATATTCCTTATATCAAGAGGTTTTCTCTCAGCTGGATGATTTATATGAACAAAGCGACATTATGGGTTTCCAACAGCAGACTGCCGCTCTGGATACCGAAACCGAAAGGTACGACGTATTTGCAGACATGGCACGGTACGCCGCTGAAGAAACTCGCAGTGGATATGGAAGAAGTACATATGCCCGGAACAGATACAGAACGCTATAAGAAAAACTTTACGCGTGAATCAGCAAAATGGGACTTTTTAATTTCGCCTAATGAATATTCAAGTGAAATATTTAAAAGAGCATTTAAATTTGAAGATAAAATGCTGGAAACAGGATATCCGCGCAACGATTTTTTATTTACAAACAGCGATGACGAAGCAATTAAAAATCTGAAGAAAGATTTGGAGCTGCCTGAAGATAAAAAAGTTATTTTATATGCACCGACATGGCGTGATGATTCATACCACGCGAAAGGCAGATACAAATTTAATCTTGAGTTTGATATGAAGAAAATGTACGAGACATTGTCTGAGGAATACATTATTATTTTAAGACTTCATTATCTGGTGAGTGAAAATCTCGATATCAGTGAATATGAAGGGTTTATTTATGACTATTCGAAATACGAAGAAATCAGGGATTTATATGTTATTTCAGATATGCTGATTACGGATTACTCATCAGTGTTCTTTGACTATGCAAACCTGGAACGTCCGATGATTTTCTACGTGTATGACATTGATAACTACCGCGACAAACTCAGAGGATTTTATTTTGACTTTGAGAAGAAAGCTCCGGGACCGCTCGTAACAACGACGGATGATCTGGTGGCGGCAATTAAAAAAACAAAAACTGAAGACTTTAACGAAATATACAATACTGCAGAATTCCGTGAAAGATTCGGTGCGCTTGAAGATGGTAAAGCATCACAGCGTGTCGCTGATGAAGTTATTTGTTATTTAAGAAGTAAAATTGTATAATTCACCATTGATGAAAATTTGAGGTTGTGAGTAACTTATGAAATCCATGTGGAAAGTATTGCAGGAACAGATTGCCCATTTTTACTTAGTGAGGCGCCTGTCGATATATGATATAAAAAGTAAGAACCAGAACAATTATTTAGGCATAGTCTGGGAAGTCCTGACACCGGTCATCAGTATTCTTATTTACTGGTTCGTATTCGGTACGCTGCGCTCCCGTGCGCCGATAGAAATAGATGGTATGGAAGTACCATTCTTCTTCTGGCTGTTTATAGGATTTGTCGTCTGGACATTTTTCTTTCAGGCGAGTATCGAAGCATCGAAGTCTATTTACACGAGACTGAAAATGCTGTCGAAAATGAACTTCCCGTTAAGCGTAATACCTAACATTCCAATATTTTCAAAGTTCTATACGCATGTAATTATGCTGGCTATTGCTTTTATCGTGTTTCAGTTTGCAGGTTATTATGTCAGCGTGTACTTTATTCAGATTCCGTATTTTGTTTTTGCAACGTACGTGCTGATCTATGCATTTGCACTGATTACATCAACGCTGTCGACACTGGTACGCGATGTGCATCTGGTCCTTAACTCGTTTTTACGTATGGGACTTTATTTATCAGGTGTGCTGTGGCCGTTGTCAATGCTTTCGGATTTCCCGAAGCTGATGATGCTTATGCAGTTAAATCCTCTTGTATATTTAATTGAGGGATATCGTGCTGCATTTTTCGGCACTGAGTGGTTCCTCGTTACAGAATGGAAATATTCATTATATTTCTGGGGACTGATGCTCGTTATGCTGTTTATCGGCTCGGTGCTGCATATTAAATTCAGACGTAATTTTATCGATTACTTATAATGGGGTTTAAAAATGACAAAAGCTATTATTACTAAAAATGTCGTAAAAAAATACAGATTATATGAGAGTCAGAAAGAGCGCATGCTTGATTTGATTAGTCCAAAAGGGCACGGTGACGACTTTTACGCGCTGAACGGTGTGAACTTTGAAGCGGATAAAGGTGATGTTGTCGGCTTTATCGGCATTAACGGGTCGGGTAAATCCACGCTCTCGAATATTATTGCCGGTATAGTGCCTGAAACGAGCGGTGAAGTGCAGGTTAACGGACAGCCGGCGCTGATAGCGGTTGCTGCCGGTTTGAATGATGACTTAACAGGACGGGACAATATCGAGCTTAAATGTTTAATGCTCGGTTTCTCAAAAGATGAAATCAGAGCGCTCGAACCGGAAATTATTGAATTCGCAGAGCTTGAAAACTTTATAGACCAGCCGGTAAAATCTTATTCGAGCGGAATGAAGTCGAGACTCGGATTTGCAATCAGTGTTAAAGTGGATCCGGATATTTTAATTATCGATGAGGCATTATCCGTTGGTGACAGAGCATTTGCAGATAAAAGTCTTAAGAAAATGCTCGAGTTTAAAGATCAGGGGAAAACGATGATTTTTGTCAGTCACTCTATCGGACAGATGAAAACATTCTGCGATAAAATACTCTGGCTTGAATTTGGAAGAGTAAAAGCTTTCGGCGAAGTCAAAGATGTACTGCCGCTGTATGAAGCATTTCTGCTGAAATGGCAAAATATGCAGAAAGATGAAAGAGATTTATACAGAACTAAAATAATGTCAAAAGATCCGGGCGAAAACAAATATAAAAAACTTGGTGACTTAATGGTGCTGGATGATGAAGAAGAACTCGAAGCATCACACACGTACTCAGTCCGTCCGGTCAGCAGACTGGCTCATTTAAAAGCATATACGACGTTTATCTATAAATCTCCGAACCAGGAAGAAGATAAAATAGATGCGCAGCATTTAAAAAACAAAGTGTATTATGTTAAAAGAGAAGCGACATACCAGTTTGAAAACTATTACCTCCTAAGTACGAAGCCGAGCGGTGAAGACGGTGTTATCGGATGGATCAGAGGAATTGAAACATCTTCGCATGTTCACACTCTGGTGGACAATGACAAAAAAACATTTTATTTAAAAGGACGCGGGTACGCATCGGCTGAACCTTGGGGCGGCAAACGCCAGTATATTCATGAATCACTTGAACATCACGGCGGTCTGGTCTTTAGTGCAGATGAAACTGTTTTAGTCGGCAATAACATCTGGTACAGAGGGATTATTGAAGGCGAAAATAAATCTGCGTGGGTACACAGTAACAACGTTGTCAGTGATACAGACGAATTAAATGATAATTAAAATGATTAAGAGGTGCAAAAGCACCTCTTAATTTGTTTCATATAACGTTTCAAGTGAAGTAAAGAAGCCGTCAGCTCCAAGTTTTATAAGGCGGTCTGCTTCTTTTTGACTTTTAACTGTATAAGGATATACTTTTAAGCCGTATTTGTGGCATTCTTCAATAAATTCAGCATCGGTAATTTTTTTAAACGGATGAACACTGACAGCATTGAGCCCGGTCATACTGACGTATCTCCCGGCATTAATCATCGGATAGTGCATCAGAAAACCGAGTTTAATATCAAAGTTGCATTCGGAGATTCTAAGCAATGCTGTGTGGTCGAATGAGGAGACGATAATATTGTCGAGATTATAATACTGTTCCGCGAGCTCAGCGACCTGGCGCTCGATGCCGGCATGGGCAACAGGCGAATTTTTAATTTCAATATTAATTATAATATCGTCAGGTATAAACTGAAGCATACTTTTTAAAGATGGTATTTTTGCACCGGCAAACTTTTTATCAAAATATGTGCCGGCATCTATAGACTGCAGTTCATCAAAAGTATATTGATTAATCGCCAGTTTCGCATTTTTATTATAGCGCTTCAGTTTGTAGTCGTGTACGACTACAGGTACTTCATCTTTCGTCAGCTGAACATCCAGCTCAATCGCACGTGCACCGTATTCCAGCGCTGTTCTAAATGCGATTTCAGTGTTTTCAGGTGCAACAGATTCTGCACCCCGGTGTGCAAAGACAGTAACCATAAATTTCACTCCAATTTTAATTAGACTTTAATATTCACAGTGTAACATCTGAAGGTAAATAAATTATTAAGATTACGTAAGAAAGGAAGGATTCATGTGACGGTAAAATATAATAAAGTTAAATTGATGGATATCGATTTTATCAATATATCCAGATATTCATTCCTGAAAAAAATAGTCTATCCGTCGATTGAACAGGAAAAGAAATGTTTTATCGTCACGGCAAATCCTGAAGTTGTTATTGCAACCCGGGATGATCCTGACTTTAAAGCAATCGTGAAGAGTGCGGACTATGTGCTTGCAGATGGTATAGGAGTCGTCAATGCATCTAAATTAATCAACGATCCAATTAAGGAACGTGTAACCGGCGTTGATTTAATGTATGATCTGCTGCAATATGCATCCGATTATAAAAAACGCGTATTCTTTTTAGGTGCGAGCGAAGAAGTAAATATTAAAGTGATAGAAATTGTTGAGAAAGATTACCCGGGTCTTATTATTGCAGGCAGACAGAACGGTTACTTTAACAGGTATGATGACAGCATTGCTGATTATATTGCAGGAACAGAACCCGACATTATTTTTGTCGCGCTGGGTGCGAAACGGCAGGAAGGCTGGATTCACCATTATATGGATAAATTTGATAAAGGAATTTTTATCGGTATCGGCGGCAGTTTTGATGTGCTTAGCGGACAAATTAAACGTGCGCCGAAGTTATGGATAAAGCTGCAGCTGGAATGGCTGTACCGTTTATTAAAAGAACCGCACCGTATGAGAAGAGATTTAAAAGTGCTGGAATTTATGCTGCTGCACGTACCGGTCATTAAAAGAATAATGAAATGGATGGGGTTCTCAAAGACAAAACCCAGATCAACCAGAGATGGCATACGCTGAAGCTGTGGAGAGTCACAGTATCTGAAATTTTATATTACAAAGATGAAGTCAGGGCAGAGTGATCTGTCCTGTTTTTATATAGATAAAGATTCTTTTATGGTAAAATATTTTTAAGATTCAGAACACCACGCAGCGGGGGAGATTGAATGACCGGAGAAATGATTTTTGTCGCAATCATCATCGTATTAATGTTAATAGGTTTATCATTTGAGGTTATTCGTGCAGATTTTTTAATATTCTTAGTACTGGTTATTTTTTTAATTACCGGGGTTATAAGCAGCGGTCAGGCATTAAGCGGATTTTCAAACGAAGGAATGCTGACAGTACTGCTCCTGTTTATAGTAGCGGGCGCCATTCAGAAACACGGAATTATTGAGCTTGTTGTCTATAAACTGCTCGGGAAAACCAGGAGTGTAAAAACAAGTATGATGAAGGTAATGCTTCCGGTCGGACTGGCGTCAGGTTTTCTTAACAATACACCAATCGTTGTCGCACTGACACCGATCATTAGAGACTGGGCGATAGATAACGGCTACAGCCCGTCGAAATTTTTAATTCCTTTATCCTATATGACTATACTTGGCGGAACGATTACAATGATTGGCACATCGACGACACTTGTCGTTCACGGACTGCTGATTGGTGCCGGGCTTGAAGGATTTTCATTCTTTACACTGGCAGTTGTGGGTGTGCCGATTACTGCAGCAGGGCTTATTTACCTGCTGACCGTCGGATATAAGCTGCTGCCGGAACACCTTGGCGCCAAAGAGCAGATTAGCCAGGAAACTAAAGAATTTCTGGCGGAAGCAATCATTGAAGATAACTTTGAATACAAAAGACAGACAGTCGCTGAGCTTGGACGTAATGTTCTCGACGGTATATATATTATTGAGATTATCAGAAATAAGAGCAGAGTCTATCCGGTGACAGGTGAGACGAAAGTCGTAAGCGGAGATCATATTATTTTTTCAGGTTCATTAAATACCATCGGAAAAATACAGAAATTTAAAGGTGTAACGATTAAAACGGGGACTGAACTGACTCTGGATGATGTAATAAATAAAGATAGCAACCTTATTGAAACAGTTGTATCCCATAACTCGTCGCTGCTGAATAAAACATTGAAGGAAGCAGATTTTAAATCCAGATATGATGCCGGTGTAATTGCCATTCACCGTAATAACCAGAGAATTAAAAGCAGGGTGGGAGATATTGTTCTGAAGACAGGTGATACATTGCTGCTGCTTGCAGATAATGCGTTTATTGACAAACATAAATACTCATCAGATTTTTATGTCGTAACTGATGTAGCGCCGCCTGAAAACTTAAATCAGGATATGCGTAAAGGATGGGTCAGTTTAATCGCCCTGATTTCTATGATTCTCGCGGTGACACTTGGATTACTCTCCATGCTTGAAGCAATGCTGGTTCTCGTCGTTCTGCTTATTGCTTTTAAATTTATTACACCAAATGAAATAAATAAATTTGTTCAGTTTGATGTTATACTGCTGATTGCCAGTGCATTTGCTGTTGGTGCAGCGATGACAGAATCCGGATTGGCACAATATATAGCGGGTGGACTGACATCACTTGCTACGCCGCTTGGCGTACTCGGTGTCATTGTAATAATTTATATAGTCACTAATATATTTACCGAAATCATTACAAACAGTGCGGCCGCTGTGCTGATGTTTCCAATCGCGCTTGAAGTGGCTGAGGTAATGGGAATAAATTATATGGGACTGATTGTCACTGTTGCTGTTGCTGCATCAGCGAGCTTTATGACACCAATCGGTTATCAGACGAACCTGATTGTATACGGACCCGGCGGTTATAAATTCAGTGACTATATTAAAGTCGGCGCCCCGCTTTCTCTGATTACGATGACTATTGCATCTCTGATAATTTATGCCGTCTGGTTCTGATGAAAATACGGAATTAAATATTATATTTCAACAAAGTTACAACTGTGTTACAATACTTTATGAACGAAATGAAAAGACATTGTTTGTGAGGTCCTAACTTGAGACAAATATTATTATCTATATTTGTGCTATTTCTAATCGGATGTAATCAAAACGATAAGTTTTCCAAAGCAGAAGACTTATCGGCAGTTGCCAAAACACATTTCACTGCAAGTAACTTGGTTATAACGACATCAGGAGATACTGCAAATAACACATCGAACATTACAGCCGCCAACGGCAATTACGATACTGAAAACTTAATGAAAAATAATATAGACAACGCTGACCGTGAATCGCTTGAAATACTTCTTGGACAGATTGATGAAACACATGGCGATATATATACTGTCTGGGATACTAATTTTATTCCACTCTACAATGCATATCAATTTAACAATCTGGAAGTAGAGTATGCAGCTGATGAAATTACAAACCTGAATAAGAGTTATGCCGAACTCCAGGAAGAGGTCGAAAAAATTTCAGTATCTGATAATCTGACGAGATATGAACAGCTGGGAATACAGGAAATCAAAGATGCTCTGCTGCTCGCAATCTCCAACCGGACGCTTGCGGTTATCGAATTTAAATCCATGCTCGGAAGCGATGAAGTTTCGCATCAGGCATTTATGGATATTCATATCAGCAACAGCAATCGTTATTTAAAAGAAGTAAAAGAAATTAATGAGGAACTTTCTCTCAAGAATGAATCGCTGGTGACAGCAAAATAAAAATTTGCAAAACAGCGCCGGACGCCGGCGCTGTTTTTATGTTTATAATACAGTTAATAGGGAAGAATATGTATTAGAATAAAAATTACAGGAGGAATTAATTTATGAAAAAAAAAGTAGCTGTTATTATGACAGATTTAGTCGAAGATATTGAATATACAAGTCCTAAAGAAGAAATCGAAAAAGCTGGACACGAAGTAATTCTTATATCGCCGGATGGTTCAACTGTCGAAGGCAAAAAAGGCGGTAAATTCCAAGCGGATAAAGCTATTGGCGAAGTAACTCCGGCCGACTACGATGCTTTATTAATTCCGGGCGGATTTTCACCTGACAGTTTGCGCGGCGACAAAGAAGACCGTTTCGGAAATTTTGCAAAACACTTTCTTGAAGAAGACAAGCCGGTATTCGCGATTTGCCACGGACCTCAGCTGCTGGTAGATACAGGATTACTGAAAGACAGAAAAATTACGAGTGTAAAAAATGTTAAAAATGATTTAATCAATGCAGGAGCGAAATGGGAAGACAGTGCGCTCGCAGTTTGCGGCAATCTGGCTACCAGCCGTACACCTGATGATCTGGATCAATTTAATGCTGAAATTAAAAGACAATTAGGCTAAATAAATAAAGGCTGCAGCGGACATCCGCTGCAGCTTGTTCATTTAATATTATTCAACTGTAATCGTGCGTGCATCAGCAACCGGATCGCCAAAACTGTCGAAGACAGCATAGGCAATCGTATATTCACCGGGAGTTTCAGTGTCAACTTCACCTGATATATACAGCTCATTGCTGATATCAGTACCGTCAATGTCCAGTACACGGACACCGTCTTTCGGATCAAACGGCTCACCGGTGGAGATAGTTAAATCTTCAACACCGATGAAAACTGCGGAGTTGCTTGTTTCCGCAGCTGATTCTGAACTGCTATCCTGATTACTTTCACCGAGCTGTTCGGCAGTTGGCGGGATAAGCGGTACAGGATCGCTTTCAGCATTGGATACAGTGACTTGACGTACATGTTCGTAATAACCGCCGCGTGCATTTTCCACACGGTAAGTTACACTGTAAGTACCGGGAGTGTTCGTATTGACACTGTTATTTGCTACTTCTAAATTACCGGTAATATTTCCATCCTGATTATCCAGAGCGTAAACTCCGGCCAGGGGATCGAAATCACTGCCTGTTTTAACATTTATATTGCTGACACCTTTGATGGCAGGTATATTGCCGCTGTGACTGTCGATTTCCTGTTTCATCGTCGGACCATTGTAATCGGCATAAGCACTGTCGGGGCTGTCAGCAATTTCCTCTATATCGGTATCGACAAAATCACTGATAATCGGAGCGACTGGAAGTGCACCAATCATAAATTTTATGAGCGTATTTGCATTCATTTAATTACACCTCTGTATTCACAATACTTTTTTTAATTTTAGCACATTACAGTCTTAACGACCAAGAATAGTTCGGAAATGGAGTGGGAAATTTGACTTATGTATTATTAATAGTGGGATTTATCTTACTGATTAAAGGCGCGGATTATTTTGTCGAGGGAGCGTCGTCAATAGCCGGAAAACTGCATATCTCACCACTGATTGTAGGACTGACAATTGTCTCACTCGGAACAAGCGCACCTGAAACAGTTGTCAGTATCATTGCTTCGCTTGAAGGCAATGGTGATATGGTTATTGGTAACATTGTCGGAAGTAACATTATAAATATTTCTCTAATGCTTGGTGTGACTGTATTGATTTCACCACTTATAATTGAACGGGAGACACAGACAAGAGAAATCCCTTATGCATTGATTGCGGCAGTATTGCTTCTTGTTTTTATGTCGGACCAATTTTTATTTTCTGCTGAGTCCAATGCTGTAGGACGTATCGATGGAATTATTTTATTAGCAGGTATCGGTTTATTTTTATATTATATATTTGTTAAAACACGCCGCACTAAAGAAGCAACTCAGGACAGCGAAGCTAAAAAAGCAGGGAATGACAGCAGCTGGTTTAAAAATATTGCTCTTTTTGTTGTCGGTCTTGCCGGTATTATATTCGGCGGTGACCTCGTTGTAGACAGCGCATCATCAATCGCTCTGTCACTCGGCATGAGTCAGGCTCTGGTCGGTTTAACAATTGTTGCAATTGGTACATCACTGCCGGAACTGACAACATCCATTGCTGCTGCCAGAAAAGGCGAGGCGGAAATGGCATTTGGCAATCTGATCGGCAGTAATATATTTAATATATTCTTTGTGCTGGGACTCTCTGCAGTAATCAGTCCGCTGAGTGTCAGCGGAAGTCTTTTTACAGATGCATGGATACTTATTTTTATTACTGTTGTGTTAATGACTCTTGCTTTATGGAAAGGAAAACTTTCACGACTTTCAGGTGGAACACTGGCTTTATTATATGTAATCTATCTCGTTTACATTATAATCAGAGGTTAAACTGAAATAAATTTTCCGAATAAATATTCCAGGGTAATAATTTTATACAAGACGTAAAAAAGCCTCTCCGCATTTGCGGAGAGGCTTTTTTAAACTTATTTTTCTTCGTTATGCCATTTAGCAGCGAGCAGCGTATTGTTTAATACCATTGTAATTGTTAGTGGACCAACACCGCCTGGAACAGGCGTAATGTAGCTTGCTACTTCTTTAGCACTTTCGAAATCAACATCGCCGACTAATTTTTCATCGACCACTGTGTTACCTACATCGATAACAATTGCGCCTTCTTTTAAGTCAGAGCCTTTAATAAGACCCGGTTTACCTACAGCACTTACGACAATATCGAAGTTTTTAAGCTGTGCAACCATATCTTTAGTGCGCGAGTGCATCAGTGTTACTGTTGCGTTCTCATTAGTCAGCAGTTTAGCAACCGGCTGTCCGACAATGTGTGAACGTCCGATAACAGCAACAGATTTACCTTCAAGTGAACCTGTGTGCTTCAGTAATTCCATTATGCCAAGCGGTGTACAAGGTACAAATGTACGCTGGCCAGTGTACAGACGTCCGATATTAACAGGGCTGAATCCGTCTACATCTTTATGGGGAGCGATTGCTTCCAATACTTTATTTTCATCTACTTGTGAAGGCAGCGGAACCTGTACAAGAATACCGTTTACTTTGTCATCATTGTTAAGTTTTTCAACTGCTGCAAGTACTTCTTCTTCCGAAGTATCTTCATCAAGGTGGACGATAGAAGATTCCATCCCGACTTTTTCAGCAGCTTTGTTTTTAGAACGGACGTAACTTAATGAAGCGCCGTCGTTTCCAACAATAACTACTGTAAGATTTGGTACAATTCCCTGTGATTTTAATTTTTCAACTTCACTTTGTAATCCGGCACGGTAGTCTTTAGCGATTTCGCGGCCGTTTAATAATTCTGCAGTCATAAAAAAATCCTCCCTAAAAGTTTGTCTATTCCATTATCTCGAAAAACATAAGAAAAAGCTATAGATATCGTTTAATGTCTGCACTAAGAAATTAGTAGTGTTTATCTATTTAAGTTATACTGATATTAAGTTCATATTACATAAGTGTGACAGTATGAAAGGGGAATAATTATGAACGTTGCGGTAATTGGCAAGGGCGGCAGAGAACATGCCATTGTCAAGATGTTGGCAAATTCAAAAAGTGTTGATAATATTTATGCAATACCGGGGAATGCAGGAATGCGCGAAATATGCGAAGTAATGTACCGCGTCAATGAAGATGATTTCGACGCGATTGCAGGAATTTGTATTGAAAAACAGGTGGACTGGGTCATCATAGGGGATGCCGGACCATTATCACTTGGCCTTGCAGATTTCTTAATTGATGAGTACGGACTTACTGTTTTCGGACCGCGTAAAAAAGAAGCACGTATGGAAACAAGTAAATCATTCACAAAGAATCTGCTTAAAAAATATAATATTCCTACAGCTGATTTCAAAGTGTTTGAAAGTTATGATGAAGCTGAACAATATATTGAAACGGCGGTACCGCCGTATGTAATTAAAAAAGACGGCCTGTCAGAAGGTAAGGGCGTTGTTATTATACACTCGAGAGAAGAAGGTTTGAAAGCGCTGAAAGAGCTCGCTGTACTGTCTGATGGAGGCGTAATGGAACCGCTCCTTATAGAAGAGTATCTGGAAGGAGAGGAATTCTCATTAATGGTAATGGTTAATGAGGAATACACTCATACATTTGAAGTGATTGCACAGGATCACAAGAGTGCATTCGGTAAAGATAACGGACCGAATACCGGAGGTATGGGTGCATATGCACCAGTCACGCATATCAGTGAAGAAGTAAGACAGGCAGCAATTAAAAATATTATTGAACCGACAGCAGCAGCGATGGTTAAAGAAGGGCTGAGCTATTTCGGCGTGCTGTATCTGGGGGCAATGCTGACAGATGACGGGGTTAAAGTACTGGAATATAATGCGCGTTTCGGTGATCCGGAGGCACAGGTGCTGCTCTCAATGATAGACAGTGACTTTGCATGTATACTTGAACATGTACAGCGAAAAGAACCGGTCGAAATTGACTGGAAAGAAGGATATACTGTCGGGGTCATGCTCGCAACAAAAGGCTATCCATATGAATATAAACGGGGAATCGGTATCGCTTTTACCGAAGAAATAATGGACTGCAGTTTTATCAGCGGTCTGGCGCAGACTGAGGACGGGGATTATATTTCTTCAGGCGGCCGGGTTATGCTCGTTACAGGAACAGGAAGCACGATTGAAGAAGCACTTAAATCGGCATACAGCAGTGTGAATGAAATTGAATTTGATAAGAATGAAATATTTTACAGAACAGACATTGCGCATCGTGCAATGTTAATAAATTAAAAAAAGAGGTTAGCTTTGGCTAACCTCTTTTGCATGAGTGATGGGCAATTAAATGATATAATTACTCCTTATCATGCAGGGGATAATTTCAAGTATATTATTCGAAAGTTTTGGCTGATATCATTATTTATATTATTATCTGTTAGTTAAATATATAGCCGGATTTTGTAATGATAAACATCAATATGCTGAAGAATGATTTTTTTATTTGGATTTTATATAATAGAAACGATTGGAGTGACACGATGATAAGTAAATTGAGAAATCGCAGTGAAGTGATTATAAGTTTTATACTCGGTGTATTTTTTATTATTTTAGGTCTTTTTATTTTATTTAACACCGGTCAGATTAGAAATGAAGAAGTACCCGTAGAAGAAGACAAGATAGAAACAATATTTGATTTGATCAATGCATTCTTTGTAGAAGTATCAAATATGCTGTCTGTAATGATTGGAGGATTTCCGATTATTGCGGGCATACTTATTATTTTATTTGGACTGTTTATGTTCAAAGTAGGCTCGTGGATTAACAGCACTACTAAATACGACGTGCCGCTCACATTTTTCTTTATCGGCCTGTCGCTTGTTCTGTTTATCGTTACGACAATATTAATGACTCAGGCGTATGGTTTATGGGCAATGCTGTTTCTAGTCGCATTCATCATACATTTACTGTTCAGTGTATTTAATGAATATTTAAATCCTGAACATCGTAAAGAACACTACATGATTATTCTGCTGTTTTACGGCATCGCTTATTTCTTTACTCAAAATGCGGTGTATTCAAATATAGAGTCAACCATTACGCCGACAGATGTATTGTCCATTAATTTATTCTTTGCACTCGTCTGGATATCGTCGTTTATGGCTCTCTGGGTAGGAGTGTTCATGCTTAAAGCAAACAACCTGCTGAAGAAACCTGCAGCTGAAGAGCCTGAAAAATTATCGAGATTAAACAAGAAGAGCAAAAAAATGAACTTTACACCTGACAAATATTTGGGGTTCTCGCAGAAATTATACGATTTCCGCAATAGAATTCTGGATAAGCTGAAGCGGTTCTTTGAAACAGATCTGCCGTCATGGTTTAAAGTAAACTATCTTGAAATACTCTTCGGAATTATCGTACTGATATTCGTTTTTCTGGAATTCAATAACCGCAACGGTGTTTTTGTTGAAGGCTATTTCAGATTAAATCAGATGCAGACTATTTACGAATGGGTTAATCTTTTTATTACTCTCGTACTGGCAGTATTATATTTAGTATTTACAATAATGAATCTGGTGAAAAACAAATACTATCACCGCCAGATGATTGTGATTTTTATACTCTGGCTCAATGTAACAGTGAGTCTTTATATAACATTGTTTAAAGAGGTGGAATTATCTCTGTTTATTTTACCATTCAACGTATTTCTCGTCTTGCTGCTGACACCGTTACTGATAATCAGCATATTTAAGGAATTTAAAGGGGAAGATAAAAATGAACCGGACAGAAAAATTTAACTACAGCGGACGTACAGATGATAAGTCAGTTCATGAAAGAATTCATCAGATTGTTAAAGAATACAACGGTGAACCGGGTGTACCGGTTATAACGGGATTCAGTTCTGATGAAGGTGTAAAGAGGAATAAAGGAACTCCCGGAGCTGCAGAGGGACCGTTTAAAGTACGTGAAAAAATGGGTTCTTATGCATTTACTGATGAATTATATGATGCAGGAACAATTATCGGCACTGAGAACCTGGAAGAGTCCCAGCAGAGTTTAGGGAATGTTCTTAATGACATTTATAAAAAAAACAGTTTCCCGTTAATTATCGGCGGAGGACATGAAACATTTTACGGGCATTATCTTGGCGCAAGACAGGCGTTCAGCGGAAAGATTGCAATCGTTAACTTCGATGCACACTTTGATCTCCGTGACGAAACACCATCATCCGGAACGATGTTTCATCAGATTTTATCAGCGGATAAAGCAGTGGATTACTATTGTCTCGGACTGCAGCCGCAGGGCAATACACAAACGCTCTATGATACTGCTGATAAATTCGGCGTTAAATACTACTCGATAGATGAAGTGCGCGACACGGATGCAGCAGAAAAGGTCGCTGCGGCGCTCGAAGATTATGATGCAGTGCTGATGACGCTGTGCATGGATTCGCTTCAGCAGGCAATCGCACCGGGTGTCAGTGCACCAAGTCCAAATGGTTTTACGGCAGCAGAAATTCATAATCTTATCAGTAAATTTGCAGTACTTCCGAATCTGAAAAGTTTCGATATTTCGGAAGTATCTCCGCCGCTCGATCAGAATGACCGGACGAGTGCAATGGCTGCGAGTATTCTGTATAAATTTTTAACGGTCAGACAGTCATATTAAGTTCGAAAAATTGAAAAACGGGTATAGCATATAATATAACTTTACAGATAAAGGAGTATTGACTATGACTGGCCCATTAACAAATACACAAATAGAAGAACGTGCTGCAGAAGCGCGTGAGCTTGTAAAATCAAAAGCAGGAACATCAGCACTGGCGGCAGCACTGCCGATTCCACTGCTGGATGTAGGTACAGACATGAAACTGCTGAATGAACTTACGGATGATATAGAAGAGATATTCGATATTACACACGATGAGGTTTCAAAATATGCAGATGATATGAAAACAAGAGCTGCAGTAATGATTTCCAGTGTCGGCGGTGAATTTGTCGCACGGAAAACTATCGGTTACGCAGTGAACAAAATCGGCAAGAAAAACCGTAAGGCCAGCGGCCGTTTTGGAGTGATTCCAATTGTGACGCAGGGCTCGACAGCATTGATCAGTTATTTTCTGATGAAGAAACTTGGCTACGACCACATTGACAAATGCGTGGAGTATTTAAAGTCTAAAAATTTAGACGGTTCTGTGCAATAATCTTAAAAGTGGTGTAAAATAAGTGTAATCATTGAGAAAATCACACTTAAAGGAGAAAACATAATGGAAACAAAGTCATTTCTTATTATAGATGAAACGGGAATTCATGCACGCCCGGCGACAATATTAGTGCAGACAGCAACTAAATTCGATTCGGATATCGAACTTGAATATAACAGCAAGAAAGTAAATCTTAAATCAATAATGGGTGTAATGTCACTTGGAGTAGGCAAAGGCGCAGAAGTTACAATTTATGCAGACGGCAAAGACGAAGCAGAAGCGATTGAATCAATTTCTGAAACTTTATCTAGCGAAGGACTGACTGAATAATGCCGGAAATTATTACAGGTTTAAAATTGAGTGAAGGAATCGGCTTTGGAAGCATATTTGTATCCCGTGAAGCGGATATCGAAATCTCGGAGAGGGAAATCGATACTGCTCAGATTGACGATGAAATATCAGCATACAAAGAGAGTATTCAGGAAGCTCATATCCAGCTGCGCAAGCTGAGAGAAAATGTCGGCGAACACCTCGATGAGGACAGTGCCGCAATTTTCGATGCGCATATTATGATGCTGGACGATCCAGGCTTTAATGAGCAGATTATTAATCATATCAGCAATCTTAACAACGCTGAAAAAGCAATTCAGCTTGCCGGAGAAGTGTATATCACTAAATTCGAATCTCTTGATTCGGAATATATGAAAGCGCGGGCTCTGGATGTTAAAGATATTTGTATGCGTTTAATAGCAAATGTACAAGGTGTGCAGCTGACAGATTTAACGCGGGTGGACGAACCTGTAGTAGTCGTGGCAGAGGAGCTGACTCCATCTGCCTCAGCACAATTAGACAGTAAATATGTAAAAGGTATTATTACGGCAAAAGGCGGCATAACAAGCCATTCGGCTATTATTGCACGGAGCTTGAATATACCTGCTGTTTCAGGTTTGGACGATATTTTATCAAAAGTAAACCACGGAGATAATATTATTATCGACGGCTTTACCGGAGATATTGTACTCGGGCCGACTGAAATCGAAATGGCGGCTTACAGCGAAAAGAAAAAAGCTCAGGAAGAACGTGAAGAAAAATTAAAAGAGTATATAGGCAAAGAGACAAAAACTCTCGACGGTATTAATATCAGCCTGTATGCGAATATTAAAGGACCGGAAGATGTGAACGATGTAAACAGCAACGATGCCGAGGGTATCGGGCTGTATCGTACGGAATTTCTGTATATGAACAGAATGAATCTGCCGTCTGAAGAGGAACAGTTTAAAGCTTATAAAGCTGTACTTTCTTCTCAGGATGACAAACCGGTCATTATCCGCACGCTCGATATCGGCGGGGATAAGGAATTATCCTATTTAGATTTGCCGAAGGAAAGCAATCCTTTCCTCGGAGAACGTTCCATCCGTTTTCTGTTAAAAAATGAAGAAATATTTAAAACACAGCTGCGTGCGCTCGTCAGAGCAAGCGAGCACGGGAACTTAAAAGTAATGTTCCCGATGGTGACTACAATCGATGAATTTAACAGAGCGAAAGCTCTGCTTGTCGAAGAAAAAGAAAAATACGAAGCTGAAAGCGGCGAAACATTAAATGATATCGCAGCAGGGGTAATGGTTGAAACACCATCTGCAGCAATGATCAGCGACCAGCTTGCAAAACACGTGGATTTCTTTAGTATCGGTTCTAACGATTTAATTCAGTATACGATGGCAGCAGACCGTCTGAACGATCAGGTAAGCGATTTATACCAGCCTTACCATCCAAGCGTTCTCGGTTTGATTAAGAAAGTCATTGACAGCGGCCGTAACCATAATAAATGGGTTGGAATATGCGGAGAAATGGCATGCGATTATAAATCCATCGCTCTTCTTACAGGATTCGGTATTGATGAATTGTCGGTAACTCCTAAAAATATACTGGCTATACGCGAATATATTTCGAAAATTAAAAAGACCGATATGGAACAGCTTAGCGAACAGGTGTTGTCCTGCGACAGTGCGGAAGATGTTCTTTATTTAATTGAGGAACACTTAAACTTAACTTAATCTTAAATATTGTATAGTACACTGGGCATGTAGAAGTATTTCTGCATGTCTTTTTTTACAAAAAATGAAGGGAAGTTTAATATATGCAGCGACAAAGCCGTAAGCCGGCCGTCTTATTTTTATCACTGCCTATCCTCGCATGGGCATTGTTCGATTTTGCCAATACGATATTTTCAGCGAATATAGTGACATTATTTTTCCCGCAATACATAACTGAAATAATTGGTACAAATACCCGTCTGGAACAAATATCGTCCACTGTCATAGCGTATGCCAACGCAGCAAGTGCGTTATTACTTATTTTATTTTCACCGTTATTCGGAGTACTTATGGACAGAACAGGGAAACGTAAAAAATATATTATTATATTTACACTGTTAACCGTAGGTGCATCGATACTGATGGGACTGTTCGGCGGAATGAATACAGGTACAATATTCGGTATACCAAATGGACTGTTTCTAACGATACTGCTGTTTGTATTTGCTAAATTTACATACAGTTCCGGCAACGTTTTTTACGACGGCATGCTGTCATCACTGGGCAGTAAAAAAGAAGTGCCGCTTATATCCGGATTTGGTGTTGCACTTGGTTATTTAGGTACTTTATTCGGTATATTTTCTGTTTTAATTATTATAGGTGACAGCAGCATTCATAACGCATTCTGGCTGAGCGGTATTTTATTCCTCATCTTTGCCCTGCCTTTATTTTTCATTAACAAAGATCCTGTACAAAAGCAGAAACCCAGACAAACATTTTTGAAAGGATATAAAGATATTTACAGGACTTTTAAAGAAGCTAAAAAACATCCGTCAATTTTCTTCTTTATGATTGCTTATTTCTTTATTAACGATGCGCTGGCAACAGCGATTGCCATGATGCAGCCGTATGCAACGACGGTTGTCGGTTTTGAAGCAAGTGCGTTCCTGGTCGTCTTTATGATAGCGACACTGTTCAGTATTGCCGGCGCACTTGTCTTTGGTTTTGTGAATCAGAAGTACGGTTCTAAACCGACTTTCAGTGTGATTGGGCTGCTGCTCGCAACAGCGATTACAATAGCGGCACTGCCATTGCCGATGTGGACATTCTGGATTGCAGCGAGCCTGTTTGGTGTAGCGATGGGCTCAGTATGGGTTGTCTCAAGAACAATTATTATCGAACTGTCCCCTGAAGGAAAAGAAGGGCAGTTCTTTGGACTGTTTGCATTCAGTGCGAAGATGAGTGCAATCGCGGGGCCATTTATTTACGGCACTATTACATTAGTGCTGAGCGATTTTGGAACAATTGCGTCCCGTATTGCGATAACGAGTCTGCTCATCATGGTTATAATTGGATTGTACTTCCACAGCAGGGTAAAAATACCTAATAACCAGACAGTTTAAAAATTGAAATACAAAGTATGTTAATTTATTCACAAATATGTCACTAAATTTTAGACCTTACCATTTAATAGAAGACAGTAAAACAGTTATAATAATAGGTATGAATATGAGGTGAGTATAAATGGATGAGGTATTAATTGGACGCGTCTTGACCGGTATGACATTAGGCTTTCATATAATTTTTGCCACTATCGGAGTCGGCGTTCCTATCGTTTTTATGGTTCTTGAATTTCTGGGAATACGAAACAAAGATGCGCAGTACTTAACGATGGCGCGCCGTATCGCCAAAGGTTATACGGTTACCGTAGCAGTCGGTGTTGTGACCGGAACGATAATCGGTCTGCAGCTGTCCTTAATTTGGCCGGACTTTATGAGGCTCGGCGGACAGATTATAGCATTGCCGCTGTTTATGGAGACGTTTGCGTTTTTCTTTGAGGCTATTTTCCTTGGAATATTTTTATATACGTGGAATCGTTTTAAAAACCCCTGGTATCACTGGCTGTTAAATATACCAATTGTTATCGGTTCTACATTATCAGCAGTTTTCATTACGACGGTGAACTCATTTATGAATACACCGGCAGGATTTGATTTCGAAGGCGGAGAGTTTTTAAATATCGATCCGATTGCCGCGATGTTTAACCCGTCCGCATGGGTGAGGATATTTCACGTTGTAGTTACAGCTTATATGACAGTTGCTTTCCTGATGGCGACAATCAGTGCTGTAAAACTGCTTCGTGCGTCACATCAGGAAGATAAAACATATCATAAAAAAGGTTTAAAAGTGATGATGTCAATCGGTATTATTATGGCCGGACTGACATTGCTTGCGGGGGACTTAACAGCTAAATTCCTGCACGAACACCAGCCTGAAAAACTGGCAGCTTTTGAATGGCATTTTGAAACAGAAGAAAATGCAGACCTGGTACTTTTCGGTATTTTAGATGAAGAAACTCAGGAAATTAAATATGAGCTGCGCATCCCGTGGGCTCTCAGCTTCCTCGCAGGGAATTCATTTGATACGGAAGTTACAGGATTGAATGATATTCCGGAAGATGAACACCCGCCGCTGATTATCCATTACTTCTTTGATTTGATGGTATTTTTCGGAATGTACGGACTTAGTGTTGCTGCTGTGTACTTTATCGTTAAGTTTACAAAACGGTGGACGAAAATTCACGAGCATCATCCGGGACTCTTATATATGTATGCTCTGGCAGGACCGCTTTCTTTTCTCGCTATTGAAGCAGGCTGGTTCTTAGCAGAAATGGGGCGTCAGCCGTGGATTGTCCGCGGTTATATGAGAGTGTCGGAAGCAGTTACGCAGGCAGACGGTCTCGGTATTACGCTGATTGCATTTGCTCTGTTATACGTCGTTCTTGGTTTTACAAGCATATACGTACTGCTCAGAATGTTTAAAGGCCAGTCGGCTGAAGAAGATAAACTGAAATGGTACGGAGAATCCGGTATCGTATCTAAAGGTGAAGGAGGTCGATTGCCATGAGCCTGGATTATGAGATTATCGGCGTCACGGTATTATGGACGTTCTTATATCTGTATGTAATCATCGCCTCGATTGATTTTGGTGCAGGGTTCTTTAACTTCTATTCGAAATTAACCGGTGATGATAACATCATCAATCCGATTATCACACGTTATTTAAACCCCGTGTGGGAGACGACAAACGTATTCTTCGTTTTCTTCTTCGTCGGAATTGTAGGATTTTATCCGGACACAGCATATTATTTAGGAACAACGCTGTTAATTCCGGGCTCGGTTGCTTTAATACTGTTATCGATTCGCGGCTCGTATTACGCGTTTAACTCATATAATCTTGAGAGTAAGCTTTCATGGTCGGCATTGTACGGAATAACAGGACTGCTGATTCCGGCAGCGCTGTCGGTTGCTCTCGTAATTTCGGAGGGCGGTTATATAGATGAGACAGCAACAGGTATTAATCTGAATGTTGAAGAACTCATATTCAGTCCGTACGGCTGGTCCGTAGTATTCCTTGCAATTATCTCAGTACTTTATATTTCGAGCGGATTCCTGACGTTCTACGCAGCAAAAGCAGAAGATAAAAAGGCAAGTGATTTAACGAGAACGTGGTTCTTAATCTGGACACTGCCGACACTGGTCATTACACAGTTTACATTCCTTGGTCTCAGACAGCATAACTACGAACACTTCATGCGTGCTCAGGATTACTGGTATCTATTTGGTCTGAGTTTACTTGCAATGATGGTTGCAGTATTCCTTATATGGAAACGCCGCAACTACGGTACAGCATTTATTATGATTATGCTTCAGTACGGATTTGCATTTTACGGCTACGGCATCAGTAAACTGCCGTACATTCTTTATCCGTATGTAAATATTAATGATGCTGTAGTTAATGAAAATATGGCCTTTGCATTGACAGTAGTCTTCGTATTAGGTTTACTATTATTAATTCCATCATTATTCCTGCTTGCAAGATTATTCTTGTTCGATAAGGATTATGTTAAAGGGAATAAAAAATACTAGTCACTTAAGGAACAGGTTGATACTATGAAAAAAGAAGTAGCAGTCATCGGACTCGGAAGATTTGGCGGAAGCATCGTTATGGAATTAAGCGAAATGAATGCCGATGTTCTCGTCATTGATACAGATGAATCACGAGTTAATGAATATCAGGACTATTATTCCGAAGGTATTATCGGAGATTCAACCGATGAAGTGATGCTGAAAAGCATCGGTATAAATAACTACGATAATGTTATCGTTGCGATTGGTGATAATATCCAGGCGAGCATACTGACAACCCTTATACTGAAAGACCTGGGTGTAAAAAAAGTAACAGCGAAAGCCCAGAACAGTTATCACGGTAAAGTGCTTGAGAAAATCGGAGCAGATATCGTCGTGCATCCTGAAAGAGATATGGGACGCAGAATTGCACACAGACTGGTTTCGTCATCAGTTGTTGAATATTTGGAAGTATCAAGCAGTCATTCCATTATTGAATACAGCGCACCGGCAAGATTGGAAAATAAGCGTATTAAAGATTTAAATTTACACGATAAATTCGGTATCAGTATTATCGCGATTAAGAGAGACAATGATATTATGGTCAGTCCCGATCAGCAGATTAGTATACTGGCAGGCGACATACTGATTCTTATAGGAAGCGATGAGCAGCTTAATAATTTTGAGAATTCTATGGAACGTTTAAAATAAGTTAATATGAATGTAAAACAGCGTCTCCCCGACAGAGGAGACGCTGTTTTTTGTTAAGCTGTTATTTAAAATCGATACCGTAAT